>NZ_KQ236688.1:401148-701427 GCF_001183545.1 Cellvibrio sp. pealriver
TTGGAAGTTACGCTGTCAGTAACCAATGGCACACTGACTCTGGGTGGCACGGGCGGATTGGCATTTACTACCGGCGATGGCACTGCCGATACTACGATGGTATTCACAGGCACACTCGCAGACATCAACACCGCGCTGAATAACCTGACCTTCAACCCGACTGCCAACTTCAATGGCGGGGCGGTCTTGAGTATCACCACCAGTGACCAGGGTAATACCGGTAGTGGCGGCACATTGACCGATACCGATACCGTCAATATCACCGTCAATGCTGCGAATGATGCGCCCACCGTTGCGAACATCATTCCAGACCAAAATGCGACAGAAGATGCTGCGTTTAATTTTCAATTTGCATCCAATACATTTGCGGATGCTGAGCTTGATTCGCTGACATATTCCGCGCAATTAAATGGCGGCGGCGGTTTACCAGCGTGGTTGAGTTTTGATTCCGCTACTCGCACATTCAGCGGCACACCTGCTAATGGTGATGTAGGCACGCTCACAATTGATGTAACCGCGAATGATGGCAACGGTGGAACTGTCACCGATACCTTCACGCTTACTGTCGCAAATGTGAATGACGCGCCCACGGTTGCGAACATCATTCCAGACCAAAATGCGACAGAAGATGTTGCGTTTAATTTTCAATTTGCCGCCAATACGTTTGCCGATGTGGATGCGGGAGCAACACTGACGTACTCAGCACAATTAAACGGTGGCGGTGGTTTACCGGCGTGGCTGAGTTTTGATCCTGTTACACGCACATTCAGCGGTACACCTGCCAACAGTGATGTAGGTACTCTCACGATTGATGTGACCGCCGATGATGGCAACGGTGGAACTGTCACCGACACCTTCACAATTACCGTCGCAAATGTGAATGATGCACCCACCGTTGCGAACATCATTCCCAACCAAAATGCGACAGAAGATGCCGCGTTTAATTTTCAATTTGCATCCAATACATTTGCGGATGCTGAGCTTGATTCGCTGACATATTCCGCGCAATTAAATGGCGGCGGTGGTTTACCTGCGTGGTTGAGTTTTGATTCCGCTACTCGCACATTCAGCGGCACTCCTGCTAACGGTGATGTCGGCACACTCACGATTGATGTAACCGCGAACGATGGCAACGGTGGAACTGTCACCGATACCTTCACAATTACTGTCGCAAATGTGAATGATGCGCCCACGGTTGCGATTCCACTCCCTGATCGTACCGCCACTGAAGCGTCTGCATTTAATTTCCAATTTAATGCGGGCACGTTTGTTGATGCAGATGCAGGCGATACGCTCACCTATTCTGCGCAATTAAATGGTGGCGGTGGCTTGCCTGCGTGGCTGAGTTTTGATCCTGTCACCCGCACCTTTAGCGGTGTTCCGGGTGTGGGCGACATAGGCACCTTAACGATCGATGTGACGGCAGAAGATTCGACTGGCGCAACCGTAACTGACACCTTTACCCTCACCGTCAATCCGGTAGGTGATCTCGAATACATAGACACAGGCGATGGCACCACCCAGCTGCCGCTATCGCCAACGCCGATTGGCCAAAGCTTTTTCTACAACAGCGTGGGCGCGACTTACACCGTCAATGAAGTCGGTTTGTATTTGGCGCGTTTTGCAGATGCTGCAGTGCAAACGATCACGGTAGAGCTGCGCGATGGATGGAATGGTGCGGTACTGGGCACTGCCTCTATTTCATCAACCCAAATCAGTGGGGATGGTTTTGGTTGGCATACCTTCAGTTTTGCCAATGTCTCACTCAATGGCTCCCAGACCTATGTCATTCAGGTAAGCAGTAGCGGCACCGACGACAAAGTGCTGTTCTCGCGCTTACCGGGCAATGTCTTCCCCGATGGAACATTTATCGATAACGGTGTGCCCGATGCAGGGGGCTGGGATCTGGCATTTAAAATCGCCAAAGATGATGGCAGCAATACCGCACCGGTAGTGGATTACCCGATTACCGACCAAACAATCGATGCGGAAGATCCTTTTAATCTGGTGGTTCCGCTCAATACCTTTTCCGACCCCGACCCGAATGACACCATTACTTATCGCGCGCAATTGGCGGGCGGCGGCAGTATGGGCTGGCTGCAGTTTAATGAGGCCACCAGAACCTTCTGGGGAACACCGCATTGGCATCAGGCGGGCACCATCACGGTTGAATTGATTGCCACCGATAACCACGGTGCATCCACCTCTGATTTCTTTGATATCACGGTGATCAACACCAACATCGCGCCAACGGTAAACCAGGCAATTCCTAACCAGACAGTCAACGAAGACTCTGCCTGGAGTTTCCAATTTGATATCAACACCTTTGCCGATGTGGATGCTGGCCAAACTTTTACCTACACCGCTGAGCTCGCCACCTTGGGTGGCATGCCGCCCTGGTTAAGTTTTGATGCCGCAACACGCACCTTTTCCGGCACACCTGCCAATGGTGATGTAGGTACCTGGACGGTTGAAGTGACAGCCAATGACGGGTTTGGCGGTGAAGTGGTTGAGACGTTTGACATTGTGGTCGCCAACACTAACGACGCACCTCTTGTCGCCAATCCCTTGCCTGACCAAAGTGCGACCGAGACTACAGCCTTCACGTTCACATTCAATAGCAACACGTTCAGTGATGAAGATGTAGGCGATGTGCTGACTTACACCGCAACATCCAATTCCGGTGCTTTGCCTGCCTGGCTTAACTTTAACAGCGCTACTCGCACCTTCAGCGGCACTCCGCCTGTAGGTACGGCTGGAACCCTGAATATTGAAATCGCGGCTGATGATGGTGCCGGAGGCTTAATAAGCGATAGTTTTGTTATCACCATCGCCCCGCAACCACCTAACGTATTGCCTGTGGTGCAGAGCCCGATTGCCGATCAGTCAGTGGAAGAGAATCAGGCATTTGGTTTTACGATCCCGGCATCTACCTTTGTTGATCCGGATGGCGATACCCTGAGCTTAAGTGCGCAACTGAGTGGCGGTGGGGCCTTGCCCTCCTGGCTGGTGTTTGATGCGGCCACGGGTAGGTTTAGCGGTACACCCGCGGCGAGCGATATCGGCAGCATCACCGTGCAAGTCACCGCAACCGATAGCCGTAACGGCAGTGTGAGTGACAGTTTTGTCATTACCATCAACAACCTGAATGACGCACCGGTAGTGGCGATTGCGCCTGCCGACCAAACTGCCGTGGCTAACAGCCCATTTAGCGTGACCTTTCCCGCAAATATGTTTACCGATGCCGATGCGGGTACGGTGCTGACCTACACCGCAACCAGAGCGGATGGTTCACCCTTGCCCGATTGGTTGCGATTTAATTCATCGACCTTGAGTTTCAGTGGCACTCCCACCAATGCCGATGCTGGCACCATTGCAATCCATATTGTTGCCAGCGACGGCATTGCCACGGCAACCGCCAGCTTCCAGTTGGGGGTGACCGCTGTTAACGAAGCGCCCCAAACATCGGGCACTGTGGTGATTAACAATCTTGAAGATGCAGCGGGCGATCAGGTTGATTTGTGGGCAGTGTTTAGCGATACCGAAACCGCCAGTAGCGATCTGGTGTATACCGTCATCAGCAACAGCAATCCCTCATTGGTTATCAACGCCAGTATCGATCCTGCTACCGGTAAATTGCAGCTGAACTACGGTGCCAATCAGTTCGGTGTTAGCGAGTTGGTCGTGCGCGCGCAGGACGAGCAGGGTGCCTGGGTGGATAATCTGGTGCGGATCACTCTTGAACCCGTGAATGACACACCCGTATCCACGGGTATTGCTGATATGAAGGTCAATGCGGGCAGTGCACCCCAGCAGATGAATCTGCACAATATCGCCAGCGATATTGAAAACGGCACAAACCTTGTCTGGTCGTTGATCGGTAATACCAACAACAACGTGGCTACCAGCGTTCAGATTGATCCGGCGACCGGGATGATGACCATTTCGTTTGCCTCAGCAACGGGAGGTGAGTCCACTATCACCTTGCGTGCCCAGGATGCAGACGGCGCATGGGTAGATACCCGTTTTAAAGTCACGGTTGCTGCATCAACCGTTGTTCCGCCAGTCGTTCCTCCCGTGACACCACCGGTGGTTGAACCGCCGGTTTCGCCTCCTACAACGCCACCGGTTGTGACACCGCCAACGACACCTCCGACAACTCCCCCTGGGACAGAGGTACCGGGTACTGATCCAGTGCCTGATGGTGGCGGTTCAACAGGGGATGGAGATACCACAATCATCACCCCGCCAGTATTGCCCGATACTGGTCAGGCACCCATCGTGGATTCCGGTGACGAAAGCCTGCGCCCCGATGCCAACCTCAACGACAAATCCAGCCGCGATATAGAGCGCGCGCAGGACATGTTAAAAGCCGATGCCAAACCCCTCACTACCCTGACGGCCTCAACCGCACTGGCGGGTTTGATATCACCGGATTCAGGTTTTGCTCCCTGGGAAGAAGCCGATTTTGATAGTGAAGTCCGCCGCCTGCGCGCGCAGATGGATGAAGCGATGGAAGAAGAGCAAGATCGCCGTGCCATAGTGGCAGGGATTACCTTTTCCATCACAACCGGTTTGCTGGTTTGGTCTTTGCGCGCGAGCAGTCTATTGTTAACCATGATGTCGATGCTGCCGCTCTGGCGTGGGCTTGACCCACTGCCGATTCTGGATGAGGTCAATAAACGCAAAAAAGAATTGGAGCAGCAGCGCAAAGACCGCGAGCGTGAAGACAAGAGTTCCAAAGAAGTGGGCTATTTGTTTGACCATGCCCAACGCAAAGAGCCAGGCCCCTGATCTACCAGCAGGTGTTGTTATGGGTTGTGTGTAGCTAATTATTTAAGGAATCCAGCGAGATAATGTTTGGTTTTACTCCTGCAGTCAGGTTGAGTTTGGGCTTGGTGGTGTTGACGGTGTCTATCCTGATCCTCGCGCAAGCGATAGGTCTAACACCCGGTGCCGAGCGCCAACAACTGGATGTGCGCAAGCGCCTGACAGAAACACTCGCATCGCAAGTGACGGTGGCCATCATGCGTGGCGATGATGTGTTGCTGCAGTATCTGCTGGAATCGACGGTAGAACGCAATCCCGAGATTGAATCGGCCGGTGTGCGCCGTAACGACGGTATTATCGTTACGCAAACCAAATTGCATGCGCAAAAATGGGCAAAGGCAAAACCGCACGAATCCACGCCGACCCATGTGCGTTTTCCACTCATGATCAACGGTGCCAAGCGCGCTGATTTTGAAATCACTTTTGAACCCCTGATGAGCGACAGTCATCCTATTTTCGGGATTCCCACGTTCATCCTGCTGGTTATCTTTGTCTCGCTTAGTGGCTTTGTGGGGTTTTGGTATTACATCAAGCGCGCCTTGAAGCACCTGGACCCCAGTGCGGTCGTACCCGCACGGGTGCGCAATGCATTGAATATTTTGGCGGAAGGCGTGTTGATTCTGGACAGGCGTGAACAAATCGTGCTGGCCAATACCGCGCTGATCGAACATTTAGGGCGCAGCGAGCAGTCGGTTATGGCGAAAAAGGCCAGCAATCTTGGTTGGTTTATCGACCCCAAACAAGAAACACGCGAATATCCCTGGATTACGGCAGTCAGCACTGGCGTGAAACAAACCGGTGTGCGGGTGCTGTTACCGCAGGCCGATGGCAATGAAAAAATCTTCCATGTGAATGCAGTGCCCATTTTGGATGCCAAAGGCTCAAGCCAGGGCACTATTGCTGTATTTGAAGATATTACCGAGCTGGAATCCAAAAGCCGTTTGTTGGAAAACATGATTCAGGAATTGGCGGCGAGTCAGGCAGCAATTGAATCCAAAAACAAAGAGCTGACTTATCTCGCCACGCGCGATCCACTGACTAACTGCTTCAATCGCCGTGCACTGTATGAACATCTCAACGGGAAATTTGATGGCGCGCGCGCGGGCGATACCGAGTTCAGTTGCATCATGGCGGATATCGACTTCTTCAAAAAAGTAAACGATACCTACGGTCATGCGGCGGGTGATGAGGTGATTAAAATGGCCGCCAACAGCCTGCGCGAAGTGGTGCGCGATATGGATATGGTGGCGCGTTTTGGGGGCGAGGAATTCTGCGTCATCCTGCCCGGTGCACCGCTTGAACAGGCGCGCATGATTGCCGAACGTTGCCGCGAAAAAATTGCCCAGGCCGAAACCAACGGCATTAAAGTGACCGGCAGTTTTGGCGTGACCTCCATCCGCATGGGGGCGACTACGCCCAACCAATTAGTCCAACAAGCGGATGAAGCTCTGTACTACTCCAAGCAACACGGCCGCAATCAGGTCACTTGTTGGGCTCCGGGTATGGAATCCATCATTGCTGAAACCCAGCATTAAGCGGTTAATTACCTGTCTATTCCTCACGAGACGATCTTGCCGGTGGTAAATCTGCCGCCAGTAATTACAATAGCCCCATCTGTTATACGTCATTGCGTATCGACCCTATAAAAAGCTAACGGGATATTGTTTTGAAATCAGCCACACCACAACGCCGTGCCCCCGCATCCGAGCAAACATCCAACCTACTGGTTCGCCTGCTGAAAGAAGGGGCCCTGATTGGTTTGGGCGCTATTTGCCTGTATTTGCTGATTGCGATGGTCAGTTACGACCCGAATGACCCGGGCTGGTCAAAAACCGGTGAAAATGCCATCGCCCAGAACGCGGGTGGGGCGTTTGGTGCCTGGATCGCCGATGTGTTTTTCTCGCTGTTTGGTTACCTCGCGTATTTGTTTCCGGTGATGATTGCTTATCGTGCCTGGTTGGTGCTGCGCGACCGCACCCAACAGGACGGAATTGATTGGTTGTTCTTCGGTTTGCGCGCCGTCGGACTGATATTGGTGATGGTGGCGGGTACCGGTATTGCGGCCATGCACTACAGCGATGGCGCATCGGTATTGCCGTATTCAAACGGTGGATTGTTAGGCGCAGCGGTTTCTGACGGCGTATTCAATGCGTTTAATTACACCGGTGGCACAGTGCTGATGTTGTCGATGTTTTTGGTGGGCATGACTATTTTTACTGATCTTTCCTGGCTCAAGCTCAGCGAAGATATCGGCCGTTGGACGCTGGTCGGAATCAATCGCGCACTGGAAAAATGGCAGGTGTATCGCCGCGAGAAAGCGGAAAAGCAAATTGCTGTTAAAGCCCAAGAGCATCGCCGTGAAGTGGTTGAGCAGCACGTAAAACAAGAAGCCAAGCGTGTTGCGCCGGTCATTATTACCGAGCCGCCTAAAAAGAAGCCCGCGCCCAGCCCGCGTATCGAGAAAGAAAAACAGCCTTCGTTGTTTGAATCGCTGGAGCCAGCGGTGGGGCAGCTGCCGCCACTGAGCTTGCTTGACCCTGCCGATAAACGCAGCGACAAGGGCTATTCCAAAGAATCGCTGGAAGCTATGTCGCGCATGTTGGAGTTGAAGCTCAAAGACTTCGGCATCGATATCGAAGTGGTCTCGGTACAGCCGGGGCCGGTAGTTACCCGCTTTGAAATCCAGCCCGCGCCGGGTATCAAGGCCAGCCGTATTTCCGGCCTCGCGAAAGATCTCGCCCGCTCACTTGCGGTCGTGTCGGTGCGTGTGGTGGAAGTTATTCCGGGTAAATCAGTGATGGGGATCGAAATCCCTAACGCGCACCGCGAGATGGTGCGTTTGTCCGAAGTGATCGCTTCCGACGTCTTCGATAACGCCAAATCTCCGCTCACTATGGCGCTAGGGCACGATATTTCCGGTGAGCCGATTGTGTCTGACCTCGCCAAAATGCCGCACTTGCTGGTAGCCGGTACGACCGGTTCGGGGAAATCCGTGGGCGTGAACGTCATGCTGCTCAGCCTGTTGTACAAGTCCACACCCAAAGAAGTGCGCTTGATTCTGGTTGACCCGAAAATGCTGGAATTGTCGGTGTACGAGGGGATTCCCCATTTGCTCACGCCGGTTATCACCGATATGAAAGATGCCTCCAACGGCCTGCGTTGGTGTGTAGGCGAGATGGAGCGCCGCTACAAGCTGATGTCAGCGTTGGGTGTGCGTAACCTCGCCGGTTTTAATCGCAAGGTAGACGATGCAATCAAAGCGGGTGAGCCGATTAAAGACCCGCTGTTCAAGCCAGAAGAAAATTTTGAGCCGGGAGCCGAAGTTGCCACCGCGCCGGATTTGGAAGAGCTGCCGTTTATCGTGGTGGTGATCGACGAATTCGCCGACATGATGATGATCGTCGATAAGAAAAAGGTAGAGCAGCTTATCGCCCGTATTGCGCAGAAAGCACGTGCGGCAGGTATTCACCTGATTCTTGCAACCCAGCGCCCATCGGTAGACATCATTACCGGTTTGATTAAAGCCAACGTGCCCACGCGTATCGCATTCCAGGTTTCCTCCAAAATCGACTCGCGTACCATTTTGGACCAGGGTGGCGCAGAGCAGTTGCTGGGTCACGGGGATATGCTCTATTTGCCATCGGGCACCAGCGTTCCCATTCGTGTTCACGGTGCGTTTGTGGATGACCACGAAGTACATAAAGTCGTGGCGGATTGGAAAAAGCGCGGCGCTCCACAATATATCGACGGCATTACCGACGATGACAACAACTCCATTCCGGTACCGGGATTGCCGAGTGAAGGTGGCGAGGGTGATGATGGTGAAACCGATGCCCTTTACGATGAAGCCGTGCAGTTTGTCATTGAATCGCGCAAAGCCTCTATCTCATCAGTGCAGCGCAAATTGCGCATCGGCTACAACCGCGCTGCACGTCTGATCGAGACCATGGAAGCCGCCGGTGTTGTCTCCTCAGCGGGTCACAACGGCAACCGCGAAGTATTAGTCGGTGGTGGGCGCGATTTTAATTAGCGTTTCTTTGCGGGATTTATCGCGCCCGATTTACCTGCCGTTCATCTACGCCCGATAGGATCGGGCGAGCACCTTTTGAGTGTCGATCACAACTTTACTCTTGGAATTTTTATGAAATTATTCGCCCGAATTTTTACTGGTTTGCTCTGTGCATTTACGCTTTCTGCCCTTGCGTCCGATGACCAAGCCGCTGCGCAATTGCGCAAACAGCTTGATGCCATGGATAGCCTGCAAGGCAATTTTGTGCAGACGACTTACGACAAAGATGGCGTAAAACAAGATGAACCCAGCAGCGGTGAATTTATGCTGATGCGCCCCGGTAAATTTTATTGGAAAACGCTCGATCCTATGCCGCAATTATTGGTCTCCAATAATAAAACGATTTGGTTGTACGACCCTGATCTGGAAACCGTCACCGTGCGTGAATTTACCGATGACCTGCGCGAAACCCCGGCACTTTTATTGAGCGCTGATGCAGAACAATTGCGCAAACAATTTTCCGTTACGCGCGATGCCAGCAATACATCTGCCGATGCGTTTACGCTCACGCCCAAAGTGACTGAAGGCATGTTTCAACATTTAACGCTGGTATTCAAAGCTGGCCAATTAAGTGAATTTGCAATTAAAGACAGCTTGGGGCAGGTGACTCGCTGCGTACTCAGTAACGTTCAACGCAATAAGCCGCTTGCCGAAGAAAAATTCTTCTTCCAAATACCGGAAGGCGTTGAGGTGTTGAAAGACTGATTCCCAACGGAATCAGTCTTGTTGTGTGTATATCGCTTTAACTTGAGAAGCAGAGCCAGTGGGCGTGTGGTGGATTAAAAAGCCAACCTTGCGCCCACGCTGAAATCCGTCACTGGCTCTGGCAATTGGTATTGGCGTACAGCGGCTTGCAGTGCCCAGCGGCTATCCAATTGGTAAATCAACTTTGCCCCTATAAATACATCATTCCCCTTTTGTTCGCTCTTCAGTGTGCGGTTGTTTGCACTGCTGTTAATGGTGTTTTCCCAGCTGAAGATTCCCGCATCGGCCACCAGTGACCAGGCCTGTTTTTGTACCAGCTCATAGCCCGCG
Organism: Cellvibrio sp. pealriver; assembly: GCF_001183545.1. Taxonomy (NCBI): domain Bacteria; kingdom Pseudomonadati; phylum Pseudomonadota; class Gammaproteobacteria; order Cellvibrionales; family Cellvibrionaceae; genus Cellvibrio; species Cellvibrio sp. pealriver. Next base: position 411,083 of record NZ_KQ236688.1, read on the forward strand.
CCCACTAACCAGCCTGCCCCTAAAATAGGGGTAACTTCCGCTAGCGCCTGATGATATTGCTCTGGCGTTAGGCTATCGCCGCGGATACTGGCGCTACCTTCTCCCAGGTCGCTATAACCCAACAACCAATAGCCTTTTCCCTTCCATGACTCCTTGTTATCCCCCCAGCTGTAGTTGAGCTCGATTGCCCAGCTGGTATCGGAATCTTTACTGGTCACTATCGCGGTATTTTGCCCTGGCAGATTGTCAGGCAGGGCGGGTGTTGCAGTGTTGCTTTTACCAAGTTGCAGGCCAACCCGCACGTCTGCCGATAATGCAGGCAGGGCGAAGAATAAACTGCCAATGAGGATTATTTTTTTCATTGAATGCGATCCTTGTGGAGCCTGTAAGAGTAGGGAGCCAGTAAGCCCAGTAGTAGCAACAGAAGAATGGAGCCCGTACTGCCGCCGCCAGAGGAGGACTGGTTACTGATGCTGGTGGTTTGGTATGCATTGACTCTAACACTGGCAGTCCCCTGAGCCTGACCGCCATTGCCGTCATCGACTTGATAGGCAATCTGATCCACACCATCGAACCCTGGTTTAGGGGTGTAGGTGAGGGTTTGATCGCTATTGATAATCAGGGTGCCATGCTGGGCTGTCGCCGAGACGATGCTGAGGGTATGACCATCGGCATCGGTATCGTTGGCCAGAGCGTTCAGGGTGATAGGGGTGCGATCATCGGTACTGGCCTGATCGGCTTGCGTCACCGGAAGGCTATTCGTTATCACGGTGAGGTTGACCCTTGCGGAGCTAATGCCACCACGGCCATCGCTCACGGAATAGTCAATCCAGGTGTTGCCGCCAAAGTTAGTTGGCGGGGCATAGCTCAGGCGAGTCCGGTCGATGACAACGACTTGTCCCAGCGGAGAGGATGCACTCACTACACTAAGGTTATCGCCATCGGGGTCACTGTCGTTGGCCAATACATCCAGCTCGACGGTGCGATTCCACAGACTTTGCAGGGTTTCACTCACTGCAAGCGGTGGCCGGTTGTCGCTCAACATCACTGCCACGCCACCCGGGTCCAGAATCGCGCGATTGGCCTCTCCGTCTGCATCGTTGGGGCCGCCATCTTCAATCAATAATTGCACACAGTGGTCGCCCTCGGTTAATCCGGGTTGCCAGAGCGAATCGCCCGGTGGAGGGCAGAATCCGGGTTCACCGCGTGTGCTGAATAGCTGATTGCGCTCATTTTGGATGAAAAATTGCCATTGCTCATTGAGCAGTTTGCGATAGACCGCTTGTGCGGGAATGGGTTGGCGTTGGGGCAGCACCAGATTGTAGCTTTGCCCCGCTTGTGGGAGGCCGTAGGCGATAAAGCTGAACAACCCGCCGATATTGTGTGCGGCCTCATCGGCAATCTGGACGGTGTTAACCAACAATCCGCCTGATGGATTTGCTGCTGAATCTGTTGTCAGATAGGCATTTTTACGCAGGCAGACACCCGGATCACCTTCGGCAAGGTACTCGACCGATGTCTGCAACGTTTCTTGCATGACGTTGCAGTCGCTAATGGCATCCAGATAGTCAGGTATGCCATCGCCGTCAGCATCGGCATAACCTTCAATGGCATCGGGAATCAGGTCACCATCGGTATCTTCGTCACCCAACACTGCCAATTGCGGCAGAACCTCCACATAGGCTTGAACGCGGCTGCTCAAGCCTCCTGCATCGGTTACTGTGAGCGCGAGAGGATAAACCCCCGCAGCGAGCGACTTGGGGTCAAATTGGAAGTGATCGGGGCGGGTGGAAAAGTTAGCCAAAGAGCCCCCATCCCACACTAATGTTAAAGCGTCATCGGGGTTGGCATCACTCACCTTGGCTTGCGCAGTAACCAGCCCTTCCTGTTGGCTCACTGTCAGGCGATTCTGGCCATTTTGGGTGACCTCGATGCGCCCTTCAGGCGCAATATTGGCTTCGCTGATTGTTATCCGTGAGGATGATTTTGCGCCCAGATTTAACGAAGGCGACAGGCTGATCACCAGCTCTTCATCGGAATCTGCACGGCCATCTTCCAGCAGATGAACCTGGATGCTTGCCTCTGTACCGCTGGTGATGGTGACTGAACCGCTGCGCAAGTCGTGGTCATTGTTATCGGCGCTTCCACCGACGCTGAACGGAATCACCAGTGGATAAACCGGGCTGACACCATTCAAATGCACCTTAAGAGTCACTTGGGTACCTTCACTGGCCGTTTGATCCTTGCCCAGGGAAACCAGCGGATGGACACTGACTTTTTGGCTGGCCAGCGCTTGGTTGCCGTTGCTGTCGGTTGCCTGCCAATAGGCTTGGTAAACCCCGGGAGGATACAGGGAGGTGCCGTCCACCAGTGATACCGCTATGGGGCGATTGTTGGTATCTACCGCCGAGGCTTGCCCCAAATCTACTTTGGTATAGAGCGCGGTGGCATTCACTTCCACATCTGCCGGTGGCGTAATAATGGGTGTTGCCGCATTGCTTTCGCCCGTAATCAGCAGCACAACATCCGCTTGGGCTGTAGCACCCGAAGGGTCGCGGATGGTGTAGCTGAGATTGACCTGACCGCGGAAGCCGGCAGGTGCCATATATCTCAGCCCTCCGGTCTCCATACTGACTTGTCCAAGGGGTGCTCGCGCCTGCATCAGCTGGAGTGGGTCGCCATCCATATCTTCGTCGTTAGCCAACACATCCAGCAGGTACTGGTTGTTGCTATTGGCGGTCATAGAAAAACGGTCTGCTTTGGCAACCGGAGCGTCATTACTATTTATGACTTCCAGGTTAAAAGCTGGCAGCGCGGTGCTTGCAACACCATCGGTCACACTGATTTGTATGGCGTTATAAACACCCACATCCGCATTGGTTGGAGTACCACTCAAGCGGCCTGTTGCAGGGTCAAACAGTGCCCATGCAGGCTTATTGGCGATGGTAAAACCCAGCAGGTCTCCCGTATCGACATCACTGGCACCGGGTGTGAAGGTGTAGGGGCTGTCTTCACTGACACGGGTGGCCGGTGTACCAGTGATGACAGGCGCATCGTTGATCGGAGTGATGGTGATATTCACCCGGATAGTATCGGTGAGGGCACCATCGCTGACCTGGACGACAAAGCTGTCGTTACCGTTGTAGTCAGCACGAGGGCTGTAACTCGGGCTAATGCTGCCCCCGCTACCACTGGCATTGGCGGTTCCCTGTGCTGGGGCAGATATTAGGCTCCAGGTGAGTGTATCGCCATTGGCATCCGTGGCGGAAAGGCTAAGTGCGAAAGATTGGGGTGTGCCATCTTCACTCATAGTGACATTGGTGCTGTCCCCTTGGGTAATGACTGGTGGCAGTGCATATTGCTTCAGCACAGTGGCCGTCACATCGCTGGCGACATTGCCCAACGGGTCTGTCAGGACGAGGGTGAGCGTGAGTGTTCCCTCGCCCAGAGCGGTAACATCCAGGTTGCTGATCAACTGGCTGGCACTGCTGATCGTGCCCGAACCGGTGACTGCTGTGCCGCCGCCGCTGCTGGTAATCGTAAACGTGTAACTGGCACCTACTTCACCGCTGTTGATGGTGAAGCTGAGGGCGTTTTCGTTTGCTGTGTTAATTACAGCCTGATTTATCATCAGGCTGTGACCGCTGGGTGCAGTAAGGTCAAGGTTCAACTCATTGTTGGTAGCGTCCTGGCCTGAGTTACCGGCAATGTCGGTAGCGGTGGCCTGTACGTCAAGCACGCCGGGAGTGAGTGTGCTCAGGCTATTATCGGCAAGGCTCCAGTTGCCACTCCCCGAGTTGGTTGCAGCAAGGGTTTGGCCCGCCACCGTCACACTGACGCTGGCGTTGGCATCATTCACAGTACCGGACAAAGGCGGTGTGGTGTCTTTGGTAGTAAGGGTATTTACCGTCACTGCCGGAGCAGTGGTATCGATAACAACGGTGAGCGGGGCACTGGAAATACCGGTGTTGTTCCCTGCATCGGTTGCCTTGGCAGTGATCTTATGGGTGCCTGCGGTCAGGGCGCTACTGGGGGTGATACTCCAATTGCCGCTGCCATCCACCGCTGCTGTCCCCAGATCGCCATCAATATCGGAGCTGAGTGTAACGGTGGTGCTCACATCCGCTGTGCCGGAAAAAACGGGCTGGACAATCTTGGTGATATTGTCGCTATTGGAGGTTCCCGAATCACTGGCGGCTTGCATATCGGGAGTAGTGGACATGGGCAGGCCGGAAGGGCCTTCAGCCCCTTCTGCTAACGCCAGTACCTCTGCTGCGGTTAATGCCCTTTTATAGATACGCAGTTCATCGATATAACCTTTGTAATAAGGGTCGCCCCAGTTACTTTTGCCGATGTAGTTATTTATCCGGGTTAAGTTCAACGGAACATTGCCCATCTGGTCTGCATCCAGCACGCCATCTACGTAAATCCGGGTTCGTCCGGGCGTGGCTGAATCTGCGCCTTCAACCGTCACTGTGTAGTAGTGCCACTCATTGAGTTTGATGGGTGTAGCGCCATTCACCTTGATGGTGCTGCTGCCGTTATAAGCTTCGTAGTAAAAAAATTGAGAGTTGCCATTTCTGGCAATGATGATGTTGTCGCTCGATGCACCATTACCAAAGTCAAAAAAACGCCCCCATTCTTTCAACTCAGTAGGGTGAGCCCAAAGGGTGATGGTCATACCCGTGCGGAAATCGGCAAATCCATCCGGCAAATCCAGATAGTCATCATCTCCATCAAAATACAGGCTGGCGGCGTTGGGGAAGTCAGTGGGCGCTTTTATTGTGGTGTTGGGTTGGGGCATGTTTTGTGCCCCGCCAGCACCTGTAGGTGTGCCTGGATAACCTGTGCCCGAACTGTCTGCGGCTTGGGTTCCAGCGACAGTCTCATCAAACTTCCAATAAGCGACCAAATCCCCCGCATGGGCTTGGGTAGCACCACAGAAGATTGTCAGGGTGAATAGGTGGGCCAGGTATGTGCGCCCCCCGTTTTTTTGGCGATTAAATGAGCGAGTCAATAGCTACACCTCAGATCTGGATTACTGTTAGTTGTTATTAAAATTGGTAGGGCTTTTTTGTTGATCGATCTATTGGTTAGGGACTACTTAATCAAAATCCTATTGAGTAAAGATAGAACAGAATAAAAAGCTCGTACATTATATTGGTTTTGACTCTATCTATATGAGATTGATGATCTCGCGACTTATAATGGCTGCACTCCCATTTCTTACTCAAATGCCGAAAGGTGTTGAACAACGATTTTCGAGCATCGCATGGATTTATTCGGATCACCCACACCCGCGTATCAACCGCTTGCCGCGCGCATGCGCCCGCGCAATTTGGATGACTACATAGGTCAGGAGCATCTTCTGGCAGCGGGCAAACCCCTGCGTGAAGCGATTACCCGTGGGCAATTGCATTCAATGATCCTGTGGGGGCCACCCGGCGTGGGCAAAACCTCGCTCGCTAAGTTATTTGCCGAGCAGGCCGATGCCTGTTTTGAAACCCTCTCTGCAGTACTATCCGGTGTAAAAGAAATTCGCGCGGCGGTGGTGGCGGCGCAGCAGGAGCGAATCTCAACTCGTCGCAAAACCATTTTGTTTGTCGATGAAGTCCATCGTTTTAATAAATCCCAGCAAGATGCATTTTTGCCTTACGTGGAAGATGGCACTTTTATTTTTATCGGTGCGACGACTGAAAACCCTTCGTTTGAATTAAATAATGCGTTGCTCTCGCGCTGCCGCGTGTATGTGTTGCGCGGCTTGCAGCCGGAGCAATTGAAAGACGTATTGCTGCAAGCACTCAATGACAAAGAGCGCGGCTTGGGCGCGCAGCAGATCAGTATCGACGACGATACCCTGATGACGCTCGCACAAGCCGCCGATGGTGATGCACGTAAATCGCTTAACCTGTTGGAAATTGCCGCTGATCTGGCCGATGAAGACGGCGATAAAAAAGTGATCAATGAACAGGTCGTTGCTGAAGTACTTGCCAGCGATGTGCGCAGGTTTGATAAAGGCGGCGATATTTTTTATGAGCAAATTTCTGCGCTGCATAAATCTGTGCGCGGCTCATCACCCGACGGTGCTTTGTATTGGCTTGCCAGAATGCTCGATGGTGGCTGCGATCCGCTTTACATCGCCCGCCGCGTAGTGCGTATGGCCAGTGAAGATATAGGCAACGCCGACCCGCGCGCGCTGCCGTTGTGTTTATCCGCGTGGGATGTGCAGGAGCGTTTAGGTAGCCCGGAAGGGCAGCTGGCCATAGCCCAAGCCGTTGTCTACTTAGCCTGCGCCCCTAAAAGCAATGCTGTGTATAATGCGTTCAATCAAGTGATGGCCGATGTGCGCAACCAGCCGGCCTACGATGTTCCCCTGCATTTACGCAATGCCCCCACCAAACTCATGAAAAATATGGATTATGGTGCGGAATATCGCTACGCCCACGATGAGCCTGGCGCTTATGCAGCGGGTGAAAATTATCTGCCGGAAGAGATCGCACAAGCCCGTTACTATCAACCGGTGGAACGTGGGCTGGAATTAAAAATTCAGGAAAAGCTCGCGCATTTGCGCGAGCTGGACAAACAAAGTAAAAAGCAACGCTACAAAAAATAGACCAGGAAAAGACAATGCAGTGGTTAGCAATTGCAGCAGGTGGCGCACTCGGATCTGTACTCAGATTCGCGGCAGTCAGCTATCTAACTCCACTGCTGGGTATTCGCTTTCCGTTAGGCACATTTATCGTGAATATTCTCGGGTCGTTTTTAATCGGTGTCGCTTATGTGCTGCTGGTTGAGAAAACGGCTTTATCTACTGAGTGGCGCTTGTTTTTTATCACCGGTGTCTTGGGTGGTTTCACAACCTTCTCCGCGTTTTCGCTGGAAATATTGCAGTTGTGGCAGAGCGGTTATGTATTGAATGCGCTTATTTATGCAAGCAGTTCGGTAATTGTAGGATTGTTAATGGCATTTTCTGGAATGGCGTTAACCCAAAAATTTTTTTAATACTTTTAACTTCATATAGATAATTACTCATCATGTTAGATTCAAAATTACTTCGTACCGCTACCGAAGAAGTAGCACAGGGTTTGGCAAAACGCGGCTACCAACTGGATGTTGCCAAAATTCAAGCCTTAGAAGAAAAACGCAAAGAGATTCAGGTAAAAACTGAAAACCTGCAAGCCGAGCGCAACTCCATTTCCAAAGGTATCGGCAAAGCCAAACAAGCCGGTGAAGATGTCGCGCCTATGATGCAAGCGGTGGAAAACATCAAGCAACAATTGGTCGGTGCAGAAGCAGAGTTAGCAACCATTCAAGCTGAATGGGATGAGTTTGTTAAAGCAATCCCCAACGTGCCTGCTAATGAAGTGCCTGAAGGTAAAAGCGATGAAGACAACGTAGAAGTGCGCCGCTGGGGCATGCCGCGCAGTTTTCATTTCCCTATTAAGGATCATGTTGATCTGGGTGCTGAACTGGGCGGTTTGGATTTTGAAGTCGCCACCAAAATCACCGGTACCCGCTTTGCGGTATTGCGTGGCGGCGTAGCGCGTCTGCATCGTGCGCTCGCACAATTTATGCTGGACACCCACATCAACCAACACGGTTACGAAGAAGTGAACGTGCCTTTTATCGTGAACCGCGATTCATTATTCGGCACCGGCCAGCTACCTAAATTTGAAGAAGATTTATTCAAATTAACCGACGACCGCGAATTTTATTTGATCCCTACCGCTGAAGTACCGGTGACCAATATTTATCGCGATGAAATTGTCGATGAAACCCAACTGCCGATTAAATTAGTGTGCCATTCACCTTGCTTCCGCTCCGAAGCAGGCAGCTACGGTCGCGATACTCGCGGCATGATTCGCCAGCATCAATTTGAAAAAGTCGAGTTGGTAAAATTTGTACGCCCGGAAGAATCAGATGCGGCACTTGAAGCGCTGGTTGGTCACGCTGAAACTATTTTGCAAAAACTCGGCTTGCCACACCGCACAGTGATTTTGTGCGGTGGCGATATTGGTTTCTCATCCGCCAAAACGTACGACATCGAAGTCTGGGTACCATCGCAAGATAAATACCGCGAAATTTCCTCTTGCAGCAGCTTCCGCGACTTCCAGGCCCGCCGCATGATGGCGCGCTACCGCAACAAAGAAACCGGCAAACCCGAATTGCTACACACCCTTAACGGTTCCGGCTTGGCGATTGGCCGCACTCTGCTGGCAGTGTTGGAAAACTACCAACAAGAAGACGGTAGCGTCATTATTCCTGAAGTGTTGCGCCCTTATATGGGTGGCACTGAAGTGTTGGTGCCAGTTAAAAAGTAATTGCACTATTCACTCATGTGGAATTGTAGGGTGGGTGGAGCGCAAGCGATACCCACAACAATGAAGATGGTGGTGATCATGGATGCGTTGGTGTTGTTTATAGAAAAACTTTTTAATTTATTCGGGTTCGCTTATTTTGACTCATTAATTAATAAGTGGAGAATGCTGTCGGAAGCAAAAAAGATCAAGGATATGGAGCAAGGTGTTATAAGTCGGTTGAATACACAATTTGTAGTGGCATGTAAAATTATTTATGGAAAAGTGCCCTATGACACTCCCGCATCCAATAGAAAACAATTGGATTTAGTTGATTTTTTTACTTACGCAGAAAAAGCGAAACCAAGATTAAATGCTGACTTACGGTCAGCTATTAAAGCGTTAGAGAGTACTGCAGCAGAATTTTTTGATGCATACAACCGTTTGGATTTAGAGCTTCGAGGGAATGATATTCGCATGGACCCATTTTATTATTTGCGTGTTTTGGATGCCTCTATGAAAATTTGGTATCAGCTATCTCGCATTACTGGAGATGAGTTTCAGTACACTCCACCGCAGAGCTTCAATTCAGCCAATGACTACATTATATCTCTTCGCAGTTATTTCAATGTAAATCCCAATTTCAAACAGAATGCTGGTGTTGAATAGCGCTGCCTATAAATTGTTTCTATTTAACTCCTAGTTGTTTCTTCGATTCCTATTGCGATATTATGTACGGAAATCCCGTACATTTAGGTGCTTTATGGAAACGGTAAGCGTCAATCGCTTTCGCGATAATTTGAAAGTGCTGGTTGAGGATGTTATCCACAATCATGAGCCTTTGAAGGTCACTCGCCGTGCCGGTGAAGACTTTGTGGTCGTTAGCGCTGCAGACTGGGAGAGGGAGCAGGAAACCCTGCATGTTTTGCAGTCCAGTGACTTGATGCGGCAGATAGCCGTTTCGCTGAAAACCCACAGCCAAAGCTCCGGTTACCAACCCACGGAAGGGGAACTCAATGAAATCACTGGTGTTTGAGGGCGAAACCTGGGCGGCTTATGAAAATATGCGCGAGCGCGACAAAGCACTGCATAAAGCCCTGTGTAAAGTGTTGAAGGAGTTATTGCGCTCTAAAGATCCAACCAAAGGAATTGGTAAGCCTGAAGCGCTCAAGCACAATCTCTCTGGTTTTTGGTCGCGACGTATTTCTCACAAAGACCGCCTCATTTATAAGTTTGATGACCACTCGATTTATGTTTTCGCCATCGGTGGTCATTACGATCAGTAGATACCTCTATGGATTATTTCCCTGTCTTTCTCGATTTAAAAAACCGCCTCTGCTTGTTGGTGGGCGGAGGTGAAGTGGCAACTCGCAAAGGGCGTATGCTTGCTAAAGCGGGCGCGCGTTTGCGTATTGTGGCACCGGAGATTTCTGCTGAGCTGCGCAGTTTGGTGGCGGAGAATAATGGCGAGCTGCATGAGCGCGAATATCACACCAGTGATTTGAAAGGTTGTGTGTTGGCGATTGCGGCAACGGATATTGAAGCCTTGAATGAAAAAATTTCTGCGGATGCCCAAGCCCTGAATTTGCCGGTAAATGTGGTAGATACACCGGCGCTTTGCACTTACATCACCCCTGCAATTATCGATCGCTCGCCGCTGGTGATTGCGGTGTCCAGTGGTGGTGAAGCGCCAGTTCTTGCGCGTTTGGTGCGTGCAAAATTGGAGGCCTTAATTCCAGCGAGTTATGGAAAATTAGCGCAGTTGGCCAGTTCATGGCGTGATCGTGTGAAAGCGCGTTTTAGCGATGGCGATAGCCGCCGAAAATTTTGGGAAAAAATTCTGCAAGGCCCTGCTGCTGAATTAACGTTTAATGGGCAACAAGCGGCGGCGGATGAATTAATTGCGCGTGAATTAACGGGCGATCAAACTCAGCTGACTCAAGGTGAAGTCTATTTGGTGGGCGGCGGCCCCGGTGATCCTGAACTCTTAACCCTGCGCGCGTTGCGTTTGATGCAGCAGGCGGATGTCGTGCTCTACGACCGTTTAGTATCAGACGGTGTGATGGAATTAGTGCGCCGCGATGCCGAGCGTATTTATGTGGGCAAGCGCCGCAATGAACACACTATGCAGCAGGAAAATATTAATCAGTTGCTGGTGGATTTGGCCAAAGAGGGCAAGCGCGTATTGCGTTTAAAAGGCGGCGATCCATTTATTTTTGGTCGCGGCGGTGAAGAAATTGAATTGCTGGCGCAGAATAAAATTCCATTTCAGGTTGTGCCGGGTATTACTGCTGCATCCGGTTGTGCTGCTTATGCGGGTATTCCATTAACCCATCGCGATTATGCCCAGTCTGTGCGTTTTGTTACTGGGCATCTGAAATCAGACGATACTAATTTACAGTGGCCAGAGTTGGCGAATCCAACCCAGACACTGGTGTTTTACATGGGGCTGGTAGGGTTAAAAGAAATTTGTGAATCCCTGATTGCACATGGCCGTGCGGCCAATACTCCGGTTGCTTTGATTGAAAAAGGTACCACGCAGCAGCAGCGTGTTCTTGTATCGGATTTAACATCTATCGCTGATGTTGTTGCAGCCAATGATGTACATGCACCCACATTATTTATTGTTGGTGAAGTGGTGCAGTTGCATGAAAGTTTATGCTGGTTTACACCGCAAATAAACAACACCTGATTACTCAGGCGTTGTTTATTTTCTAGTTCTTAATCTTAAAAATTAAGTGTTCGATTTTTCCTTGGTTTTTGCCAATGAGATGAGTACCGAACTACCTATTAATGTAGCTACTACCGCCAAGGAAATTCCGACAGGAATTTTATAGATATCAATCATCATCATTTTAATACCGATAAAGACCAGCACCAGCGCTAAACCGTATTTCAGGTAACTGAATCTATCCGCCATATCCGCTAATAAAAAGTACATGGCACGCAGACCCAAAATAGCGAATATATTCGACGTTAAAATAATAAAAGGGTCAGAAGTAATCGCAAAAATAGCGGGGATTGAGTCAACGGCAAAAATCACATCCGATATTTCTACCATCACCAAGGCTAGAAACAGTGGGGTCATCATGCGTATGCCATTTTCCGTAACAAAGAAACGCTCGCCCCTGAGTTCGGTAGTGACAGGGTAGTGGTTTCTAATCCATTTGATGAGCGGGTTATTTTCCAAATGTACTTCTTTGTCGGCCATCCACCACATTTTGATACCGGTGAATAACAAAAAGGCACCGAACAAATACAGCATCCAATGGAATTGTTCAATCAGCCACACACCGGCAAAAATCATAATGGTGCGCATCACAATCGCACCCAACACACCGTAGGTGAGCACACGTTTTTGCAGTTCAAATGGGATGGCAAAAAAGTTAAATAGCATTAGCCAGACAAAAACGTTATCCACGGCGAGTGATTTTTCTACCAAATAGCCCGTCAGGTATTCCAGTACTTTGGTGTTTGCCAATTCGCGGGTGTAGTGATGATCCAGGTACCACCAAAGTCCGGCACCAAACAGCATGGCCAGTGTTATCCAAATCAACGACCAGGTACCGGCTTCTTTGAGTGAAACCCGGTGTTGTTTGCCGCCGCCCACAAACACCAGATCAATTAACAAAACAACAATCACCAGCCCAAAAAAAATCGCCCAGAGCAATGGAGTTCCAACGCTGATGTTTTGGCTGACAGGGGTGATGGTTTCTGCAGAAGCAATTGCCGGAAGTAGCAAAAGCAAGAGAGGAGTGACTAATTTACGCATGATAGCTCCGTCATTAATGGATTGAAAACGCAATGACGGAAGGAAAACGAACATAAAAGGAAGCCTTTGTCATTGCGACAAAGGTCTCGTTCACAAGGTGTTACCACTTACCTTGCCCGCGCGGCCGGAGCTAAACGACTCGTATTGACGACATGCGCGGCGGGAACTACTCCCCTTCGTTCGGCCAGTATAAAAGTTGTTATCCAAGGGTCAAGCCCATAGTGATTTCTCATGGTGAATCAGGAGAAACGATTGATATTAGCTGTCTAAAATGTGATCTGGATGTCGGAAATATGTTGAGACGGGTTTTAAGGTTAAAGCGATTGGATTTTCTGCCGATAAATTGACTGTAACGTGTGAAATCAGGTGCAACTATGGTTTATCTAGGTCCAATAAATCCCAGGCCACAGTCAGTCAAGACTCCCTTGCGGCCGTCCAGTGTTACCGCTGTGCGCGCTTATGCGAGTGATGCCCATGGTGCCGGGGTGGATGCAGCTCCTGTTGTCGGAGTTGGGCCTCCTGGTGGCGTTGAGCGACGAAAACAGGACAGACGCAGCAAATCGGGCGAGCATTTGGTGGAAACCCGTGCAGGCAAAGATCGTCGTAAAGCTTCACAGGCGAGCGTGAATATCTCTATCTAGTTTTTTCTATCTGCACTGGCACAGATTTAAATGCGGGTGTTTTGCTGCGTGGGTCATGCGTGGTGCTAATCAGCACGTTGGCTTCGGGGTAATAAGCCATCACATTACCGCGCGGCACATCAAACGCGAATACTTTTACCGCATGCATTTCACCTTGTGGCGATTTGATATTCACAGCGTCGCCAACGTGTATATCCAGATCTTCAATATCCTCTTTGTTCATCAGTATCGACCAGCGCGTATCAGTTCCCCGATATGAATCATTTTCTTCGTAAATAATCGAATTGAACTGGCCTTCGCTGCGAATACTGGCCAACAGAAACGGATACTCATCATTAATCATTGCGGCGGGTAGCGTATTGATCTGAAATTGTGCTTTACCGTTGTGAGTATTGAACACCGGGTTATCAAGCAACCGGTTGGCGATGGTAAATTCCTGTTTGGTATGCGCAATATCTTTTAATTCTGAAAGCCCCGGAATAGTTGCTGCAATCGCGGCGCGGATCGAATCATGTTGTTTGAATTTTTGGAAATCCAGTGCGCTATTAGGTAATAAGCGTTTGCCAAATTCACAGAGTATTTCCACTTCGGGTTTTACATTGTGCAAACGGTCAATACCGCCATCACTTAGTCGCACATAATTAAACATGGATTCTTGCGTGGTGGGTTGCCATTCTTCATCGCGCGCGGTGACAGGTAAAATTAATGCTTCGCTTGTCTCCATGCCGGTGACATGCCCTTGGTTTAAGGTCGTTGTTAAATAGACTTTAAATGGAACTTTATCCAATGCGGCTTGTGCCCATTGGCTATTGGGAGTGGCAGAAAATAAATTGCCGCCCATGATTAACGCGGCATCGATTTTTCCTTCATATGCTGCGCTTAAGCAGGCAAGTGTATCCATGCCGGGTGTGCGCGGCAGTTGTGCCCCGGTGTGTTGTTCCAGTTGCAATAAAACATCTTCTGCCAATACCGGTTTTACCCCCATGGTTCCTATTCCTTGCACATTGCTGTGGCCGCGCAAGGGTAATAAACCTGCCGCTGGTTTGCCCAGCATGCCGCGTAGTAACGCAAGATTGGCAATCGCCTCGACATTTTCTACGCCGTGATGGTGATGGGTAATACCCATTCCCCATGCAAAAATAGCGCGTTCAGATTTTGCGTAGGCATCGGCAAGCGAAAGTATTTTTTCTTTGCTGATATCACACAATGTAGTGATGGATTTCCATTCTGTTGTTTCTATATCTTGTTTGAATTGCAGGAAATTCTCTGTGTGCTGTGAAATAAAATGTGCATCAATTTGCTGTGTTTCCAATAGCGCTTTTGCAATTCCTTTGAATAGCGCAAGATCGCTGCCGATTTTCGGTTGCACATATTCTGATGCAATCCAGGTTCCGCCGCTCAGCATGGACTTGGCGCTTTTAGGTACAGCAAAGCGCACCAGACCCGGTTCTTTGGCGGGGTTGATGATAATCACTTGTCCGCCGCGCTCGCGACAGTTTTTTAATTGATGAACAAAACGTGGATGATTGGATGAGGGGTTGGCACCAATCACAAAAATGCAATCGCAATTGCCGACATCTTCCAATGATACTGTTGCAGTGCCAGTGCCGATCACATTGTATAAACCAACACCGGTTGCTTGATGACAATAGTAAGAACAATTATTGACGTTGTTGGTACCGTATAAGCGAGCCAATAATTGCAAAACAAAACCCGCTTCATTGGATGAGCGGCCAGACGAATAAAAAAAACTGCGCGATGGATCAGCCGCAGTAAACGCGCGAGTCATTTTATCCAGTGCAAATTCCCAGCTGACGGGAGCATATTTATTACCGTCAGCTGATTTGAACAAAGGTGTATTTAATCTGCCTAAATGTTCAATCTCATAGGCACTGAGCTGTTTAAAATCATCCAATGTGTGAGTAAATAAATCCTCTGGAATCGGCAATTGGATATCGGTTGATTGTGCCTGGATACTTTTGTTGCACACAGAGGGAAATTCATCTTTCTCGTTGGTCATGCCGCCGCGCTGGCCGCCCATCCCCAAGCCACAAGCTTTACAAGTATTTTTACTGTTGAGCGCTTTGGCTGAATTCAATAAACCGATACGAGCTACGGTTTTTAAGGTGTAAAGAACCTTTTTGGGGCCGCCACCAACAATATTGATGGGCTCTGCAGGAGTGGAGTTTTTATTGGACATGGCGTGATCAACCATTGAACAGTGAGTTGCAAGAGGTTAGGGGGGAATCCCTATGAATGCAATACGTTAAATACCCCTGTTACTGGTTGTGGCTACAAATAATTACATCCATGAAAGAAGGAACAAAATAAAATGCGCCGCCAACGGTTATGGCTATCGTTTTTTGATCCTGTTTTTGTTGAGTTTATGTGATGTTTAATTTACTGAAGATGTTGTGCCTCACGGCACTGTTGTCATTGATGGGGTGCAAGGATGTACTGAATCAGCCTTTATCGACCGTGGACAGACCAACTGATCCGGATTCTTTGGATGGGCGCTGGATGACGGAGTCCAAAGAAGAACAATTGGATATTATCAAAACCAATCAGGAGGACTGGTATCAATTTAAATGGCAGCAAAAAAATAAAGTAACGGAAGGACGGTTTGTTGTTTCTTACTTTAAGCTCAAACGTGTACTGAATATCGATCTGGCCAGTATCAAAATCAACGATAAGCCTGTGGTTGAATCATCCCAATCTGCTTTCTTGTTGGCAGCCGCTTTCTTGGATGATGAGGAATTGACCTTGATTCCTGCGGATATGGAAAAATTTGAAAAGCATTTTTCTAAATATTTTTATGCCTCTCCGATTATGGTCGGCAGCCTGTGCGTAGAAAAACACTCTGAATGTACTGAAACCTTTACATCAGGCAATGTCTTGATGTCAAAACGAATGAAAAAGTTTAACGATGAGTTTGTCAAAAAATATCGCTCTGTATTTCCAGGTAAACACAAAGTACGTTATTACCGCTCGTAGTGGTTACGTGGCTGCAAAATAAAAAGGGTTAGCGTATAAGCGCTAACCCTTTTTATTTTTAGCATGTTTTACTAGTAGATCTTCTTATTTAAGAATAGCTTCAATCTGCGCTAATTCGCTGCTACTGAAAGCAAGATTATTCAATGCCGCAACAGAGTCATCAATTTGCGCTGGGCGGCTTGCACCAATCAGGCAGGTAGTAACAGCATCATTGTGCAATGTCCAGGCGATGGCCATTTGTGCAAGCGATTGACCGCGCGCCTCTGCCAGCGCATTCAACGCTTTCACTTTTTCCAGTTTTTCGGGTGTGATGTCTTTGTTATTTAAATAAATCAATTCCGGGCGCGCAGCGCGCGAATCAGCAGGGATTCCATTGAGATATTTGTTAGTGAGCACACCTTGCGCAAGCGGTGAGAACACAATCGAACCTACACCTTCTTCTTTCAATACATCAGTCAAACCATTTTCAATCCAGCGATCAAACATATTGTAGCGCGGTTGATGGATTAACAGTGGTGTGCCCAGTTCACGCAGAATACGCGCCGCTTCTTTGGTTTGTGCGGGTTGGTAATTGGAGATTCCCACGTAAAGCGCGCGGCCGGAGCGCACAATAAAATCCAGCGCCTGCATGGTTTCTTCCAGCGGTGTTTCCGGGTCCATGCAGTGGTGATAAAAAATATCGAAATAATCAAGGCCGGTACGTTTCAAACTTTGGTCGCAACTGCTCACCAAATATTTGCGTGAACCACCAAGACCGTAAGGGCCTGGCCACATGTCGTAACCTGCTTTGCTAGAGATAATTAATTCATCGCGGTAGGGCGCGAAATCCTGTTTAAAAATTGCGCCGAAGGTGGATTCAGCAGAGCCATAATTGGGGCCGTAGTTGTTTGCCAAATCAAAATGCGTTATTCCCAAATCAAATGCACGGTGCAACATGGCGCGCGCGTTGGCTTGTGAATCGACTGCGCCGAAGTTTTGCCATAAACCCAATGACAAGCGCGACAAACGCAGCCCGCTTTTGCCGCAGCGTTGGTATTTCATGGTTTTATAGCGGTCAGGGTGTGCAACGTAAATCGGGTTGGGTTCGTGGGTAATCATTTTTTATCCTGATAGTAAAAATCTGATATTTAAATGGGATGTTAAATCGGGAGTCGCTGAAAAACGCAACATTTTACCTGAAAAGGAGGATTGTCTAACTTGGGGGAATGTAAAGAAAAGTAGCTTCGGGGAAAGGTATCCGCAGGTGATAATTGAACGGATTAGCGCATCAAAAAATCCCTGCCCGATACAGGGCAGGGATTGTGAAATTAATGTCTGTCGTGTTTCTTACCGTTGCCTTTCTCTTTGCTGCCCTTACGGTCCGATTTTTTGTGCTCGTGATCATGCTGATGTTCACGTTGGTAGTTATCGTCGTACTCCATGGATTTGATGAAATACACTGGGCGTTCGCATGCATGGTATTTGTGACAATGCTTCCCCCAGTTTTTGGCATGGCCGGGAGGTACGTGTAAATAAACAGGTTTGTACGATGCGTAACGTGAGTTTTTGGCAACCACGACAGGTTGCGGATAGTAAATATCTGGATGTGAGTCATTCCCCAGTTCCACTCTTCCGTAGACGCCGGGAGAAACTTCACCTTCCAGGATAACCTTGATGCCCAAGTCATCTGCCCAGCTAGGCATACTGGCCATTACTGTAGCGAATAAAAATAAGCTTGCGATTCGGTTGTTCATACATGCACCTCATTTGATAAACACGCGGATAGCATAGCCTTTGGTATTTCCCTATTCAGTGCGGTAGTGCATATAGTGCAAATTTGGGCGTCAATTGTGGTTAGCGGGTTGAATAACTGATCACCACCAGAATCCACATAAGCACAACACAAATATTGCCCAGCATATAAGCGCGCATGCGGTGGATGACGTTGTTTCCGTGTAAATGGATCCAGCTATGAATGATCCGCGCAACAACGAAAAGCCATGCAGTGGCCACCAATCCCAAGGTTTGCAAATCCAGGGTAATCGCCAGGGTTCCTGCAGCGTAAAACAGTACAGGTACTTCAAACAGATTGGTGTAATTGCGTGATGCCTGCGCAATGGCGTCTGGTGTTTCGCCCGTGTTTAGCCTGAATTGGCTCAGGCGTATTTCTCCGCTTTTAACTGCTTTTACACGCAAGCGAAACAGATGTATGGCAACCGCACACGTCAGCAAGACCATTGCAAACATAGGGTAAAGCATAGGATTAGTCCTTAAATCAGGGGTTTTGGGGAATACAGACTATAGCGTATCAAGTCTGTCGTCGCAGGGGACATTCCCTGATTCAGGCACTATAATGGCCGCCTTTTCGCGTCGGGAGCCGGCGTGCTTCAGTCTTTCATCCGGTTCTTACAAACCATCATAAGCCACTAACAAGGTAGATCCATGATTATCAAACCTAAAGTCCGCGGTTTCATTTGTACTAATGCGCACCCACAAGGCTGTGCTGCCAATGTTCAGGAGCAAATCGCTTTTACTAAAGCCAAAGGCCCGGTTGCTGGCGCACCGAAGAAAGTCCTGGTTTTGGGATGTTCTACCGGTTTTGGTTTGTCATCGCGTATTACCGCGGCATTTGGCGGCGGTGCAGATACTTTGGGTGTGTGCTTTGAGAAAGAGCCTAGCGAATCCAAAACCGCAACGGCTGGCTACTACAATACTTCAGCTTTTCACGATGCAGCCAAAGCGGCAGGCCTCTACGCTGAAACGATCAACGGCGATGCATTTTCGGATGCCTGTAAAGACAAGGTGATCGAAACCCTGAAAAATGGCATCGGGAAAGTAGATCTGGTGATCTATAGCCTGGCATCACCACGCCGCACTGACCCTAAAACCGGTGAAGTCTACAACTCGGTATTGAAGCCAATTGGTAAGTCGTACACCTCTAAAAACCTGAATACCGATACCTTGAAAATCTCTGATGTCACCATCGAGCCAGCATCGGATGAAGAAATTGCCAATACCGTAAAAGTGATGGGCGGCGAAGATTGGGAAATGTGGATCGATGCACTTAAGGGTGCAGATTTACTGTCTGATAATTTCCAAACCGTTGCCTACACCTATCTTGGCGATAAATTGACCTGGCCAATCTACGGCAAAGCGACCATCGGTAAAGCCAAAGAAGATTTGGATCGCGCCGCCAAAACCCTCAGTGCCAAACACGGTGGCAATGCACGTGTTGCGGTATTGAAAGCGGTGGTGACCCAGGCAAGCTCTGCTATTCCGGTCATGCCGTTGTATTTGGCCATCCTGTTTAAAGTGATGAAAGCACAGGGCACTCATGAAGGTTGTATCGAACAAATCCAACGTTTGTTCAAAGAATGTTTGTATTCCGATAATCCACGTTTGGATGATGCCAACCGCTACCGTGTAGACGAGTTGGAACTCGACTCATCGGTGCAGCGCAAAGTGGAAGAAATCTGGGATCAAGTCACCGAAGAAAACTTGTTTGAGTTGACCGATTTTGAAGGCTACAAAACCGAATTTTTGCGTTTGTTCGGTTTCGGTTTGAAGTCAGTTGATTACGATGCAGAAACGACACCGCTGGTGCAAACCAACTTTTAAGTCGTTATAAAATCCCCGCCTTGAGCGGGGATTTTTTTTGACGCTAATTTTTACTACATTTTTCCTTTTATCGATTAAGGATTGGTAATGCGTAAACGAATTGCGATTGATATGGACGAGACTATCTGCGATACCATGGCTCGTCATCTTGACTGGTACAACACCGAGTTTCAGCAAAATCTCACCAAAGCCGATTTGCGTGGCAAAAAGATTTATCACATGGTGCCCGAAGAACATCAGGCTCGCGTGCGTGCTTACCCTGACATTCCTGCATTTTTTGAAGAAATACCGCCTTATCCACATGCTATCGAGGTTATCGCTGAATTACATGAGCGTTATGATATTTTGATTGCCACGGCCGCGATGGAGCATCCAACTTCGTTTACGCCCAAGTACGAATGGCTGCGCAAATACTTACCTTTTTTATCGCCGATGAATTTTATTTTTTGCGGCAAGAAAAATGTGGTGCAAGCGGATTTTCTGATCGACGATAGCTCGCGTCATTTTGATGGATTTGTAGGGCAGGGAATTTTGTTTTCGGCTCCGCACAATCTGCTCGAACCAGCTGATGTGCGCGTAAACAATTGGCAGGAAGTGCGCGATTATTTCAGGGAATAATCGCGCCGGGTACAAGGTACGTTATTTTAAGTCTTTTAAAAAACGGTCACTGCGGGGTAAAAAGTAATTGTCGTAGTCCAATGACAATACTACCCCGCGCGAACGGCCTACAAATTCACTGCGTGGCACGAACCCAATAACGCGCGAATCCGCACTGTGGTCGCGATTATCGCCAAGCATTAAATAGTGGTCAGCAGGGACGGTAACCGCATCAAAACTGGCGAAAGATGATGTGGTTGTATCGGTTCGCAGTAAATGGGTTTTGCCCGGCAGCTGCTCCAACTGGTCGCCCAGCATCAGAGGCTGATAATTGACGGCCTCGCCGTTGATGAAAAGACGGTTGTTTTTCATGGCAACGGTATCGCCGGGTACACCAATCACACGTTTTACCAAGCGCTTGCCTGCGGCTTTGGATTCAAAAACAGCAATATCACCGCGCGCAGGATCGGCAATTTTATACAGCGAAACGGTAGTGAATGGGATGCGCAAGTCATAGGCCATCTTGTTGACACTGATCCTGTCGCCCTCAATCAAGGTGGGTTTCATAGAGCCGCTGGGCACATCATTCCAATCGGCAATTGCGCTGCGAAAGCAAAACATCAGTAACAAAAAAACGAAAAATGTACGGTTTTCTTTCCAAAAAATTTTCATCGAGCTGTTCCTTGAAAGGGGGCTTGGCGTAGCGGCCTTGAGTTGTCATTGGGTTGAACTAGGCTTGGGAATACACAAAAATGTGCAGTTGTTATGGCGCATCTTTATGACACTGGGGTCATGTGCGAGTTCACAGGTTAAGTCGATGGGTTTACTGAATAATTTGCGTGGCGTTTTGCTCACCGCCATTTTTTCGATCACTATCAGCATGGTTGCCGTGCCTGTGGTGTTTTTTGCACTGGTCAAACTATTGCTACCTGTGCCAGCGCTAAGGCGTGCTATTGACCGGCTATTGGATGCGATTTCCAACCTCTGGATTATTTTCAATACATGGCAGCAGGGCTATACCTTACCCACTCGGGTTGAGGTAGAAGGGCTAGGCGATTTGAGCCGGGATGAGTGGTATATGCTGGTTGCTAACCATCAATCCTGGACGGATATATTGGTGCTGGTGCGTGCGTTTAATGCCCGCATTCCAGGCGTGAAGTTTTTCTTCAAGCAGAGCTTACTCTGGGTGCCGGTGTTGGGTTTGGCGCTCTGGGGGCTGGACTTTCCTTACATGCGCCGTTACTCCAAAGCCAAGCTGGCGCGGCACCCAGAGCTTAAAGGAAAAGATGTTGAACAGACCCGTAAGGCCTGCGAGCGTTTCCGCCATCATCCGGTAACGATTATTAACTTTATGGAAGGCACAAGGTTTACGCCTGAAAAACATCAACAGCAGCAATCCCCCTATCGTCATTTATTGATGCCCAGAGCGGGTGGTTTGGCGTTTACCCTGGCGGCAATGGATGGCCAATTGCATCGTTTATTGGATGTCACCATTCTCTACCCGGAAGGTATTCCCACCTATTGGGATTATGCCTGTGGGCGGGTCAAGCAAATCAAGGTACATATCCGCCAGCGTCCTATCCCTGCGGAGTTAATTGGGGATTACAGCGAAGATGCGCAATTTCGCACACAGTTCCAGCAATGGGTAAATGAACTGTGGCAGCAAAAAGATGATCAGATTGAATCGATGAAAGTTGAATCCATGAAAAAGGTGCTTAAAAATTAAGCTAGGAAAGACGTCGTTGTTGACGTTATTCTAAGTATCGGAACCGCGTAGACCGCTCGTGGTTCCATCACATCACAGGAGGGCTGCATGTTTTACACACTGAGTGATCTCTTTGCCAAGCTAGGCCTGCCTAATTCTCCCGCTGCGATAGAGGCTTTTATTGAAAAGCATCGCCCGCTACCCCAAGCCGAGCCTTTGGCCGGTGCCTCCTTTTGGACTGCCGAACAAGCGGCATTCCTGCGTGAAGCCCGTCAGGATTACTCTGACTGGGCAGAAGTTGTGGATGAGTTGAACTGCTTGTTGCGCGACTAGGATCTTCCTGTCTTGATACTGACGACCGGCCTTTGCGCCGGTCGTTTTCATTTGGCAGTCAGCTTTTCTATGTTATGGTTCGGCTCTCCAAATGAAGACGTAACAGGACATATTATGCATAAATTGACGCTACTACTGACGATGACTGCTCTGGCGACTGCCAGCTATGCCGATGAAAAAAAGCAGCCTTGGGATGTCGAAGTGGATGTGGGGGCAATCGCAACCTCGGGCAACACGGAAACGACCAGCATCCAATTTAAAGTAGATGCCAAACAAAATCTGGAAAAGTGGGAAAATCAATACGTATTCAACTCGCTGTTCAAAGAGGATGAAGTCTCTCAGGATGATGGCACCAGTAACACAGAAAAAACGGCTGAAAAATATTTTGGTTCAGCAAAATTTGCTTATTTATTGGGCGTAGAAAAATCCTATCTCTTTGGTTTTGGCTCTTACACCGATGACAAGTTTGGTGCCTATCGCACCTATACGACCCTGGCGCTCGGTTATGGTGATTGGTTGTATTCGAGCCCTCGATTTAATTGGTTTGTGGAAGCGGGTCCCGGTTATTTTGAAGGCGAAAAAGTGATCGAAAGTGCGGATGAAAACCTGCCCGATACCATCAGCAACGAGAGCGGTGCAATCCTGCGTGCGGCAACTGCACTGGAGTGGAAAATCACCGACAATGCAGAATTTAAACAAACGGTCAGTGTTGAATCCGGTGCGGACAATACCCGTACCGTCAGTGAAACTTCATTGGCGACGTCTATTAACGGCAGTATGAAAATGAAAGTCGGTTTTACGGTTGCTAACGATACTGACGTAGCGCCGGGTAAAGAAAAAACTGATACGACTACCTTTATCAATCTGGTTTATTCGTTTTAACGTTTGCCCCCCCTCATTGCTCGTGTTTGCGCCTGATGGTTTTTCTGTTAGGCGCGCATTGTCCGGATCGTTATAATCACATCTACATTCAAATTTTTGTAATTACTATGGCATCAGCTCATTTTCCTACAGCACTGCTTTCACCACGCCATTGGCTGACATGGATCGGTATAGGTATTTGGTTTTTCATTGCGCAATTGCCTTATTCCTGGCAGATGTCTATGGCGCGCAGCTTGGCACCTTTGTTAAATCTGAATAAAAAGCGTGTGAATATGGCACGCATCAATTTGCAGTTATGTTTTCCGGAAAAGTCTGCAGAAGAAATTGAAACCCTGTTGAGAAAAAATATTGAATCAACCGCAATCGCCATGTTTGAAACAGGCATTGGGTTTTTCTGGGCTAAGTCCCGGTTGCGCAAATTATTTACCATCACCGGTGTTGAACATGTAGAGAAAGCAAATGCGGAAGGGCAGGGGGCCATGTTGCTCAGTTTACATTTCACGACGCTGGACATTGGCAGTGCAATGCTGGGTATTTATGTCAATTACGATGGCATGTATACCCCGCATAAAAATCCCGTCTTTGACTACGTACAAAAAGTGCGGCGCGAAGCTTATGCGCCAGGCGGGATAGCGTTTGCGCGTGACAATGTGCGCGCGATGATTTCGCAGCTGCGCAAAGGGCGCATGATTTGGTATGCGCCTGACCGTGATCTTGGGGCAAAGGTATCTGTTTTTGTTCCTTTTTTTGGCGTGCCTGCAGCCACTGTCACGGCGACCGCCCAATTTGCGCGTATGGGGCGCGCCAAAATTATTCCTTTCTCACAGTATCGCCTTGACGATAACAAAGGGTATCAAGTGGTGATCCATCCCCCGTTTGAGGATTATCCAACCGGTGATGAACTGGCAGATACTCGTCGCATTAATGAATATTTTGAGCAGGAAATTTTAAAGCACCCGGAGCAATATCTTTGGGCGCAGCCACGTTTTAAAACGCGGCCAGAAGGTGAGCCGAAAGTGTATTGAGTTATTTGGGCTTGTCTGAATAGTGGACTTGCCCTTTATCGTCAGTCCATCGATAAATAGTGGTTGCCGGCTTTTTTTCTTCTTCGGTACCGCTTGTCGTTGTTGAAGGCGTATTTTCGTTTACATCCTGTATTTCATAACTACCCATACCATTTGCGGCGATAGTATTGTTATCGAAAATAATGGTGGCTAATTGGTTGAGTTTCGGGTTCGCCAGTAAAGGCAACTTGTTGTTTGAGTTCAGTTGCTGTTGAAACTCAGGGTCGTTGATGATTGCGATAACACGCGGGTCATGTTTAATCATCTGCGCACGCCTCCAAGCGGCCACCATTTTTTCTGCTGCCGCTTCTGAACCTTCATCGCTGGTGACATCAGACTGCGACAAGAGTGCCTGTACACTGGGATTGCTCATCATTTCTTTGAAGCCCGGGTCGCGCATAAGTGCGTGAGTATCGCCCGTGGTAAGAATGGATTGGATTTTCTCATCGGCAATGAGATTTTTCATTTGTCCATTATTGGCCACTTGCTGAACATGCGAGAGCATGGATTGTGGGTCTTGTACAAAGGCTTTGGTAATTTGTGTTGTGGTTTGGTCGTGCAGAGCCAAATCCACGGCAGTGGCCGCTGCCGAACCAATTAATTTCTTGGCACTGGCTTCAATAAACGAATCATTATGTTGGGCAAGATCCTGAATGCGCGGAACATTATTTGCCGCTGTTTGATTATTCATGTGTGGCGCTGCATCGGTAGCAGACGAATAGTCTGTATCGCCATCTAATTGCTGTACAGGGAGTACCTGTGCTTTGGGTGTGAGCACCAGCCCGAGAAGATAAACAGCTAATAAACCAACCAATGCCCCCATCAATACCCCGACACTGGCACCACCGATTTTAGAGCCCGCGTTGATGGCTTCGCTTTCGGGAATCAAACGTGCAATACCCCCTAATAACACACTTACCGCCAGACTGACGATTAAAAAAATACTGGCTCCGGCGATGAAATACACAATCAGTCCATCCAGCGCTGTGTGCTGTACCAGCAGCCCCGCAACAGGCTTGGTAAATACAATTGCCGCAGGGTAGGCCACTATCCAGCCCAAAATACGAGTGATAGATCCAATAAATCCTTTCCTGTAGCCGCGCCAGGTAAAAAAGGCGAGCAGGCCAAAAAAGACGATAGTGGTGATAGACATGTCCAGTTCCTTATTGGGTGTGCAGAAGCTAAAGAATGATTTATGCAGATTATTGTGCATTCTCACACTGACACGGTAGCGGAGAGCGCCAGATTCGTTAACCCGTTTCATGGGTGTTTTTTCGCTATTGGGTGAAGGCTGACTAATAAATGTTCTAAAGGCGTATTGAAATTATTTGACAGCGCTGTCATTAGAGCTTACATTATTAATCATTGATCACGCGTACTTTCCCGGAGTGCAGTCTGGGGAGCGCAAATGGTTAATGGTCTCTCACCGTCGATGTCTGGTTGATGCATCGACGTCTCCCTGCGCCTTCTGGATTCCAGAAGGCTTTTTTTTGCCTTCCGATCCTTGTGTGGTGCGCTTTTTACGGGCGATTAGCTTGTTGCTGGCTAGGTTATTTGATGCGTAGCTGGCATAATCGGCACCCCGATTTTTCCGGGTTTGCCTTAGTGAGCATCCAAGGCGAGCCCTGTGTGGCGGGCACTGTCAGTCAACTGGCGGCCCGCTTTTCCTGTCAGCTAGAGGATTACCATGAAGCCAGCAGTAAAACCCCGCAATCCCAACTTTTCGTCTGGTCCTTGCAGCAAGCGCCCCGGTTACAGTTTGGATCAATTAGATGTATCTACTTTGGGGCGCTCGCACCGTTCCACTATCGGTAAAGCGGCATTGCAACGCGCATGTGAAGATACTGCGGAGTTGCTTGGTTTGCCGGAGGGCTACCGTGTTGGTGTTGTTCCTGGCTCTGACACTGGCGCAGTAGAGATGGCCATGTGGTCGCTGCTCGGCCAACGCGGAGTGGATATTCTGCAATGGGAATCCTTCGGGAAAGGCTGGCTGAGCGATGCCACCAAAGAATTAAAGTTAACGGTAAATGCGCACGAAGCGGATTACGGTTTGCTACCTGATTTGTCTAAAGTGAATTTCGATAACGACGTTATCTTCACCTGGAACGGTACGACCTCGGGCGTGAAAGTGCCTAACGGTGACTGGATTCCTGCTGATCGCAAAGGTTTGACCATCTGTGATGCAACCTCTGCTGTATTTGCGATGGACATGCCTTGGGACAAACTCGACGTTGTTACCTACAGCTGGCAGAAAGTGTTGGGCGGTGAAGGTGCGCACGGCATGTTGATTTTGAGCCCGCGTGCTGTTGAGCGTTTGGAAACGTATAAGCCAAGCTGGCCAATGCCAAAACTGTTCCGCATGACCAGCGGCGGTAAATTGCAAGAAGGTATTTTTAAAGGCGATACCATTAATACACCTTCTATGTTGGCAGTGGCCGATTATCTGGATGCGCTGGATTGGGTGCGTGCAATCGGCGGCGTTAAAGAAACTATCGCCCGTTCCAATGCCAATTTGGATGTATTGAAAAAATTTGTCGCAGCGAATGATTGGATTGATTTCCTGGCGCAAACGCCGGAAACCCTGTCAAACACGTCTGTATGCTTCACCTTGAAAGCAACACCGGATCAGGTAAAAGCCATGATCAAGCTGCTCGATAAAGAAGGTGTTGCCTATGACATTGGTGCATACCGCGATGCACCACCGGGCTTGCGTATCTGGTGTGGTGCTACTGTTGATACCGCCGATCTTGAAGCAGTGCTGCCCTGGCTGACCTGGGCTTACAACGAAGCCACCGCTGCTTGATACATTGATATTGATCGAATCAGGCCGTGTTTTTACACGGCCTTTTTGTTCGCCGACTTGAGGAAGAGACCATGTTTAAAATAAAAACCTACAACGCTATTTCAGTAAAAGGCTTAAACCGTTTTCCGCGCGAAAAATACGAAGTCGCCAGCGATATTGGTGCACCGGATGCCTACATCCTGCGCAGCCACAAATTACACGGCGAGCCGCTGCCCGAATCCGTAAAAGCCGTTGCGCGTGCAGGTGCGGGTACCAACAATGTGCCAGTCGAGGAGTACACCAAAAAAGGTGTAGTGGTATTCAATTCTCCCGGTGCCAATGCGAACGCGGTGAAAGAATTGGTGCTTGCCGGTATGTTGCTCGGCTCACGTGGAATTGTGTCGGGTATGCAGTATGTGAATGGTTTGACACACATGACTGATGCCGACGAAATGTCTAAGTTGTTGGAAAAAGAAAAATCCAATTTTGCCGGTATGGAAATTCAGGGTAAAACCCTGGGTATCGTTGGTTTGGGTGCGATTGGTTCATTGATTGCCGATGCCGCACTTGCGTTAGGTATGAATGTTGTTGGTTTTGACCCGGCATTATCCGTTGAAGCGGCGTGGCGTTTGCCAAATCAGGTTGGTCGTATGGAGAACCTGCAATCGCTGCTGGCGCGTTCTGATTTCATCACCTTGCATGTACCAGCTATTCCGCAAACCAAACACCTTATCAATGCCGATACATTAAAAGTGTGTAAGAAAGGTGCAGTGCTGTTGAATTTTGCACGCGAAGCTATTGTGGATGCACACGCAGTCGTCGAAAGTCTGAATGCAGGGCACTTGGGTAAATACATTTGCGATTTCCCTGAGCCGATTTTGTTGAACCGCCCGGATGTATTGGCGATGCCGCACATAGGTGCGAGCACCGAAGAAGCGGAAGAGAACTGCGCGATCATGGCGGCAGATCAATTGGTAGATTATCTTGAAAATGGCAACATCAAAAATTCGGTCAATTTCCCGGCAGTGGCAATGGATCGCAATCAAGGCATAGGTTCACGCATTACTTTCTCGAATGAGAATGTGTCGGGTGTGTTGGGCCATGTGCTGTCTGTATTGGCCGACCACAAAGTCAACGTGATCGATATGGTTAACAAAAGCCGCGGTGATGTTGCTTACAATATTATCGATGTGGAGCAAGTAGCGTCACCCGCAGTGGTTGATGCGCTGACCAAAGTCGAGCACGTGATAGCGGTGCGGGTAATTTAATTTTTATTATCAAAATGATGGGGCAGAGTAGATGTACAAACTGGTCTTCTTTGTCCCTGAACCTCACCTTGAGCTGGTAAAAGCGGCAGTGTTTGCCGCTGGTGCCGGCCGTATCGGCAACTACGACCAATGCTGTTGGCAAGTCTGCGGACAAGGGCAATTTCGTCCCCTGGATGGTTCATCCCCACATATAGGGCAACTCAACACGCTGGAACGTCTACCTGAATATCGGGTTGAAATGGTCTGTGCTGACGACTACATTCAACAGGCAGTACTTGCATTGCGTGCGGCACATCCTTATGAAGAGCCTGCATTTGATGTGTGGCGTTTGGCCGATTTCCAAGTCCAGTCCAGTTAAGCCAAGTAGTTAAACCAAGTAGTTAAACCCAGACCAGTTAAATTCAGTTCAGTGGTGCAACGATAAGCCCGGTAGGTGCAATGATGTTTGATGTTCTTGCACAGAAGTTACATCCCACCCCCCAAGCTGCCATAGATATTCCCCAGGCGGCGGTGCTGATCCTGATTAGTCGAGGCGAAAGCCCATCTATCCTTTACACCAAGCGAGCCATGCATTTGCGTAATCACCCGGGAGAAGTCTGCTTTCCTGGCGGTATGTGGGAGCCCGGTGATCGGGATTTATCCGTCACCGCCCTGCGTGAGACTTGTGAAGAAATTGGCTTGCCCGCATCAGAAACCCGTTTGTTGGGTTGTCTTCCGCAGCTTCATACGCGCGCCGGTACACCGGTAACGCCATTTATCGCCAGTTTTGATCACTCATTCGCGCTGAGTCCATGTGAAGCAGAGTTGGACAGTATTTTTATGGTTCCGCTGGCAGATTTTCGTCGTGGTATCCAAGTCAGGATGGATAGGTTTGAGCGGCATGGTAGAGTATTTGAAGCGCCGGCTTATCATTATCAAGGGTATGAGATTTGGGGATTTACAGCCGCCGTCACTGCGCAATTGCTGCATTTGCTAGCAGGTCTTGATAGCTAGGCATCGCAGATTGTGCTTGATGCACCAAACTTTCCGTTCTCGAATGGCTGAAAAATGCAACTATTTGACATAACGCTTATATCTGCCAAGATGGCAAACATAACAAGATAACTCGCCAAAGCGACAAACTGCACAATTTGTTGCTTTTATATTACTCACATCTCAATGGCTGTTGCCGGGTGATTAAGGATGAATACTTATAAAACCCCGTTGCGCGATATTGATTTCACCCT
This sequence comes from Cellvibrio sp. pealriver, assembly GCF_001183545.1. Taxonomy (NCBI): domain Bacteria; kingdom Pseudomonadati; phylum Pseudomonadota; class Gammaproteobacteria; order Cellvibrionales; family Cellvibrionaceae; genus Cellvibrio; species Cellvibrio sp. pealriver. The sequence continues at coordinate 440,241 of NZ_KQ236688.1, forward strand.
GTTTGAATTATTCGATTATTCCCATCACTGCCGGGCTATAGGCCAGGGTTCTCTCGACCAAGGCCTAGTCAATGCACTGTTTGACGAAGCGGCCAGATTTGCCGAAGAGGTCATCGCTCCCTTGAGGGCTGTCGGCGATGAGATAGGTTGCGAGATGAACGGCGGTGTTGTTAACACTCCGCCGGGCTTCAAAGAAGCCTATGCGGATTATTGTTCAGCTGGCTGGCCAAGTTTATCGCGGGCGTTGGCCTATGGTGGTCAGGGGCTACCGCAATCATTGGGGGTGATCCTCAGCGAGATTATGGGCACGCCTAACTGGGCGTGGGGAATGTATGCCGGTCTTTCCCAGGGGGCCATGCATACCATCGAAACCCATGGTACTGATGAACAAAAACAGCGCTACTTGCCGTCATTAATTTCCGGCCGCTGGACAGGAACCATGTGTTTGACAGAAGCTCATGCGGGCAGTGATTTAGGTTTGTTGCGCACGCGCGCAGTACCTCAGCAGGATGGTAGCTACCGCATTACGGGCACCAAGATTTTTATCTCATCCGGCGATCATGATCTCACCGACAATATCATCCATATTGTCCTCGCCAGACTTCCGGATGCACCGACGGGAACCAGAGGCATCTCTTTATTTATTGTCCCCAAAATGCTGACATCTGATGATGGTTCGGTCACGGAGAGCAATGCCGTCAGTTGTGGTGCGCTTGAAGCCAAAATGGGCATTCACGGCAATGCGACCTGCTTATTGAATTTTGATGGCGCGCAAGGCTGGTTGTTGGGAGAGGTGAACAAAGGCCTCAACCATATGTTCACTTTCATGAATTTGGCGCGTATTGGCTCGGGCTTGCAGGGGCTCGCCCATGCGGAGCTTGGATACCAAGTCGCTCGTCGCTATGCCCGCGAACGCTTGCAAATGCGCTCCCTGAGTGGCGTCAAGAACCCGCAAGCGGAGGCAGATCCAATCATTGTTCATCCTGATGTGCGCCGTATGTTGTTTACCCAGAAATCCTTGGTGGAAGGGCTGCGTATGCTGGGGTATTTTGCCAGTATCACGATGGATCTCAGCCAGCATGCCGCCAGTGCTGAGGAGCGGCAAAAAGCGGCCGATCTTTTAGGGTTGCTGACTCCCATCGTGAAAGCATTCAGTACCGAAGCAGGGTTTGAGTCAGCTAACCTTGCCCTCCAATGTTTGGGGGGGCATGGGTATATCCGTGAGTGGGGGCTTGAACAAAACCTGCGTGATTGCCGTATTGCAACACTTTATGAAGGAACTACGGGCATTCAGGCATTGGATTTACTGGCGCGTAAAATTTTGGGCGGCGGGCAAGGCATTGAAACACTGACTGATGAGATTAATCGCCTCTGTCTCTCGTGTAATGGCGATGATCAATTGGCTGCACATGCGGAACAATTAGCTACACTCAGCTTAGAGTGGCAAACAATAAATCAAATGATAGGTGCGCGTGCACAGGTGAATCCGGATGAGATAGGTGCTGCTGCGGTAGATTATCTAATGTATTCGGGCTATCTTGTGCTGGCATTTTTGTGGCTCAAAGCGGAGCGCGTAGCCGTACAGCAATTAACAGAGCCTGTGGCTGATGCAGGGTTTTATCACGCAAAAGTAGCAACGGCTCATTTTTATTTCGCGCGCATCTTGCCGCGCACACTCAGTTTGGTGAAGGCGATAGAGTCAGGTGCAGGTAATCTAATGACTCTTGCTGGCGATAATTTTTAATATTGCACAATAACAATAGTGGAGACTTTTCAATGTCACTGAATTACAACAGAACTCTTACTGATGTGTTTTCGGAATCCTGTAAAAAATTCGCTGACAAGAGTGCATTTACTTGCATGGATCACACATTGACTTACGCTGAGTTGGATCAGTTGTCTGCGCGTTTTGCGGCTTATCTTCAACAATTCACCCAATTGAAACCCGGTGACCGGATTGCGGTGCAGCTGCCCAACATTTTGCAATATCCCGTTGTGGTATTCGGCGCGTTACGTGCGGGTATGGTGGTGGTAAATACCAATCCACTTTACACCCCTCACGAAATAAAACATCAGCTCAATGACTCGGGTGCAAAAGCATTAGTGGTATTGGCAAATATCGCCAAAAATGCGGCGGCCATTATCGCTGAAACAGGTGTTGAACAAGTCATAGTGACAGAACTTGCAGACTTACATAAACCATTCAAACGCATGCTGGTCAATTTTGTAGTCAAGCATGTTAAAAAAATGGTTCCTCCTTTTTATTTTCCTAAACAAATTGCGTTCAATAAAGCGCTGGCATTAGCTACCGGGCCTGCAAAAACAGTCAGCCAGTCACCTGATGATATTGCCGTTTTACAGTATACCGGCGGCACTACCGGCGTTGCGAAGGGAGCAATGCTTACGCATCGCAATCTTGTGGCCAATATGGCCCAATTAAATGAGCGGATGAAAAATGTATTCCGCCCATCGCAAGAGCTTTATGTTGCTCCGCTACCGCTGTATCACATTTACTCATTTACGATTCATTGCACCTCTGCTGTTGCGTTGGGCAATCATAGTCTGTTGATTCCTAATCCGCGTGATATTCCCGCTTTCGTCAAAACCCTTAAGGGAAAACCATTTACGTTTTTTGTTGGTTTGAATACGTTATTTAATGCGCTGTTACGCAATAGTGATTTTCGGCAATTGGATTTCAGTCATTTGCGGCTCACCTGTTCTGGTGGCATGGCGCTAACTGCAGAGACAACCAAAAACTGGACTGAGTTGACCAAAGCACCTATCAGCGAAGGTTATGGTTTGACGGAAACATCGCCAGTAGTTTCCAATAATCCACTTGAGAGTGTGCAATACGGAACAGTAGGTTTACCGTTGATTGATACTGAGTGCAAAGTGGTTGACGATGCAGGCACCAGTTTGCCAGCGGGCGAATCGGGTGAGTTATGTGTGCGTGGCCCGCAAGTGATGAAAGGTTATTGGCAGCGTCCTGAAGCAACTGCAGAGGTAATGGATGCGGAGGGCTGGTTTAAAACCGGTGATATTGCACAGTTGCAGCCCGACGGCTACATCAAAATTGTTGACCGTAAAAAAGACATGATCAACGTCAGCGGATTTAAGGTGTTTCCTAATGAAGTTGAAGATGCATTAAGCGCTCACCCGGATATTGTAGAAGTTGCGGTAATCGGTGTTCCTGATGGTGAAGGTAGTGAAACGGTAAAAGCTTTTATCGTCACCGCCAATGAAAACTTAAGCGTCGATGATGTGCGTAAGTTTGCCAAAGGAACACTGACTGCTTACAAAGTGCCTCATCTCATAGAGTTCCGTAAAGAGTTACCGAAAACAAATGTCGGTAAAATTTTGCGCCGTGAATTGCGCGATCAGGAAATAGCAAAAACCAAACAACAATAACCAAACAACAATAACGTACGCAATCTGCCGTTAACTAATAGGAAAATAGTATGGAAATTCTCTTGGGGATTGTTACCAGTCCTGCATTTTGGATTGCAGTGGTGTTGCTTTATACCTTAAAAAAAGGCATTCACTTTGTACCCCAGAACAGAGGCTATGTTATTTATCGTTTTGGTAAGTACACCAAAACCTTAAGTTCAGGATTAAATTTTATCGTGCCGTTTGTTGAGTCTGTCGAGGCGGATCGCAACTTAAAAGAGCAGACATTATTAATTCCCCAACAGTCGGCAATTACCAAAGATAACATTGCCATCATGATCGATGGTGTGTTGTTTATTAAAGTGATTGATGCGGCCGCCGCAACCAACAATATCACCGATTACAAACTCGCTTGCACACAACTAGCAATGACCTCTATGCGTAATGCAATCGGCTCAATGGAATTGGATGACTGTTTCCAGAATCGCTCAGCAATCAACGCAAAAATTCAGGACGCTATGCAATCGGCAACCCAGCCTTGGGGTTTGATTGTATTGCGTTTTGAGTTGTTGGAAATTGCTATTCCACCGTCAATTAAAGAAGACATGGAAAAACAAATGACGGCAGAACGTCAAAAACGCTCTGCAATTCTGACCGCGGAAGGTGAAAAAATTGCGGCCATCACCACCGCAGAAGGTCAAAAGCAAGCGCGTGTACTGGATGCAGAAGCTGCAAAGGCAGAGCAAGTTCTTGCCGCAGAGGCGAGCAAAGAAGCACAAATTCTTGAAGCGGCAGGCAAAGCGGAAGCCATTCGTTTAGTGGCTATTGCAGAAGCAGAAGCCTTGACCACAATTGGGAAATCCGCGGCTACAGAAGAAGGGCAAAAAGCCGTTATGTTAAACCTCGCACAGGGTGCTATTGCCGCACACAAAGCGATTGCACATGAGAGTACTGTGGTGTTATCGGATGGGAAAACCAGTGAAAACATTGTAAGTACTGTTGCACAGGCAATGGCAGTGTCTTCTGCGGTCAACCTCACGCACGCACCGCGCGCGTGAAGGTGAGGGGATTAATATGAGTGGGTTGGTTGATTACTTTATTCAAAATCAGGATTTTCTTCTTTATTCGATTGCCGGTGTCTGTCTTGTGCTGGAGTTAGGTGTACTCGGTATGAGTGGACCTTTATTATTTCTCGCACTTGGCTGTTTTTTAACAGGAGTATTGGTTTCGCTGGGTGCGATCACCGGTTGGGAGTTACAAGTGCTCAGCGTTGGATTGCTCTCTGCAATAGCAGCTGTGCTGTTATGGAAACCATTAAAAAAATTCCAGAATGCAGGCTCAGGTCGCGATACGAGTAGCGACATGATCGGAAAAATTTTGCCCGTAACCCACTCTATTACGCGTGATCAGGGAAGTGTCAGTTATTCAGGTATTGATTGGGCGGCACGCCTGGATGCTGGGTACACTCAAACCATCGATCCCGGTCAGCGCGCTTGTGTTGTTGCTGTTGATGGTTCGTTATTGTTAGTCAAACCAGAATAATGTTTATTCGCTGTTTGGAACGCTTGCCGCATTTATGAAAACAGCTCTTATCTTATCCGGTGGTGGTGCGCGCGCCGCTTATCAGGTGGGCGTACTTCAGGCGCTTGCAGAAATATTGCCTGACGATTGTGAAAATCCATTTCCGATTATTTGTGGAACTTCTGCCGGTGCCATCAATGCCTTGGCGATTGCTGCGCACAATGGCAATTTTAAATCAGCCGCCAATGCCCTCGCACACATGTGGAAAAATCTGGATATAGGCCAGGTGTATTTGCATGGTTGGAGCGATATATTCAAAGGTTTGGCGTACGTAGGTTTGTCGTTATTCAATGAAGGTATTGGTCGCCGTCGGCCTTTATCATTGCTGGATAATGGGCCTTTATGGAATTTGTTAGGGTCTAAAATCCGCTTTGAAAATATCCAGCCAACAATCGACAGTGGAAAATTACTGGCAGTGAGTGTATCGGCGATGGGATATACATCGGGGCATTCAGTTAGTTTTTTTCAGGGGCATCCTGATTTGCACGGGTGGTCGCGCTACAGACGCAGCGGAGTGGCAACCCAATTGCGTTTGGAGCATTTGCTTGCATCATCGGCCATTCCCACTATTTTTCCTGCTGTGCGGATTAACCGTGAATATTTTGGCGATGGCGCGTTGCGTCAACTTGCCCCCTTGAGTTCGGCACTACATCTTGGTGCAGAATCTTTATTTGTTGTTGGCGTGAGTGGTAACCGTAGTTCTGCAAAAGCGAATCGCCGGGTGCCTCATCGCCATTCTCCATCTATGGGGCAAATCGTCGGGCATTTATTTAATAGTGCGTTTGTGGATGCGCTTGAAGGTGATCTGGAGCATATGCAGCGTATGAATGATCTATTGAAATTGATCCCTGATGAAACGCTGAAAGAAAATGGTATTTATTTGCGCCCTGTGAACAACATGACGATTTCACCCAGTTTGCCTATCGATGGAATCGCAGGGCGTAATGTTCGTTACCTGCCCAAAAGCTTGCGCTTTTTCTTGCGGGCTATTGGTGCAACAGCAAAAGGTGGCGGTGCAACCGCCGCCAGTTATTTATTGTTTTCCAACGAATTTATTTGTGAGCTGATTGAGCTGGGTAGGCAAGATACTTTGGCAGAGGCTGAGAACATACTGACTTTTTTTGCACCGGAATCGACTTGTGCAAAAGAATCGTCTTGCGCAAAAGAAGCGACATAAACCGCAATAAAAAACGCCGCTGTTTTTATCGCAGCGGCGTTGCTTGAACGATCATTTGGCTGTTTCGCGTTCGATAACGCTTAAGCCCTGCGGCGAAATAGCGGCAGCGGTTGGTCAACAGATGCTTGATAGTACTCCTGAAAATCAGTAAGTGATTTCACAGCTTCTTCCAGGTTCGCATCCGGATTTGCAAACGCAAAGGCGTTCACACCACAGCGGCGCAAGTAGCATAATTGGTCGCGGATAAAATTACCCACTGCACGCAATTCACCGGTAAAACCATAGCGCTCACGTAACAAGCGTGCAGTAGAAAATGCGCGGCCATCCATAAACAGCGGAAAGTTCACTCCGATCACCGCAAAACGGTTGGCATCATTACCAATCAATTCTGCGCCTTCGTCGCTATCCAACCACACGCCGATATCAGTACGGTTTTGCAATTGTTCTTTTTGCGCATTCCATACAGATGCAGGAACGATTACTTGCCCTGCAGGTACTTCTACTGCTGCGGCATCGCCTTCTGCTTTGGCAAGCAATGTCCAGGTGTTTTCGACGATAGAGCCGTCTTTAATTAGCTTTGGCATAAACTTTCTCCTTGAAGGGAGCTGCGCCTATACGGCGATAGGTATCGATAAATAATTCTTCATCGGTGCGGTTAGCAACGTAAACATCCACGATTTTCTGAATCACAGAGGGCATGTCATCAGCGCCGAAGGATGGACCGAGTACATCACCGAGCGAGGCATCGTTGCTCGCATTACCGCCTAATTGCACTTGATAGAATTCTTTACCGGATTTATCCACACCTAAAATACCGATGTGGCCTACATGGTGATGGCCGCAGGCATTCATACAACCGGAAATGTTCAGGTCGATATCACCCAGATCGTAAACATAATCCAAGTCTTCAAATTGGCGCTGGATGGCTTCTGCAATCGGGATGGATTTTGCATTGGCCAGCGAGCAGAAATCGCCGCCGGGGCAGCAAATAATATCGGTAATGGTGCCGATATTGGGTGTCGCAAAACCTGCAGCTTTACACGCTTGCCAGAGTGCAAACAGCTCGGTTTTTTTCACATCAGCCAACACAATATTTTGTTCGTGTGTGGTGCGTGCTTCACCAAAACTGAATTGGTCAGCAAGGTCGGCAATCACTTCCAATTGGCTATCGGTAATGTCACCGGGTGCAACACCGGTTGGCTTGAGCGATAAGGTTACTGCTGCGTAACCCGGAATTTTGTGCTCACGCACATTGCGTTGTAGCCATTTACTGAAGGCAACGCTATCGGCTGCCTGGGCATCCACAGTCGCTTGTGCAGCAGCATTATCGATGGTTTCGTAAGCGGGGGCAGTGAAGAAACTTTTCGCGCGCTCAATTTCTGCTTGCGTCAGTTTGTTATTGCCGTCTTTCAAATGTTGCCATTCGTCTTCCACTTTTTGGGCGAACACTTCTGGCGTTAAGGCACGCACCAAAATTTTGATACGCGCTTTGTATTTGTTATCGCGGCGACCATACAGGTTGTACACGCGCAAAATCGCTTCCAGATAAGACAGCAAATCGGCTTCGGGCAAATAATCGCGTATGGCTACACCAATCACCGGCGTACGGCCCAAACCGCCACCCACATACACTTTAAAGCCGACCTCGCCTTTATCGTTCAATACCAACTGCAAGCCAATATCATGCACTTGCACCGCAGCGCGATCTTGCTTTGAGCCGGTTACTGCGATTTTGAATTTACGCGGCAGGAAGGCGAATTCCGGGTGGAAGCTTGACCATTGGCGAATAATTTCGCAGTAGGGGCGCGGGTCGATGATTTCATCAGGAGCGACACCGGCAAACTGATCCGAAGTGGTATTGCGAATGCAGTTACCGCTGGATTGGGTGCCGTGCATACCGACATCAGCCAGTTCCGACAAAATATCGGGCACTTCAGTTAAGTCTGGCCAGTTGTATTGAATGTTCTGGCGAGTACTGACATGGCAGTAGCCCTTGTCGTAATGACGGGCAATATGAGCCAATTTACGCAGTTGTTTGGAGTTAACCATGCCGTAAGGCACGTTAATCCGCAGCATGGGAGCCAAACGTTGGACGTAAAGGCCGTTCTGCAAACGCAGAGGAAGAAATTGTTCCGGCGGCAGCTCTCCTGCAAGAAAGCGTTCCGTTTGTCCACGGAATTGGGCGATGCGCTGGCGCAATATGCTGTTGTCGTACTCGTCGTAGATATACATTAAGTTAGATACCTATCATGTAATAAAAACATTTAATAAAAAAACATCGGGTAAAAAGCCACCACGGAATGGCTCTGTAGGCTAAAAATAAGGCGCGCAGGATACAGGAAAAGCCCCGTTCCGGCGAGTTTTGCGGCGGCAAAATAGCAGTAGGTAGTGCCGATGTGAACGATCCTTTCAGACTAAGATTGTTCCTTTAGGTTATGACGCGCAAGGATATTGTCGTTCTACTGGTATCATGCTGCTATTCATTTTTTGTCTATCTATTATCTATTTCATTTATGCAAGCAGACATTGACCAGCTGTTCATCCTTCCCCCCTGCGAAGGGCAGATTGCAGTATTGCAAGAAGAGCAGGATTTTCTGCTGATTAATAAGCCCACACGCCTGCTCAGCGTACCGGGGCGGCACCCGCAAAATCGCGATTCGGTCATCAGCCGGTTGGAGGTGGACTACCCGGGGGTGAGCATTGTCCATCGTCTGGATTTTGATACCTCGGGCGTAATGGTGATTCCGCGCAACAAGCGGGCGTTGTCTGATATCAGCAAGCAATTCCAGGCGCGCAGTGTCAGCAAGCATTACACCGCGGTAGTGGCGGGGTTGATGGCGCAAGATAAAGGGGTAATTGATTTGCCAATCGCCGCAGGCGAGGGGCCGAAATACAAAATTTGCCAGCAAACCGGCAAACCATCATTAACGGAATACCAGGTACTCGCGCGCGATGAAAAGGCCCAGACAACACGCGTGTTCCTGCATCCTATTACCGGGCGCTCACATCAATTGCGCCTGCACTTGCAGGCGGTAGGGCACCCGATCCTTGGCTGCGAGTTTTACGCCGGGGAGTTTGCCAAGGCGGCGAGCCGGTTATTACTGCATGCGACGGATTTGTCGTTCACCCATCCCGTTACTGGTGAGCCAGTATTTATATCCAGCCAGCCGGAGTTTTAATCCACCGTCGGCATTTTCAGTGCAGATAGCCAAAGGGTGAAAACGACAATTTCACTTTCCATCAACTTTTGTTAACCCCGAGTAAAGGTTACTGTCTTTCTTTTGGACAACGTTGTCCTTTGTGTAAAACTGTTGTTTAACGCAACCATCACGCGTTCTTACAATAATCACAGAGAGCTAACCATAAATCACAGAGGGTTAAGTATGAAAACCAGTAATACAAGAAGAAAGATAGGGGTATTGGTCAGCACGGTAACGCTGGGGCTTGGGTTGGGCGCTTGCAGTAAAGATCCGCAACCGGAAGCGCAAGTAAGCGCTCCTGCAGTGTCATCAACTGCGGCAAGTGTGACGGCATCCAGCGCAGAGGCAGCAGTGACGGAGGTCTTTTTCGACGACTTCAATTATCAAACCATCGATGCCTTTTACGGTAATGGCTGGAAAGCCCGCACAGAAACTGGCCATCCGGGAATCAAAGGTGCGGCTTGGTCAGCTGAAGGCTTGTCATTCCACAGCGATATTCCCGATACCCAAAATGGCGCGGTGCGCATGAGTTCTGTGACTAACGGCACTGGCGAAAAAACCCGTCACACGCAATTCTGCCATGCACGTAAATATCGCGAAGGCACCTATGCGGCGCGGGTATTTTTCCGCGATGAGCCAAGCTATGGCCCCGATGGTGATGAAGTCATCCAAACCTTCTACACCATCAGTCCGTTAAAAGCGCCAATGGATAAAAATTACAGCGAAGCTGATTTTGAATACTTGCCCAACGGTGGCTGGGGTGAAAATGTGAATCCGGCGATGTGGACTACCACTTGGGATACATTCCAATTGGAGCCTTGGACCAAAGTAAATGAATTTAGTCGCAAAGAAGGCAGTTACGCCGGTTGGCGCACATTGGTGCTAACCGTGGCTGATAACAAAGTGACTTACTATGTGGATGGTGAGTTATTTTCCGAGCACACCAGCGCGGTGTATCCGGAAGATTTTATGTCGATCAACTTCAATTTATGGTTTATGCCCAAGGGCGCAGACGGTTCATTAGGCCCAGTGGATTCACCGGAAATGCGTGAATATCAGGAGGATATTGACTGGGTATTCTTCCAAAAAGACGTAGCGCTGAGCACTGCCGATGTTGAAGCAAAAATCAGTGAGTTGCGTGGTAAGCAAGTAACCTATATAGACCATGTACAAGAACAAAATCCAGCTTTGCCTTCACCCTGCGGGCTCTAATAACTGCTGTGGAATCGGACAGGGACTTGTCCGATTAGCGATAGACAAGCGCTTGTCATTTTGCCTTGAAGCTTTAAGATACGGCACTTCACTCAACATGTGCCCGGTACTTTGCAATCACGCATCTGTCGCAGGGTAACGGCTTACACAGGGAATAAATGCAACAGCTACCGATTGATGAGCGCGCGTTTTATCGTGGAGTGCTCACGCTGCTTTTGCTGACGGCGTTTATCGCGTCAGCCACAAGTGTCTTACACTACCTCGAGCCAGAACCGGAATTGATGGATTTAGTGGTGCCGCCTGTTGCGGCACTTATCAATATAGGGCTCGTGATTTGGCTGCGCTATCGCCCTAGAAGTATTTTGTCTGTCATCTATTCGGCGGTGAGTGTCGGTATTGTCGCGCTTTCATTGCCCGCGTGGCATTACAGCTTGCGCGCATTCAATTCCCCTAATGTTTTGCTCATCGATATATTCCCCCCTATATCTTCCCTGATTATTGTTTTGATTGTGCTGGTGATGATCATGTTGCCACCGCGCAGGGCATTTCTACTTATGCTACTGGCGTGGGGATTGAATGCCATTCCGATATTAAGCTATCTACTTTCGCATCAAGACGAGCTCTGGACACCGCGCGGTCAGGAAATGTTTATGAGTTACGGTTTGGTGATTTTGCTGTTATTGGTTTTATTGCCATTTCAGCAACGCGCCCGCTTGCAAATAGAACGGTTGCAAAATGATAACTCGCACATGCATAGCTTGGTCGAGCGCGATGCATTAACGCAGCAATATAATCGTTGGGGTGGACAGCAACTGCTTGATGATTTTATGCGCAGTGAAAGCCGCGGTAGCATCATCATGTTGGATATAGACCACTTCAAGTTAATCAACGACACCCATGGGCATTTGATTGGCGATAGCGTATTGAAACAATTTGCTGCGCGCGTCAGTGGCGCATTGCGTAGCGATGGTCATTTAATTCGCTGGGGTGGGGAGGAGTTTCTGGTCTTGATTCGCGGTATTGAGGCGCGCGATGCCTATACCGTTGCGGAGCGTCTGCGTTCGGCCATCAATGGCGATGTGTTTCCACCTGCGGGTAAAATTACAGCATCAGCTGGTGTGAGCTCACGCAGAGACGGCGACACCTTGGAGGTGTTACTTGCTCGTGTTGATAAGGCACTGTACGAAGCGAAATTAAATGGCCGCGACCAAGTGGTCTATCAATAAATGTGTGAATGCATCCTGCAGGATGCATTCACAGTTTCACGTTAATGTTGTGACGCTTCCGCAGCACCAATACCGGTTTGCGAGCGAACAAATTGCGCATCAAATGCGGCTTGTTCACTTGCAGCAGTTGCAGATTTATCGGTGATAGAGAAAAACCAGATGCCGATAAAGGCGATGCTCACCGAAAAGATTGCGGGATATTTGTAAGGGAATATCGCCTCGGTAAATCCAAATGCATCTACCCACACGGTTGGGCCGAGTACAACTAACACAACGGCGGTAAATAATCCCAAACCGCCGCCAATCACTGCACCGCGTGTGGTGAGTTTGCGCCAATACATGCTGAGCAACAAAATAGGGAAGTTAGCACTGGCAGCAACGCAGAAGGCAAGGCCAACCATGAAGGCGACATTTTGTTTTTCAAACACAATGCCAAGCAACACCGCAATCACGCCCAAACAAATAGTGGCGATACGCGATGCACGGATTTCTTTTTTCTCATCGCGCTCGCCTTTTAATACCAGCGTTGCATAAAGGTCATGGGAGATTGCGCTTGAACCTGCCAGCGTTAAACCCGATACCACCGCAAGAATAGTCGCAAACGCCACGGCGGAAATAAAGCCGAGCAATACATCGCCCCCCAGCGCTTGCGATAAATGAATAGCGGCCATGTTGGCACCACCGATCAAAGCACCATCAGTAAAATAGGCGGGGTTTTTGAGCAATAAAATAATCGCACCAAAACCGATAATAAATGTGAGGATGTAGAAGTAACCGATAAATCCGGTTGCATAGAACACTGAGCGGCGCGCTTGTACGGCATCTTTCACAGTGAAGAAGCGCATCAAAATATGCGGCAAACCAGCGGTGCCGAACATTAAGGCGATGCCGAGGGAGATAGCAGAAATAGGATCGCTGACCAGCGTGCCGGGTGCCATGATGGCATTGGCTTTTGAGTGGACTTTTACCGCTTCAGCGAATAAATTTTCAAAACTGAAACCGAATTGATACATCACCAAAAACGCCATGAGTGATGCGCCGGACAATAATAAAATGGCTTTGATTAATTGCACCCAAGTGGTTGCAATCATACCGCCGAAGGTAACGTACAGTGTCATCAGCACGCCGACGATAATAACGGCAACTTCGTAAGGCAAACCAAACAGCAATTCAATCAGTTTTCCTGCGCCCACCATTTGCGCGATCAAATAAAAAATCACGGTGACGAGCGAGCCGCTTGCCGCGAGTATGCGAATGGGTTTTTGTTGCAAACGGAAAGAGGCAACATCGGCAAAGGTATATTTGCCTAAATTGCGCAAGGGTTCGGCGATCAATACCAACACAATTGGCCAACCGACTAAAAATCCGATCGCGTAAATCAAACCATCAAAACCGGATGTATACACCAAACCGGCAATGCCGAGAAAAGACGCAGCAGACATATAATCGCCTGCAATCGCCAACCCATTTTGAAAGCCGGTAATACCGCCACCAGCGGCGTAAAAATCGCTGGCGGTTTTTGTGCGGCGCGCAGCCCAGTAAGTAATACCCAGCGTCACGGCGACAAACGCCAAAAACATTAGAACAGCGGTGACGTTAACGCTGCTTGAGCCAGTCGCTTGCGCCCATGCGCAAGTCGTCATTGCCGAAAGAATCAGTGCGAGAGGGGCGTTGTATTTCACGAAGCGCCTCCTGCTTTTTTTACGATGGCTTGTGTAAGCGGTTCCAACACGCGGTTTGCGTAATACACATAGATGCCTGTGATTAACAAACAAAACACAATGACCCCTAAACCCAGCACCATGCCGATAGAGGTAACACCGTCACCAATCGGTTGGCCTAGTGTAGTGGGATGGAAGGCGATGGTCAGGATAAGTGCGAAGTACGCGATGATCGTAGCCAATGATAAAGGCCACATAATTTTTTTGCGGGCGCGGGTAAGCGCTGCGTATTCCGGCAATTGCCGGATAGTCTCAGTCTGCATGTCAGGTTCCCCTTGTTATTGTTAATGTGCGGGGGTGATTAAATGCTTAAGGTGTAGGCATGGTCAAGTAAATAATGGTCAATTGAAGTTGGGGTGTGGATATTAAATCCACCCCTTTTGGCGGGCGATACGCGCGGCATCCACGCGGTTGACCGCATGGAGTTTTGCAATCGCCTCCGAGAGATAATTTCGCACAGTGCCTTCTGACAAACACAAAACAGTGGCAATTTCTGCCGTAGTTTTTCCTTCCGCCGCCAGGCGCAGTGCGCGCCGTTCTTTATCGTTGAGCGGATCACTTTCACCTAACGCCATCATCGCCAGTTCACCATCAATCACACGCTTGCCATCCATGACTTTGTAAATGGCCTGAATCAATTGTTCCGATGGTGCATCTTTCAATAAAAAACCTGCAACGCCCATATCAATAGCGCGACGGATATAACCTGCACGGCCAAAGGTGGTAATGATGATCGTTTTGGTCGGCAATTTTTGCTGCAGTACCCATTGCGCCAGTTCAAGGCCGGAGCGGCCGGGCATTTCAATATCAGTGAGTAAAATATCGTAGCTGTGTTGCTTCATCAGCAACCACGCGCGGTCGCCATCTTCCGCTTGGGTGATTTCAAAACCATTTTCCATGCTGAGCAATGCAGCCAATGCTCCGCGCACCATGGATTGATCTTCTGCTAATAATATTTTCATGGTGTTATGACCCTTGCTGTTGCAGCTCATTGCGCGGTAACGAGATGATAAATTCACAACCTTTGTTAACCGATGATTGCAAGTCGCCCATCAGCGCATACAGGCGTTCTTGTATGCCTTGTAATCCGTTGCCGGGAACCAGCGTTTTCACTTCGCCGTTGTCGCGCATGCTGACTAAAATTTTATCGCCCTGTTGGCTGAATTCGATCTGGCAATGGTTGCCATTGCTGTGGCGCAACACATTAGTGGTCAGTTCTGTCAGGGCTAAAATAAGTGCTGTTTCTGCACGCGGAGTCAGCTGGGGAATATCACCTTGTAAATCCACTAAAAAACCTTTTTGCCGCAGTTTTTCGCACAGCTCCATTACCTCACCGGAAAGCCCACGGTGTTTATAACCGGATACTGTCTGGCGCACGAGGCTCAAACTATTGCGCGCAATTTGGTGCAATTCAGATAAATGTTGCTGTACCTGTTCGTGCTTTTCTTGCGATAAAAGTTTTTCAGCCAATTCCGCTTTCAGGGCGATGCTTGAGAGTGTGTGCCCAAGAATATCGTGCAGGTCGCGCGCAATACGCTCGCGCTCGGCAATCACCGCAAGCTGTTCAATTTCCTGATAACTTTTTTGTTGGCTGATGCGAGCTTCCAAGCGCAATTTTTCAACATAGCCGATGATCCCGATAGTAATGAGACCGGAGAGTGCAGGAAATGCGAAATAGGGCAGCGGGTACTTAAAATAAAAGTGCATTCCTATAATCATGAATGTCAGGAAGGCGGTAACTGCTAACCAAATTTTAGTGCGGTACGAGAATCCAACCAGAAATCCGACGTAAGAGAAAAAGGTGCCTGAACCCGGAGTGTAAGGTGTGATCGCCAGCGCGAGCAGCGAAATGCCAAGTATGGGTTTCCACACCTGTTGGGCGTTTAGTGTAATGGCCCATAAATACAGCGAAACAAATAAAAGATACGCACCGACCAACAGGGTTTTGCCGAACGGTGTCATCGGCATGTAATACACAGGAAAAAAATACCAGAGACTAAAGACCAGCCAAACCCAGGATTTAGCTGAATAAATAGAACCTGCGCAATGTTCAGGATGGTTGGCCATAAGGGATCCGTGCAGATGCTGTGTAACAGAAAACAGAATATTACCAGTTTGGTTCGGGAATAGCGGTTCTGCCAGCAGGAAAGTCACCAGTGTGCGGTGACAATTGTCAGCGCCATACCGTCACTCCGGCAGGGCGCTTTTGATATGCAGTTAGCGATGCGCGATCAAGCGAGCTTGCGCAATTGGGAATCGTGCAAGCGGGTAAAAAAGGCGAGGGCACACAGGCTGCCGATCAGTGCCATAAACATATCCGATTGGGTATCCCACTGGTCGCCTTGGGTGCCCAGGAATTCATCAGCTCCTTGCCCCATAGCTAACGCTGCTGCCCATTCAATCAACTCATAGGTTGCGCTAATCGCCAACACAACACACACAATAATAAAAGCCAGCATTTTTGCGCCTTTTACTATTTGATGGCGAACCAGAATTTCCCGCGCAACCAGTGCAGGCGCAAAGCCTTGGAAAAAATGCCCGAGTTTATCGTAAGGGTTGCGCGATAAATCAAACCATTCCTGCACCATAAAACCAACCGGTACACGCGCATAGGTATAAGCGCCACCCAGAATTAGAATTAATCCGTGTAAAAAAATGCACCAGTAGAGCAATGTGGTTAATGGAAATTTTTTATAACTTGCCCAAAGGATGGGAATCGCAATTAACACGGGCAATACTTCCATAAACCAGGTGGCCCGGTCATAAGGTTGCCAGCCGGATAACACCAGCGCAGTCGCGGTTGCTGCCAGCATAAAAACAAGTAATGGTGTTTGGCTGTGTGTCATTGCGTGTTCCCAATATCGAAAATAAAAAAGCAGTATTTGATAATTGTTAATCGGTAAAGCTTTTCAGGTTATTGATTTGCAAGGATAGGATATTCCCCTGCGGGTCTATTGTATAAGTCGTCGTCTCATCAATAATGTTAGCTTCCGGATCGAGTGTTTGGGTGCGCACAATAAAATTCAGGTTGCCTTTGTCGGCTTTTTCCGTGCGCCAACTTCCTGCAGAAAATGCAATATTGTTATCGCAACTAAAGCCAGGCATGGAATCTTTATCGCCTAACTTTACTTGGTTGGGTAAATGATAGGGTGACAGCGACGTGCATATAATTCGTGGCCCCATACCGCTGCGAGTGACCGATAACTGGAATGAAATTAAATTTTTAGTTGCGGTATCAAAATAGCTGGTGGATTCCCATGTCGGTGCAGCCATAGTGCTGCTACCAAAACGCGATTCTTTTACGACAAAGTGACGGTACTGAGGAGTTACCAGAACGCCATTAACGACGGTCTCTTGCTGGTTTTTGATGTAAAGATCCGCAAATCCGGTCTTGTCGGATTCCATGAGCTCTGTTGCGTATACTTTGCCAGCCGTCAGACTGGTCACGTTCTCCAGACTAAAAGAGGTGTTGGTGTAACCATCGTCTTTTGGCGGATCATTTTTCTTGTCTCCCCCTCCACCGCAACCTATTAATAATAGCGGGATTAAAAAAACACTTTTATTCATTTCCTTTCTCCATGTGATGGATCAACCGATTGCCAATATAGGCTTTGGTTAGGTGCTTTGCAATTCGCTCCAGCCCGATTCTGAATGCATAATGGCTATGAGTTTTTCTATTCGTTCATTAGAGAGTTGTCGGTAATCCGGATAGGGCGCAACAATGAGACGTAGCTCTTTATTGATAGCAAAATAGTTATCAAGCCACACCAAGGGCGGTAAATTTAAGTAAGCGGCGTAGGTTTTTCCGGCAATGATGTGAATGGTTTTTGTATTGCGATTTAATTCAGGCGCACTAAATAAAAGCGCCTCCTGTGAATGTGACTGAAATAATTCAAGATCACGATAAGCTTGCCATGTGTTAGGCAAATCTTTGCGGCCTTGCCTTTTATGCCAATCAAACAATAACTTTGCATACACATTAAATGCTTTGCGCCAGTGATTGCTGGTGTGTTTCACAATGTGCGCCAGCTCGCCTGCAGCTAAACCACGCAGCTCGTTCATCACCGGATAATCGTCTAGCGGCGGGCGGTTGGCGATGTAGAAATTGATGTTGCTGCTGGTTGAGCCGAGCCCGATTGGTTTCATTTTGTTTGTTGGCGAACAATGTCACGCATGGCATCAACCGCGAGTTGATGATCGGTTTCCTGTGGTAAACCGGATACTGTCACTGCGCCAATAATTCCACCGTTTTTAATACGGATGGGAAACGAACCGCCGTGTGCGCAATATTCTTTGGGGTCTAAATAAGGGATGGCTTCAAAGTCACGGTTTTTGGCAGCATTGTATTGCCCCAGATAATAAGAACTGTTACCAAAGCGCATAACGGCTTGCCGCTTGCGGCGTATCCAATCTTGCTGATCTTTCGATGTTCCCGGCATGGCATAACTAAAAACCACTTGTTCAAATGCGTAGACTTCAATCGATACCGATGCAGAAATTTTGTCCGCACCCAGCCTGATTAAATTACCCAACTCCCACGCCGTAGCATTATTAAAGTGGTGAAGTTGCAGTTCATCTTCCTGTGCTAAAAGTGCTTTTAGAATTTCATTATTCATAATCTGTTGGTTCCGGATCGTTTTACAGGCTGCGCCGCGCTGGTCATTATGCCCAACGTCTGCGTTTAATAACCAATTAGAAGAGACTGGTATTAATAAGAAGAGTTCGGCGTGATGTCGGGATTAATTTCACCATACACTTCTTCCGGGTCTATCCCGCTCATGAGTAATGTTTCGCGCACGGTTTGAATATGGTCGAGCACGGTTTGGTATCTATCACCGTATTCGTATTTATTTACCTCAATGGCTTTAGGCATATAACAAAACGCAATCTTTAAGGCTTCGATCAGCTCGTCATGTGTTGCTTCAGTCATGGCGTTCTCCAAATATTGGTTTGTCGTAGGTTGCGGCGGGCCGCGCAGGCTAAGGAACGAACCGCAACAGCGGTTTTTCAGTGTGGTAAAATACTTATTGATCCCAATTTTTAAAAGCAGCATACATGACTCCAATCCCGAATAGGGATATGGCTAGCGCAATAAAAAAAGCTGCTGCCCCATTTGCTTCCCAGCCAACTCGCCAATCACTACCATGAGCAATAACTTCACCGATTAATAGGCTTTTTAAGCCATATATGAAAATGATCAAACCCAATAGACCAACAAAAATAGTTTCCAACTTTTTATTCTTCGTTGATTTCATTTTGTTTTGATTGGTCTTGTTGGACGGTTTTTTGGATTTCGGTGTTCTCATTCATTTCCCTATGTGTTTTGTTAAGGATAATTTTATTGTTTCTTTCATCGCGGAGTGATTGAAAGCCTTCGCTTAACTCGCCGAACAGGTTGCGTTTCATTGGGCACCTCTGGCGCATCTTGAATATTTCAAAATATACGCGCGGTGCGTATACATGGCAAGGGTAGGTTGCGGCGGGCTGCGCAGGCTGAGGAACGAACCCCAACAGTGATTTTTCAGGGTGGCAATAAATTAAATTATTTATCCTTTGGTAGGTTGGGCGGTTATGCCCAACTTACGGACCTGTTCTTAAATTTCTTTTAATCCAAGAGCAATTGCGTTGAAATTAAAATAATTTTTCAACCAAGTTAGCTTCTGAACGATGGCCGTTTCAGAGGCTTTTCCAAGGTTTTGCATTAGCTCAGTTCTGCCATGTTCTAGGTTTATATGAGCATTAGGGTTGGATTGTCTCTCGTTCCAAGTTTGAATGAATTTTTTAACAGATGAATCAAATACATCTAAAAAGACTTGCCCGTCAAAATCAGTTTTTCGGGGGATGCTCATTTTAGAGTTGGATAGGTCTGAGTGAACGTTTTGAGCTAGTATTATGCGTGGATAAATAGCAACTTTTTGTTCCAAGGAATATGCTTGCACCAGTCCTTTGCCAAAAACAATATTATCACTGTGTGTTAAGAGGTCTTTTGTTATTGCTCCTCTAGCGTAAAAACCATAGGTAAATAAAATTCGGTAAATAAGTGCGCTTATTGCAGTAACAGCCATAAGGCCTATTGAGTTGCAGTTGGTAGAAATTACTATGCAGTCAGAAAATGCTTGAATTCGTAAGTCTTCTCTTTTTTCACGATCTTTAACAGCATTGGGGTCGCTCCTTTCAGAGCGGACTATTTGTGTTAGCTCGCGAATTGTGGATATGTTGGTCAGTGCGGTGACTATTTTTTCATATGAATCTGGTTCGTTTTTAATATTTAGAATTGATTTTTCAAATCCTAGTACATCGATAAACGCAATATATCTTTCTTTGTAATTTTGGTTGTTATCCATAAAAACCTCTAGAATTTATTGGGGCGGGTTGCAACGTGCGCAGCTAGCCCACCCAATAAAACTTCAAACTTACTCCCCAGCCCCCGGCTCATAAGCCAACACAGGACTCAACCATCTTTCCACTTCCTGCACACTCACACCCTTACGCTCGGCCAAGCTTTCTACCTGATCTTTTTCAATTTTATCGGTATTGAAATACACCGATTCAGGATGTGAGAAGTACCAACCGGATACAGCTGCCGTTGGCAGCATCGCAAAATGTTCGGTCAATGTAATCCCCGTATTTTTCTCGGCATCCAGCAATTTAAAGAGGGATGCTTTTTCGGTGTGATCCGGGCACGCGGGGTAGCCGGGGGCGGGGCGGATGCCTTTGTATTTTTCTTTGATGAGTTCTTCGTTATCCAAATTCTCATCGCGGTCGTAGCCCCAGAATTCTTTGCGCACGCGCAAATGCATATGCTCGGCAAAGGCTTCGGCTAAACGGTCGGCGAGTGCTTTGACCATAATGCTGTTGTAGTCATCGCCCGCGTTTTGATATTGCTTCGCTAATTCTTCTGCACCTATACCGGTAGTGACCGCAAAGCCGCCGATATAATCCTGCTTACCGGATTCTTTTGGCGCGACAAAATCTGCAAGTGAGTGGTGCGGTTTGCTTTCGTTGCCCTGTTTTAAGTGTTGTTGGCGAATGTGGTGCAGAGTGGAAATGTGTTTGCCGTCTGCGTTAAACACCGCTATGTCATCCGCATTCACAGTGTTGGCTGGCCAGAAACCGATCACACCATTGGCTCTAATTAATTTTTCATCGATCAATTTGCGCAGCATTTTTTGCGCATCGTCCCATAGCGCGCGCGCTGCTTCGCCGACGATTTCATCATCGAGGATACGTGGGAATTTTCCGGCGAGATCCCAACTGATAAAAAATGGAGTCCAATCGATAAAATCCACCAGCGTATTTAAATCATAATCTTCAAATACTTTTACGCCGGTAAACGCAGGCGTTGGCGGGGTGTAGTTTTCCCAATCCAGTTTTAGGCCTTTGGCGATGGCCTCAGGGTAAGTGCGCACAGTGCCGCGTGGTTTGCGGTTGGCGTTGCGTTCGCGAACCTCGATATATTCCTGCTTGAGATCTTCTACAAACTTGGGGCGCAACTCGTCAGAGAGCAGTGTGCTTGCCACACCAACTGCGCGCGAGGCATCGGCAACGTACACAACCTGGTTCAGTTTAAACACCGGGTCAATTTTTACTGCAGTGTGCGCTTTGGAGGTGGTTGCACCGCCAATCATCAATGGCTTGTTAATGCCACGGCGTTCCATTTCGCGCCCGACAAACACCATTTCATCCAGCGATGGCGTGATCAAACCCGAGAGGCCGATAATGTCGCAGTTTTGTTCGATGGCGGTATCGATAATTTTGTCGCAGGGCACCATTACGCCAAGATCAACCACTTCAAAGTTATTACATTGCAGTACCACGCCGACAATATTTTTACCGATGTCATGCACATCGCCTTTTACGGTGGCCATGAGAATTTTGCCGTTCGGTTTTGAGGCTTCGGTTTTTTCTGCTTCAATAAACGGCTGCAAATAAGCAACGGACTGTTTCATTACGCGCGCAGATTTCACTACTTGCGGCAAAAACATTTTGCCTGCGCCGAATAAATCACCTACCACGTTCATGCCATCCATGAGCGGGCCTTCAATCACATCGAGTGGGCGAGGGTAGTGTTTGCGCGCTTCTTCGGTGTCTTCCACAATGTGCGTGGAAATCCCTTTTACCAGTGCATGTTCAATGCGTTTTGCAATGGGCAGTGAACGCCATTCGGCATCTTCTTTTACTTCGCCGCCGCTGCCATCACCGCGATATTTTTCGGCGATGTCCAGCAGTGCTTCGGTGCCGCCTGCGTGACGGTTGAGAATCACGTCTTCCACTTTGTCTTTTAATTCTTGCGGTAAATCGTCATACACCGCCAACTGGCTGGCATTCACGATGCCCATGTTCATGCCCGCTTTAATCGCGTGATACAAAAATACCGAGTGGATGGCTTCACGCACCGGATTGTTGCCGCGGAACGAGAAAGATACGTTAGACACACCACCGCTCACACCTGCGTGCGGCAGGTTTTGGCGAATCCAGCGCGTGGCTTCAATAAAATCCACCGCGTAGTTGTTGTGCTCTTCAATACCGGTTGCGACTGCAAAAATATTCGGGTCGAAAATAATATCTTCCGGTGGAAAATTGAGTTTATCCACCAGTGTGCGATAAGAGCGCTCGCAAATTTCCTGTTTGCGTGCCATGGTGTCGGCTTGGCCGGTTTCATCAAATGCCATTACCACAACGGCAGCGCCGTAGCGCATACACAATTTTGCTTTTTGCAAAAACTCTTCTTCGCCTTCTTTGAGCGAAATGGAGTTCACAATCGGTTTGCCTTGAATGCATTTCAAACCGGCTTCAATCACTTCCCATTTGGAAGAGTCCACCATAATGGGTACGCGTGCGATGTCTGGCTCACCCGCGATTAAATTCAAAAACCGCACCATGGCTTTTTCGGCATCGAGCATGCCTTCGTCCATGTTGATGTCGATCACCTGCGCACCATTTTCAACTTGCTCTAACGCAACTTCCAATGCAGTGGAATAATCTTCTTCCACAATCAAACGTTTAAAGCGCGCAGAACCGGTCACGTTGCAGCGCTCGCCTACGTTTACGAATAACGAATCTTTGGTGATGTTAAATGGTTCAAGGCCAGACAAGCGACAGGCAGGTTCGATAACGGGAATTTGGCGCGGTGGGTATTTTGCCATTACATCGGCCAGCGCTTTAATGTGCGCCGGTGTAGTACCGCAGCAGCCGCCGATAATATTTAAAAATCCGCTCGCGGCAAATTCTTCAACAATCGCTACCATTTCTTGCGCGGTTTGGTCGTATTCACCAAATTCATTGGGCAAACCGGCGTTGGGGTGCGCGCTTACAAAACAGTTGGCCACGCGCGACATTTCTTGCACGTACTGGCGCAATTCTTTTGCACCCAGTGCGCAGTTCAAACCCATGCTCAGTGGGCGTGCGTGCGCAAGTGAATTGTAAAAAGCTTCTGTGGTTTGGCCGGAGAGTGTGCGGCCTGAGGCATCGGTAATGGTGCCGGAAATCATAATCGGCAATTCAAAACCGGCATCATCAAAATATTTTTGCACCGCAAATACTGCGGCTTTGGCGTTGAGTGTATCGAAAATAGTTTCGATCAAAATAATATCGGCACCGCCTTTCACCAGCGCATCTGTCGCTTCAACGTAATTTTCTACTAATTGATCAAAGGTCACATTGCGCGCGCCCGGATCATTTACATCGGGCGAAATAGAACAGGTGCGGCTGGTCGGCCCGAGCACACCGGCAACAAAGCGCGGTTTTGCAGGGTTGGCTGCGGTGAATTCATCGCAGAGTTCGCGCGCGAGTTTGGCGGCAGCGAAATTCAATTCCGGCACCAGATCTTCCATGTCGTAATCGGCCATGGAAATTCGCGTGGAGTTAAACGTATTGGTTTCAAGGATGTCTGCACCGGCTTCCAGATAGGCGCGTTGGATCTCGCGGATCACGTCCGGTTTGGTGATGCTGAGCAGGTCGTTATTGCCCGCGATATCCATGTGGTAATCCGCAAAGCGCGCACCGCGATAATCGGCCTCTTTGAGCTTGTAGCTCTGGATCATGGTGCCCATACCGCCATCGAGAATTAGGATGCGCTCTTTTATGGCTTGGTGGAGTGAGTCAATACGGGCTTGCAGGGCGGCGGGTGCAGTCATGGAAAACCTATCAGTGGAAATCTTGAGGGTGAAAATGAATGGCTATGCGATGCCAAAAATGGCGTGAATTCTAGCAGAAAAGCCTATCTGGAGGGCGCGTTATCGCCGTGCTGGGGTGATGCGTCTGAATAGTGGGCAATAAAAAGGGGATCTACTGATCCCCCTTTCCTGGTTGACGCTTGAGCGGTGGCTTACTGCTTTTCGGCTTCTTTAACGGTGATGGTAATCGTCTCTGAATACACCGGAGTGCTATGTGGACGGTGAAGGTGATCGCCCACTAACAGCTGCAATGTGTGTTTGCCCGGTGCCAGCTCCAGAGTGGTTTCGGTCTGGCCTTTACCAAAGTGCACATGCTGGGCATCGGCCGGAATAGGCAAACTCAGGTTGGCGGGCAGGGCGGTATCAATCAGCAAGTGATGATGGCCGCCATTAGGGTTTTCGGTGCCTGCAGGGGTGACTTCCATATTCTCCAGCCCGAACTTAACGGTCACCGGGCTGGTAACTGTGGCATTGTTGGCTGGTTCGATAATAAAGGCGCGTGGTGCTGCCTTGTCGTGATCATGAGCAAATGCCAATGAGCTGGTGATGGTGAGGGCTGCCAGTAGTAATGATGCTCTCATGTTTTACGTCTCCTTTTTAATAGTGCTTTGATGTAGTGGGTATAGCTACAGGTCTTACAAGCTATCAAATTGATTGTAAATTACTGATGCCATGGAACCCAGCTCTACAGTAGAATACCTGAGTGTTTTAATCAGGTATTGGGATCAATAGAAAGGTCATTATGGTTAACGTCGATATTACTGAGTCCGCCCAGACATATTTGAAAGAGCTGCTCGACAAGCAAAAAGACAATGAGGGGATCGGCATTCGTATGTTCGTCGCCAACCCCGGTACTCCAAACGCAGAGACTTGCATTGCCTATTGTCGCCCTGGCGAACAAAAAGAAGGTGATGTGGTTGTCCCGCTCAATGGTTTCAACGCCTATTTTGAAGAGCGCAGCCTGCCGTTTTTGGAAGATGCCAAAGTAGATTATTCGCCCGACCGCATGGGTGGCCAGCTCACCATTCGCGCTCCTAACTCCAAGATGCCACGTGTTACCGACGACAGCCCACTGGAAGACCGCATCAATTACGTCCTGTATAACGACGTAAATCCAAGCCTTGCCTCCCATGGCGGAAATGTGAGCTTGGTGGAAGTGACTGAGGATATGATCGCCGTACTCAAGTTTGGCGGCGGTTGCCAGGGTTGCGGTTCAGTCGCCATCACCCTGAAGCAGGGCATTGAAGTCCAGTTGCTGGATAAACTGCCGGAGCTGAAAGGTATCCGCGATGTGACTGACCATACGGATCGCTCCAACGCTTATATGTAATATCCTTTCTGCAACGCAAGGGCTCCTCCACATGTCCCACATTGGGGGAGCTTGTTGTGTGTATCGCAACATTTGTATGTGCTTATAACAATAAAAGTGCCCCGCCGTGTTAATGGCCAGAGTGAGGCACGTTTTCATACCACGCTTACAGCCTGTTTATTTATTGACAAGAGAACACAAGCTGCTCCGATCTTGGTCGGGGTGCCCTTTTCTTTGAATCATAATTAATCAGGACATTATCTATGAAAGGCATAGGATTAATTGCTGTAACTATGTTCCTGGGTGTTGTTTCATTCAATGCCCATGCAGTCAGTTGCGAGAATGTTCCCCAGTGGAACAGCAGTTCTGTTTACACCAGCGGCATGCAGGCTCAAGAAGCGCAAAAACTGTATAAAGCTAACTGGTGGTCACAAGGCCACAACCCTGCGAATTATTCCGGCCAATGGCAGGAATGGAGTTATCTGGGCGATTGCGATCCGGCAGGAAACCGCCCGCCGGTTGCGGTATTAACGGTTAGCCAGTCGTCTTCCAGTGGTTTTAGCTCATATCCCGTTAACTACACTTATACCTTCAATGGCTCTGGCTCTTATGACCTTGATGGCGATGCACTGACCTATTCTTTTGATGGCACCAACTTTTCCACTAATCCCGTCAAAACAATCAGCTTCGGTCAGTTTTATGATCTTTGCGAGGCTCGCTACACTACGGTGACCTTGACCGTTAAGGATTCAAACGGGGCAACGAGCACAGCATCCCAAACTGTGCGGGTTGGCGACCCTGCGCCGGGGAATCCGCGCTGCAGCTCCAGCGTGAGTTCTTACAGTTCTGTATCCAGCACAAGCTCCAGTGTGCGGAGTGTGTCTTCACGTTCAACCAGTTCACTTGGGCTGGATCCATGTATTCACCCTGCCTATGTTGCTGGCAGCACCTATAGTCAGAACTCAATCGTCACCAATGCGGGTAATGCGTATCGCTGTGATGTTCCGGGTTGGTGTAGCTCAACGGCTACCTGGGCTTACGCGCCCGGTACCGGTGCGCATTGGCAAATGGCGTGGACACCTATGGCAGTTTGTAGCGGTGGCAGCTCATCAGTGGCATCAACCAGCTCAAGCCGCTCATCCGTTTCAAGTGGTTCCTCGTCCTCTGTTGCGCCTGTGAACAACGGTTTGCCAAAGCATGCGTTGGTGGGCTACTGGCACAACTTCAATAATGGCAGCGGCGTAATCCGTCTGGCGGATGTGGATGCAGTGTGGGATGTGATCGTGATTGCATTTGCCGATGATGTCGGTAACGGCACGGTCGCGTTCAATCTTGACCCTGTACTGAACAAAGCCCAATTCATTGCCGATGTCGCGGCCAAACGCGCGCAAGGTAAGAAGGTGGTGCTGTCGTTCGGCGGCGAAAAAGGCACTGTCACCCTTAACAATGCCACCAACGTAACCAACTTTGTTAACAGCACCGCCGCGATCATCAATGAGTACGGCTTTGACGGTATTGATATCGATCTGGAAAGCGGTGCCAATGTTTCCTGGGGCGCGCCGGTGATCAACAATATGGTGACAGCGGTTAAACAACTGAAGCAGCAATTCCCGAACATGTACTTATCGATGGCACCTGAGCATCCTTACGTGCACGGCGGCATGATCGCTGCGACGGGCATTTGGGGCGCTTATTTGCCGATTATCGATGGCTTGCGCAATGACCTGGATCTGTTGCACGTGCAGTTGTACAACAACGGCAGTCTGGCGACCCCATACTCCAACCAACCGCTGCAAGCGGGCACGGTAGACTTTATGGTTGCATCGGTGAAAATGCTGGTAGAAGGCTTCCCGGTTGCTAACAACACTCAATTCGTCGGCCTGCGCCCTGATCAGGTAGCACTTGGTGTGCCTTCCGGTTCACGCTCTGCCGGTTCAGGGTTTGTAACCATCGCGAACTTGAATGCCGCAGTGAATTGCCTGGTCAAACTGCAAGGTTGCGGTTCCATCAAACCTAATCAGGCTTACCCTGATTTCCGCGGTGTAATGACCTGGTCGATCAACTGGGATGTCGCTGATGGCCGCCCATTCTCTATCCCGGTCAATGCCAATCTGGATGCGTTGCCCAAGTAATAGGCTTTACTTGAGTACTGCAGAGTTGTTCGCATAAAAAAATCCCCGGCAGTTATGAACTGCCGGGGATTTTTAATTTCAGTTACTGTTAAATCTCTTCACGCCAGGGTTTTTTGTTGGTGTAGCTGGCGAGTTGTTGCTCCAATATTGTGAGTGGTAGCTCCAGTTCAGATGCATCTTTCAATGCCTTTTTTTGCCATTGGATCGCTTTTTTGAAATCACCATTTTCGGCCGCGACGGCGGCTTGGGTTTTTAAGTAAGACTGTTGATCAAGATAATGTTCATCAATATTTGCAAGTTGTTTGCTGGCTAATTCTGCATTTCTACGCGATGCATCTGGGTGAGTAGCGAGTATCCATGCATAACGCAGTTGTGCAATTTGGCTGCTGGCTGCTGCCGTGGCTAACCAATAAAAACCTTTGTCCTGATTCTTTTCAAAACGCACGCCGCTGAACGACTCGATCGCCAACATATATTGCGCCTCTGCAATGCCTTCTCTGGCTGCTCTGAGTAACCAACCCATACTTTGGTTGTTGTCTTGCGCACACATATTGCCATACAAAATATTGCGCCCAAGAAAATAACTTGCTGCGCCGCTACCTTGAGTAGCTGCCTTTTCATACCACTCATTCGGGTTATCTTTCAGTTCATAGTCTTTAACAAACGAAGGAATTGATTCCAGAAAATAAGCAAAGCCGAGTTTATCGCTACCTGTACCTTTCTCCGCGGTCTCTCGTCGCTCTGTCACAATTTTTTCCAGTTTTTTGGTGTTGTATGTCGTGGTGCTCATTTCAAAAGTAAATCGGCGCTTAAAGCCGTTCACATCAACAGCAACCTGATTAACTTTGGTAGGCTCAAACTGAAACCGGCGCAGCACTTTCATGGTTTCGCGCGTAAATTCCGGAGACGATGAGTGGGTAACCACGTGATCGCGGGTAAGCCCATATTTATCGATGGTATAAATAACATCGACAAAACCAATTTTTCCTTGGCGAAGCATCGACGAGGGATATTTAGGTGGAGTCATTTTAAGCGGGCGTTGGTGCTGAGTGCCCATATTCGTTCCAGTGTAAATGGGCGTTAGTTTTTGGTTTATAGCCGCATCGCTGTATTGCGAGAGCAATTCTTTATAGGCGGCATCAGCGAGTTTTTTATCTGCATCGCTCATGCGTGAATACACTTTTTGATAAGGAGCGGGGGTACTGTCAGACTCCCCAGTATTAACGGTGGCCTGCGCAGCAAGTGCCATCCAAGCGTAAGCCGTCGGAATATTTTTTGGCACATGCTCACCGCGATAGTACATAACCCCTACATTATTTTGTGCGGCGTGATCACCGTATTGCGCTGCCTCAAAAAAAGCGTTGAACGCTTTTTCAAAATCCTTTTTTTCGTAATAGCTCATGCCCAACCCAAAATCTGCCAAGGCAGGTAGGGAAAGTAATCCGGTAATGATGGTTGCTACGAGTGATGATGTAAAAAAATTACGCATTACAGCTCCCTGTTTATTGTTGTGGTGTGTATTCAAAATGTTCGATAGTCATCGCCTCAAAGGAACTGGCGATCTTTAAGTGACGAAGTGTTGTAGGGGTATCAATGTGGATGATTTCCTCATTGAGGGTAATTGTCATTTTACGATCCGTGGTCCAGTTGAGCGTCAATGTATTGCTGTGATTCCACCGTGCCTCTTGTGAAAAATACTTAAACAGAAAATCTGATCCCTGCAGGTGGTTGACTGATACCAAATGCCCGAGCGTGCAATTTTCGTTATCCAGTGCGATACGAACGGGAGCCCCATACTTTATCCGTATGGGTTGGTCAGACAGATACAGTTCTGCAGCGGCCTGCTGCGGTAAGTTGAAAGTGATGTTCAGTGTGCCAGCGTAGCCGGAAAGGCGCGTCTCCCACTCAGATACTTGTGCCGGTGGGTGTGTGCTTTTGGGTGAGCTGCTTTTGGGCGAGGCACAGCCAAGTTGTAACAGGCAAATACAGCCAAGAAGGAAGAGGGTGGGCAAGCTGGTTTTCATCGTATGTCCTTGTTTGGGTGATGAATGAATATCCAAAGGTGGCGCATCATACCCCCGACTTTTCTTGCCAATCAATCTGCCCGTAAAAACAGCGATAAAAAACTATTTCATATGGATATGATAACTATTCTCATTGCAAATGATAATAATTCTCTTTAGTATGCCCTTCGCATTTTGAACCACTGCATCATCATTACAAGGGCTAGTTATGACCATACTGAAATCTTCCAAACACATTGTTTCCAAAAAGCGCGCAAGCTCGCTTGCGATGACAGCCACCGCGTTGTCGTCTGCGGTTCTGTTGGCGTCAACCGGCGTTATGGCGGCAGATGAAAGCCAGAGCACCAAAAAACTGAATACCGTTAAAGTCGAAGCTGACGCACTATCGGATTACAAAGCGGAAAAAGTCAGCTCGCCCAAATTTACCCAGCCATTGGTGGATACTCCGCAAACCATCGTGGTTGTGAAAAAAGAACTCTTTCAGCAGCAATCGGCCACTACTTTGAGTGAAGCGCTGCGCAATACTCCCGGCATCACCATGCTGATGGGCGAGAACGGCAACACCTCAACCGGTGACTCCATTTTTATGCGCGGCTTTGATACCCAAGGCAGTATTTATGTGGATGGTATCCGCGACCTTGGCAGTATCAGCCGCGATACCTTTAATACCGAGCAAGTGGAAATCGCCAAGGGCCCGGCGGGCGTGGATAACGGCCGCGGTGCGGCATCAGGTTATGTGAACCTCAGTTCCAAATTGGCCAATCAGGAAGATGCTATTTCAGGCACGGTGACCGGTGGCACCGCGGATTACAAACGTGCAACGGTCGATGTCAACCGCACCTTGGGTGAAAGCACCGCACTGCGCGTAAACCTGATGAAACAGGATGCCGGTGTGGATGGTCGCGATGAAGTAGAAAGTAATTTTCAGGGCCTTGCTGCATCGTTGGGTTTGGGCTTGGGTACCGATACCCGCACCTACATCAATATTTTGTCGATGGAGCAATCCGGCATTCCTGATGGTGGTATTCCCACGATCGGTCTGGATGGTTACTACAACGCGATTTTTGCAACGGGTGCGCTGAAAGGCCAAACACCGGAGCGCGTGGATAGCGAAAACTTCTACGGTTCCACCAGCGATTTCAACGATGTAAAAGCCAACATGGTGACCGTGCGTATCGAGCAGGATTTGGCAGAAGGCATCACCCTGCGCAACACTTCGCGTTACGGCCGTACCAATCAAGACCAGGTGTTGACGGGCGTTAACGCCATCACCTTTGCGACGCCTGCAAATTCCGAAAGCTGGACGATTTCGCGCTCGCGTCAAGGTAAAGACCAAACCAACCAAATCCTCACTAACCAAACCAATCTCACGGCCTCGTTTGATGCGGGTGGTGTGAAGCATGATCTGGTATCAGGCATCGAATTTATTTACGAAAGCCAATTGAATTACACCATGAGCATGCCGTTCACATCGTCAACCTCATCGACAACTGTGAGTCAGGTTAACGCCAATCTGTATAACCCGAGCACTCGCGATGTCTTCCAACCGGTGCGTCGCACTGGTGCAAAAACCGATGGTGAAACCACCACTTATGCATTCTATGCACAGGACACAATTACGCTGAACGACCAATGGGAATTGAGTGCGGGCGTGCGTGCAGACCGCTTCCATACCAAGACCGATGTTATTACTCGCCAAGCTGCTGTTACAGCGCCTGCTGTGCAAACCATTCCTGTGGGAACTTTGGTTGCGAGCGATGCGCAGCTCACCGATGAATTGTTCGGCTGGAAATTGGGTGGCGTGTACAAGCCAACGGCAAATGGATCGGTTTACGTCAGTTATGCAACGTCGGAATTACCACCGGGCGGCGCAAACTTCGCACTCAACACCACCAACGCCGCGAACAACATCAACAATCCGAATCTTGATCCGCAAAAAGGCACCAATGCCGAAGTGGGTACCAAGTGGAATGTATTGGACAATACATTATTCCTGACCGCAGCGTTATTCCGCAGCACTAATGAAAACGAAATTGCAACGAATCCAGATGGCTCTTCTGTCGCGATGGGTGAAAAACAAGTGGAAGGTTTGGAATTGGGCGCAGTGGGTTCATTAACCGACAAGTGGCAAATCAGTGCAGGTTTGGCATTTATGGATAATGAAATTACCCGCGGTAACCGCACGGTTGATGATCCAACTACTACAACCAATGAAGCATCAGGCAACAACGAAGGTGGTGCAATCCAATGGTCACCCGAGATGACATTTACGCTGTGGAATACCTACACCTTTGAGAGCGGTTTGCAAATTGGTGGCGGTGCGCGTTACGTCGATACCATGGTCAGTTCCAGCACTGTTAATCCGCTTGCGCAAAGCACACGCTCGATGTTGGAGTTTGGTGACTATTGGGTATTTGACGCAATGGCCTCCTACCCAATCAACAACAATCTGACTGTGCAGTTAAACGTGCTCAATATTACGGATGAAGATTATGTGGGCAGTTTGAATAACGGTGGTTCACGTTATTACCCAGGCCAGCCTTTGTCAGCGCGATTGGGAATTAATTTCTCTTTCTAAGCAGTTAAACCTTAGTAAAAAAAGCATAGAAAAAACAGGGCGCGATTTATCGCGCCCTTGTGCGTTGTGTCAATCAACAATTAAAAATCAGGGCAAAACCGTGTCAGCCCTTGTGAGGCAATATGTTAATTCACATACCCGAAATATTAACCAAACAGCAGGTTGCAGAATTTCGCGCACGTTTGCATCAAACCGATTGGGTTGATGGTAAAGCAACGGTAGGTGTGCAGGGAGCGCAGGTGAAACAAAATCGCCAGCTGCCTGTGGATGGTATTGTTGCCCGTGAGTTGGGTGAAATTATTTTAAAAGCGCTCTACAACAATCCGGTATTTATGTCGGCCGCCTTGCCTTTGCGAATTGTTCCGCCGCTGTTCAATGCCTACGCCGGGGGCGAGCATTACGGATTTCATGTTGATGGTGCGATCCGTTTGATTCCCGGTAGCAATTTGAGTTTGCGCACCGATGTGTCATCCACCTTATTTTTATCGGAACCGGAAGAATACGACGGTGGCGAATTAATCGTGCAAGACACCTACGGCAGCCACGAAGTGAAATTGCCCGCAGGTGATTTGATTTTATATCCCTCTACCAGTTTGCATCAGGTTCAACCCGTGACGCGTGGCGAACGCGTGTGCAGTTTTTTCTGGACGCAAAGCATGGTGCGTGACGATTGGCAGCGAAACCTGTTGTATGAATTGGATTGCAATATCCAATCGCTGCGCCAAAAAGTGGGTGATACCGAAGAGCTGGTTGGGCTTACTGGCCACTACCACAATTTATTGCGGCAATGGGCGCAGGTATAACCCTAAAAATAAAATGCCAGAAAAAAATTTGGTGAATAACTGTGTTGGCGGTGTGTGTTTTAAAAAGAGCAGATTGGTGAATTGTGAAAACATTATGCATTCATAATCGCTTAACTCATCCAAAAAATACGCTGGGATATACTTGCGCCCATAAAATCGTGGGCGAGAAAATATTATGCAATCAAGAAAAATCCGTTTCTTTTCATTAGCAAGACCACAGCGTCTTTTAATGGGTGTTTTTATATTGTTGGGCATTGTCGCACTCGTCTGGTTGTTTGTGATTCGCGAGGATGATAATCGCGTAATCTACACCACAGAAGCTGTCACTCGCGGCGATATTGAAAATTTGGTGACGGCGACAGGCACCTTGCAGCCGCAAGATTATGTCGATGTGGGTGCACAGGTGTCGGGGCAGTTAAAAAAATTACACGTAGATGTTGGCAGTGAAGTCAAAGCAGGTGATCTGCTCGCTGAAATTGATGCAACCGTGTATGCCGCACGTGTGGATGCAACGCGCGCATCCCTGCGCACCCAGCAGGCGCAATTGTTGGATCGCGAAGCACAGCTTACGCTGGCGAATATCCAATACGAACGTGAAAAAAATCTGTTTAAAGAGGAGGCGACCACGCGGGAGTCTGTGCAAACTGCTGAAGCCAGTTTGAAATCGGCGCAGGCGCAGCTTAAAGCCTTGCAAGCACAGATCGAACAAACGGAATCTACGCTGCGTGTGGAATCTGCCAATTTAAATTACGCAAAAATTTATGCGCCTATCGATGGCACTGTGGTGTCTATTACATCGCGTCAAGGACAAACGCTTAATACCAACCAGATGGCACCTACCATTATGCGCATTGCCGATTTGTCTACCATGACGGTGCAAACGCAAGTATCTGAAGCGGATATTGGAAAATTGCGCACGGGAATGGAAGTGTATTTCACCACACTAGGCAGTCAAGGTCGTCGCTGGTACAGCAAATTGAATCGTATCCAACCCACACCGGAAATTCTTAATAATGTGGTGTTGTATAACGCCTTGTTTGATGTGCCCAACGAACATCGCTTGCTCATGACACAAATGAGCACACAAGTCTTTTTTATTGAATCCCAAGCAAAAGATGTGTTGCTAGTGCCTATGTCGGCGGTCAGTTTTGCGCGTCCAACTGAAATGCGCCCACAAAACGATTCAGCCAACAGGACAGCACCGACAGAAGAGCAAAGAGCTGCATGGAAAAAACGCCGAAGTGAAATGAGCCAAGGAGATGATAAATCTTCACCCAGTGCGCGACCGGCAATCGTTAGAGTCATGAATGGTGATGGCGATATTGAAGAGCGAAAAGTATTGATAGGTGTTACCAATCGCGTACAAGCGCAAATTGTAGAAGGCTTGACTGAAGGTGAAAAAGTAGTGAGCGGAAGTTCGCGCTCGGGCCAGCAAAAACCGGTAGCAGGAATTGGCATGGGCGGCCCCGGTATGGGCATGGGTAGACGTTAATGAGCGCTGTCAATTCTATTCAGCCGTTGATCAAACTGGCGGGCGTTACCAAAACCTTTCGTAATGGTGAAATTACCACACAAGTGTTGCACGGAATTGATCTTGAAATTTACCCCGGTGAATTTGTAGCGATCATGGGGCAGTCAGGATCGGGCAAATCCACGTTAATGAATATTCTCGGTTGTCTTGATCGTGCCACAACGGGCGATTATTTTTTTAATGGAAAAAATGTAGCGCATTTGGATGCCGATGGCCTTGCGCAATTGCGCCGTGAAGCATTTGGTTTTGTGTTTCAAAGTTATAACTTGTTGGCGGGTGCGACTGCCTGCGAAAACGTGGAAATGCCCGCAACCTATTCAGGCATGACATCAGAGGCGCGCCGCGAGCGCTCTATTGAATTGTTGGGTTCGTTAGGTTTGCAGGAGCGATTGCATCATCGCCCTAATCAATTATCGGGCGGGCAACAGCAGCGTGTTTCTATTGCGCGGGCGCTGATGAACGGCGGCCAGATTATTTTGGCCGATGAGCCAACCGGTGCGCTGGATAGTCACAGCGGCAAAGAAGTGATGCGCTTGCTCAAGCAGTTATCAGAGCAAGGGCATACCATTATTCTGATTACCCACGATGCAGAAGTCGCGCAGCATGCTCATCGCTTAATTGAAATTCGCGATGGCAATATCATCGCTGACCCCGGTGCCATTGTTGCGGAAAAACGTTCACCGGAAAAACACGTATTACAGGGTGAGTCCCCGTTTAAAACAGAAATTTTTGAGGCGACCAAAACGGCATTTCGCTCGCTGCGCAGCAATGTGTTCCGCACTATTTTAACCTTGCTCGGCATTGTGATTGGTGTTGCATCGGTGATTGCGTTGATGGCTATTGGTGATGGTGCAAAAAAATCTGTTGTCGATAGCATCAGTGCGATGGGCAGTAATTTATTGTTGGTGCGGCCAGGTGGCCCCAATCAGCGTTGGCGTTGGGATTCTGTCACGCTAGTACCTGAAGATGTCGATGCGATTGCAAGCTTGCCGCATGTTGCCGCTGCACTGCCTGAACTCAACGGCAGC
Source organism: Cellvibrio sp. pealriver (assembly GCF_001183545.1). Lineage (NCBI taxonomy): Bacteria > Pseudomonadati > Pseudomonadota > Gammaproteobacteria > Cellvibrionales > Cellvibrionaceae > Cellvibrio > Cellvibrio sp. pealriver. Next base: position 475,325 of record NZ_KQ236688.1, read on the forward strand.
TTTACACTGCGCTACGGCAATGCGGATCACACGACTGAAATTAATGCCACCGCCGCACAATTTCCTATGGCTCGTAAATGGGATGTCGCGCAAGGCACGTTTTTTACCGATGAAGACAACACGCATTACGCCACTGTTGTGGTGTTGGGAAAAACCGTTGCGACCAAATTATTTTCCGATAAAAATCCAGTGGGCGAATTTATCATCATCAACAATGTGCTTTTTCAAGTAATTGGCGTGATGAGTGAGCGCGGTGCCGATCCGGGTGGGCAGGATCAGGACGATAAAGTGTTTGTGCCTTTTAATACCGGTAGTTTGCGTGTGATTGGTCAGCGCTTTTTGCGCAATATCACTATCTCTGTTGACGATGAAAAAAATATGGAAGAGGTGCAAACCCGCGTGCACGCCTTGTTGATGGAGCGTCACGGCACTGAAGATTTTCAAATCAGAAGCATGTCATCGTTAATCGATATGGTGTCTGAAACACAAAACACTATGACGTTCTTGCTGGGTTCTATCGCCGCGATTTCATTATTGGTGGGCGGTATAGGGGTAATGAATATTATGCTAGTGAGTGTGACCGAACGGACACGTGAAATTGGTGTGCGTATGGCGACGGGCGCACGCACGCGAAACATCATGCAACAATTTTTAATTGAGGCATTGGTAGTGTCAGCGCTTGGTGGAGTTATCGGTGTGGTTATAGGTCTTGGTACCGCGATGTTAATTGCGAATATTGGTACGCCCATCGCCTATTCATTTGGCCCGGTAGTGATGGCATTTAGCTGTGCATTTATGACGGGTTTGTTGTTTGGTTATTTACCTGCGCGCAAAGCGGCTCAGCTTGATCCCGTTACCGCTTTGGCGACGGAGTAACGATGATGAAAATACAAAAATGTGTGTCAGTAATAGGATTAATTTTCGTTATTACCGCCTGCACATCCGCGCCCGTACAACAACCGGATATCCATTATGCAGAACATTATTCGGTTGGGGCATCGCAGTCTGGTAGTGATAAAAATGTCGATGTAAAAAGTGTTGATGTAAATTGGTGGCAAGCATTTCAGTCGCCCGCATTAAATGAATTGATACTCGCTGCCCAGGTGCAAAGCCCTGATATATTAATGTCGGCCGAACGCGTCAAACAGGCTGAGTTACAAATGCAGATCGCAAATGCGAGTTTGTTTCCTTCACTAAGCGCCAGCGCATCCATCGGAGAGTCCCGTTCAAAACCGGATGGTGCCAATACTACGCGCAGTGAATCAACACGCGTGGGTGCGAGTATCAATTATGAGGTGGATTTGTGGGGCGGTATTGCGGCTGGGCGAGTGGCGGCAAAAGCAGGATATGACGCTATCCGATTTGATCAGGATGCTGCGCGCTTAAGCATCAAAGCGGCTATTGCTAGTGGTTGGTTCCAATGGTTGGCGCTGCAAGAGCGTATTGCGACAGCGAATAAAAATATTGCGATTGCCGAACGTGTGCAGAATATTGTCGATGCCCGTTATCAAAACGGTGTTGCAACAGCAGCCGATGTTGCGCAGCAAAAAACCAATTTATTAAATCAACAAGCTTCCCTTCTTCCTTTGCAATTGCAAGCGCGCCAAACACAATCAGCATTGGCAATTTTAGTGGGCAAAACGCCACAGGAATTTTCGCTCGCGGTTGAACAATTACTCGCGATACAGGTTCCGCAAATCGCGGCGGGCACACCGGCTGATGTGATCACGCGCAGGCCGGATCTGGCAGCGAGTGAGGCTGATTTACGTGCAGCCAGCGCGAACATTCAGGCTGCGCGCACAGCGCTATTGCCGGGTATTAGTCTGGGTGCCAACGCAGGAAAATCAGCGAGCGAATTATTGAGTATGAACCCGGTTACCCAGACCTCCGGCTGGACGCTATCACTTGCGCAATCGCTGTTTAATGGTGGGCGTTTAATCAATCAGAAAAAATTGAGCGAGGCGCGCCGCAGTGAATTGTTATTGCAGTATCACAAATCGATATTAATTGCGCTGCAAGAAGTGGATAACGCATTGGTTGCGGCCGATGTAAGCCAGCGCCAGGAAGTAAGCCAACAAAATATCGTTGCTAATGCCGAGCGCAGTTTGCGTCTGACGGAAGCGCGCTATCGTGCAGGCAGTGAAGATTTGCTATCGCTGCTGGATGCCCAACGCAGTTTTTTTCAAGCGCAGGATGCGTTGGTGCAACAGCGCCTCTCGCGTTTGAATGCTGCAGTGGATTTATATAAATCCTTGGGTGGCGGCTGGCAATTGGCGCAGCAAAGTAATCAATAAATTTTCTATAACAATATGACGGCCGTGTTGGATGTAAAAATCTATTCAACATTCACCTATTTTTTAACAGGCTTGGGGATATAAAGTGCGAAACGTGTTATTCCAGATTCACTGGTTTTTAGGTATTACTGCCGGTGTAGTATTAGCAGTTGTTGGTTTGACAGGCGCGTTGATGAGTTTTGAGCGGCCAATAATGGATGCTATTAGCCCGGATATTGTTTCAGTGCAGGTGGTAGGCGAACGGCTGACACCCGATGCCATTGCCGAACGTTTTCGCGCGCAGCGCGCAAATGCCCGCGTCGAACAAATCACACTATGGCCAGAAGCAGAGCGCAGCGCATTGGTTCGTGTTGCGCCGCCACCTGGCGAGCGCCGTGGCGATGCGGTATACATCAATCCTTACACTGGTGAGTTGCTCGGAAAAATCCGCGGCGAACAATTTTTTCGCACTGTGCGCTCGCTGCATCGCTGGTTATTAATTCCATCTGAACCCGATGGAATTAATATTGGCCGCCAAATTACCGGCTTCAGCGCGCTCGCACTGGTTTTTTTTGCGTTGTCTGGATTGTATTTACGCTGGCCGCGCCGCGCGTTGAATTGGCGCAATTGGTTTCGCATTGATTTTAGTTTAAAAGGGCGCAATTTTTATTGGGCATTGCACTCAGTCATTGGCACTTGGGTATTAGCCATTTATTTATTGTTGGCATTGACTGGCCTGACATGGTCGTACAGTTGGTTTAAAAATGGTGCATCGGTTTTATTAACCGGTGAGCCCGTGCAAGAGCGCCGTGGCTTTGGTGGGCCTGGTGGTGGTATGGGCGGGCGAGAAGGGCGCGGTGGCATGGGTGATTTGCATCAGGCGCATTCAACCCACATTGCTGTTGATGCTGTGTGGAAAAACTTTGCAATTAAGGCTGGCAGTAATTTTAAATTTGCGAGTATCAGCTTCCCCCGTTCGGAAAAAGAGCCAGTCACCATTAACTATGTCACGCCCGATGCAACTAATGACCGGCAGCGCAGTGTAATGAGTTTCAATGCGATAACAGGCGAATTGGTGAGCGATCAACCCTATACACCTCTTGAACCGCTCGGCAAGCGCATCATGCAGGGTATCTATGAATTGCATACGGGCGAGTGGTTTGGTACCACAGGATTAATCATTAATATGATTGCGTCGTTGTTGATGCCGTTGTTCACCATCACCGGATTCTTGCTGTATTTAGATCGTCGCAAAAAAAAGCGAAACAGTAAAAACGCTGCTGCAGGTGTTGGTGTTGTGCATACAGATGCCGACTACTGGATTGTGTATGCAAGCCAAACGGGCACTGCCGAACAGCTTGCATGGAATACGGCCACAATTTTGCAATCGGGCGGCATCAAAGCCAGTGTAAAAAATATTGCTGCGCTGGATAAAGCCACGCTTGAGTCGGCAAAGAAAATACTGTTTCTGGTTTCCACTTTTGGCGAAGGTGAAGCACCGGATGCTGCGCGAGCCTTTGCGCGAAAATTTCTGAAATCATCGTCACGATCATCATTGGCGTTATCGCAATTGCAGTTCGCGATTTTAGGGCTGGGCGACAAACGCTACAGGGATTATTGCGCATTCGCTGTACAAATCGAATCCTGGTTGTTATCAAATGGTGCAAGCCCGATTTTTGCGCGTATTGATGTTGATAACGGTAATGAACAGAGCATCTACCAATGGCAACAACAGATTGCTGATTTGAGCGGTGTGAAAAATGTTACGGCTTGGGCAGCGCCTGAATATGAACGCTGGCGATTGCAATCGCGCGAACTATTAAATGCAGGCAGTGTGGGTGCAGGCGTTTATCGCGTGAGTTTACAGCCATCCAAGCCGGGCAATACTCACTGGCAAGCGGGTGATATTTTGGAAATCAAACCTCACAACAATTTTGAATTGCCGCACCGTGAGTACTCCATTGCATCGCTTCCAACGGATGGTGTTGTTGATTTGGTTGTGCGTCAGGCGTTTAACGAGAAGGGTGAATTGGGTTTGGGTTCCGGCTGGTTAACAGCGCAGGCAGAAGAGGGTGGTGAGATTCTGGCGCGCATTCGTGTGAATCCATCGTTCCATGCACCACAATCCGATAGCCCTTTGAGCGATACCCCCATGATTTGCATCGGTGCGGGTACGGGCATCGCTGGATTGCGTGCACATCTGCATGAGCGCTACTTAAAAGACCAGCAACACAATTGGCTTATCTTTGGTGAGCGTCAACGCAACAACGACCGCCTTTTTGCGAATGAGTTGGATGTCTGGAAGGTGTCAGGTTTCCTCACCGAATTTGACGAGGTTTATTCGCGTGATGGTGAAGGTTATGTCCAGGATGTGCTGCGCACCAAGCAACAACAATTGAGCGAATGGTTGGATCGCGGTGCTGTCATTTATGTCTGCGGGAGCATGGCGATGGGTGCAGGTGTGCAGCAAGTATTGCTCGACATATTAGGTGAAACCGGATTGCAACAATTGATCGATAGCCGGCGTTACTGTCGCGATATTTATTAATTGGTTCGGGCGATCTCACGCTCAAGGTTGCCTCGGCTTCCCCAAGTCCCCTATACTCGCCAGCCGTTACAAGCCCCGCACACTCGTAAGTGCGGGCTTTTTTATTTGCGACTCCCGCTTTTTTATCACGTGACCTTTGGTAGGGGTCACCACTGACTGAGGTTTATCATGCCTGTAATTACGCTTCCCGACGGATCCAAACGTCCTTTCGAAAATCCTGTTACTGTCTATGAAGTTGCCACATCTATTGGCGCTGGTTTGGCCAAGGCGACTTTAGGTGGTCGCGTCTATTTAAGTGGTGATACCACAGGTCAACGTGTCGATGCGCATGACTTGATCACTGAAGATGCGAACCTGGTAATTTTTACCCCGAAAGACGAAGATGGTTTGGAAATCATCCGCCACTCTTGCGCGCACTTGCTCGGTCATGCAATTAAACAGCTGTTCCCCGATGTGAAAATGGCTATCGGCCCAACCATCGATAACGGCTTTTATTACGACATCGACCTTGAGCATAAGCTGACCGACGAGGATATCGCCCGTTTGGAAGCGCGCATGCTGGAATTGGCAAAAACTGAATACGATGTCGTGAAAAAGAAAGTCAGCTGGCAAGAAGCCTATGATGTTTTCACAGCGCGTGGCGAGACGTACAAGCTGGAAATCCTCGATCGCGATGTGCCGAAAGACGCAACGCCGGGTCTTTATCACCACGAAGAATATGTGGATATGTGCCGCGGCCCGCACGTGCCCAACATGCGTTTTTGCCTGAATTTTAAATTGATGCGCACCTCCGGCGCTTACTGGCGCGGCGACTCCAACAACAAAATGTTGCAGCGCATCTACGGCACTGCGTTTGCCGATGCCAAGCAGCTAAAAGCCTATTTAAATTTGCTCGAAGAAGCTGCCAAGCGCGACCATCGCAAACTGGCGAAGAAGTTTGATTTATTCCATCTGCAAGATGAAGCACCGGGCATGGTGTTCTGGCATCCGAAAGGCTGGACTCTGTGGCAACAGATCGAACAGTACATGCGTACCAAACAAAACGAGTGGGGTTATCAAGAGGTAAAAACCCCATTAATTATGGATCGCACTCTGTGGGAGAAGTCCGGTCACTGGGAAAACTATCGCGACAACATGTTTACCACTGAGTCAGAAAAACGCGATTTTGCGGTTAAGCCGATGAACTGCCCAGGCCATATCCAGATTTTTAATCACGGTTTACGTTCACACAAAGACTTGCCGTTGCGCTTGGCAGAATTTGGTTCGTGCCATCGCAATGAGGCGTCCGGTGCGTTGCACGGCATTATGCGTGTGCGCGGTTTTGTGCAGGACGATGCGCATATCTTCTGTACTGAGGAGCAAGTCGTTGCTGAGGTTGCTTCTTTTAACCAGATGCTCAAATCGATTTATGATGATTTTGGTTTTACCGATATCGCCGTAAAACTCTCGCTGCGCCCGGAAAAATATGCCGGTAGCCTGGAAACCTGGAATAAGGCGGAAGAAGGTTTGCGCACTGCGTTGCGCGCCGCTGGCTTGGAGTGGGAAGAGTTACCAGGCGAGGGTGCTTTCTATGGTCCCAAGATCGAATATCAAATTAAAGATGCACTTGGTCGTTCATGGCAATGTGGCACCATTCAGTTGGACTATGTACTGCCCGAGCGCCTGGATGCGGAATATGTTGCTGAAGATAACGTACGTAAGCGCCCGGTTATGCTGCATCGTGCTATCCTCGGCTCCTTCGAAAGGTTCCTCGGAATCCTGATCGAACATTACGAAGGTTCCTTTCCTGTATGGCTTGCACCTGCGCAAGTGGCGATCATGAATATCACAGATAGTCAGGCTGATTACGTCAAATTGGTTGAAAAAACCTTGCGTGATAAGGGTATCCGCGTAATTCCGGACTTGAGAAACGAGAAGATCGGCTTTAAAATCCGCGAGCACACAATTCAGCGGGTACCCTACCTGCTCGTCGTTGGCGATAAAGAGGTTGAAAATCAATCACTTGCGGTTCGCACACGGGACGGACAAGACTTGGGTGTAATGAGTCTGGAAGCTTTCATCGAGCACTTGACCGCCGATATAGCGCGTCGAGGCAGAAATATTTCTGCTTAAAAGTGAGTATTTGTACTCAGATGTAGAGAAAGTCAGAAAGATTCGTTCCTATTAATTATTTGGAGATACAACTATCAAACGAGATAACGCTCCCGCAGCCAAAGGCAACTCTAAAAAAGCGCGGATCAACGATCAGATCGAAGCCAAACAGGTTCGTTTAATTAATGCAGAAGGTGAGCAAGTTGGTATTGTTCCCCTGAGTGAAGCGCTTGCCCAAGCTCAGGCTGCCACGCTGGATTTGGTGGAGATCGTTGCTGATAGCGATCCAATAGTCTGTAAGATTATGGATTACGGCAAGCATCTGTTTGAGATCAAGAAAACCAAAGCGGCTGCTAAGAAAAAGCAAAAGCAGCAGCAAATCAAAGAAATGAAATTTCGCCCAGGGACGGAGGAAGCAGATTATCAGGTGAAGTTGAAAGCCGTAATCCGCTTCCTGGAGCATGGGGACAAGGCCAAGATAACGTTAAAGTTTCGTGGCCGCGAGCTTGCCCATCAAGAGTTAGGAATGGAAATGATGCAACGCATCGAGACCGACCTTACCGAGATAGGTACCGTAGAGCAGGCTGCCAAAATGGAAGGTAAGCAGCTCACCATGGTGCTCGCTCCCAAAAAGAGAAAATAGTCGGGCTTTTAGCTGCCTTGATTATTTATATTATTTACCTAAATGTGTGGAGTTCTATCACATGGCAACCAAAGCTAAAGTACACAGTGGCGCGTCAAAGCGCTTCAAAAAGACTGGCGCGGGCTTCAAGTTCAAGCACGCTAACAAAAGCCACATCCTGACCAAAATGACCACCAAACGTAAGCGCCAATTGCGCGGCACCAGCCTTGTTGATGCTGCCGATGTACCACGCGTAAAACGTTTGTTCCGTGCTAACTAATAGCGCTTTTTGAGAATTTTGTAGAGGATTGAATTATGGCCCGTGTTAAGCGTGGTGTAGAGGCGCGTCGTCGTCACAAGAAAGTTTTAAAAGCTGCTAAAGGTTACTACGGTGCACGTTCACGTGTGTTCCGTGTTGCTAAACAAGCGGTTATCAAGGCCGGTCAATATGCTTATCGCGATCGTCGCGTTAAAAAGCGTAATTTCCGCGCTCTGTGGATCACCCGTATCAACGCTCAATCTCGTGCTGAAGGTTTGACCTACAGCCAATTGATTGCCGGCTTGAAAAAGGCGAGCATCGTTCTCGACCGTCGTGTATTGGCTGATCTGGCTGTATACGATAAAGCAGCTTTTGCTGCTGTTGTTGCGAAGGCTAAATCAGCTCTGGCTGCTTAATCGTCCAGCAACCGGAAACCCGAAAGGGTTTTTTGTGACCGCGATGAAAGGGGAAGAGCTTTGTTCTTCCCCTTTTTTTATGCCCACAACTTTGTGTTCGCATATCGATATTTTTATTCATACCAAATTTAATTGGAAAAGCAGATGGAAAATCTCGCTGCGCTTACGCAAGAAGCGCTCAAATTGGTTAACGATGCCCAGGATCTTGCCGCGCTGGATTCTGTGCGTGTGGATTATCTCGGTAAAAATGGCAGCATTACTGCGCTGATGAAAACGCTTGGTAAATTATCACCAGAAGAAAGACCAGCGGCGGGTGCAGAAATCAATAAAGCGAAAGATGCAGTGCAAGAGGCACTGAATTTGCGCAAGCAGCTGCTGGAGCAAGCGGCGATTGATGCGAAACTCGCAAATGACGTGATTGATGTGACTTTGCCTGGTCGCGGTCAGCATACGGGCGGTTTACATCCCGTGACGCGCACTTTACAGCGCATTGAGGAAATTTTTGCTGCTGTTGGCTATAGCGTTGAAGTAGGTCCGGAGATTGAGGACGACTACCACAACTTTGAGGCACTCAATATTCCGTCTCATCATCCCGCACGTGCTATGCACGATACCTTTTATGTGGACGATACTCATGTTCTGCGTACGCACACATCGCCGGTGCAAGTGCGTACCATGGAAAACAAGCAGCCACCGATTCGTGTGATTTGCCCGGGCCGCGTGTATCGCTGCGATTCTGATGTAACCCATTCGCCAATGTTTCACCAGGTCGAAGGTCTGGTAGTTGATAAAAATATCAGCTTTGCCGATTTGAAAGGCACTATGGATCAATTCCTCAAAGCGTTCTTTGAAGCGGATGTTCCGGTGCGTTTCCGTCCATCCTATTTTCCTTTTACAGAGCCTTCAGCGGAAATGGATATTCAGTGTACCCAATGCCGCGGCAAAGGTTGCCGTATGTGTAAAAACACTGGCTGGCTTGAAGTAGGTGGCTGCGGCATGGTGCATCCGGAGGTATTTAAATCCAGTGGAGTTGATCCGGAAACCTATACCGGATTTGCGTTTGGCATGGGCGTAGAGCGCCTTGCGATGCTGCGCTACGGTGTTAACGATTTGCGCCTGTTTTTTGAAAACGATTTGCGCTTCTTAAAGCAATTCTAAAGTTTAATTTGATCGTAGCCCGACATGTAGCTAAGCGAAATGCGGGAATAAAAGTTTAAGCAGATCCAGTCCCGTATTGCGTTGCACTCCATACGGGCTACAGAGACAAGAATATGAAAATCAGTGAATCCTGGTTGCGTGAATGGGTTAATCCGGACGTTGGCACCGATGAATTGGTTGCCCAACTGACTATGGCGGGTTTGGAAGTTGATGCAGTTGAATCTGTCGCCGGTGATTTCACCGGCGTGATTGTGGGTGAGATTATTGGCTGTGAGCAGCATCCCGATGCTGACAAGTTGCGTGTATGCCAAGTAGCTGGCCTTGAAGGTCTCTCGCAAGTGGTTTGTGGTGCACCGAATGCACGCGTTGGTATAAAAGTTCCATTTGCAACCATTGGTGCCAAGCTGCCCGAATTCGATATCAAAAAGGCCAAACTACGTGGTGTTGAATCATTTGGCATGTTGTGTGGACAAACCGAATTAAAAGCCGGTGATGATGATTCCGGTGTATGGGAATTACCTGTAGATGCGCCTGTCGGTGCAAATTTGCGCGAGTATCTCAATCTGGCTGACAAACTCATCGAAGTCGATTTAACGCCTAATCGCAGCGACTGTTTGAGCGTGAAAGGGATTGCACGAGAAGTCGGAGTTTTGAATCGTGCGGTTGTGACTTCTCCTTCAATCCCCGCTGTGCCCGCATCAATTGGTGATGTTTTTCCGGTTTATTTAGATGCAGGTTCCGCATGTAGCCGTTACGTTGGCCGTGTGATTCGCAACATCGATATTACTCGTCCAAGTCCTGCATGGTTGCAGAATAAATTGGTCCGTTCGGGTTTACGCAGTATCGATGCTGTTGTTGATGTGACCAATTATGTATTGATCGAATTGGGTCAGCCAATGCACGCATTCGATTTGTCCACTTTAAATGGCGCGATTCATGTGCGACTGGCGCGTCAGGGCGAATCTTTGGTGTTGCTCGATGAACAGGAAGTTAAGCTTAACGCCGATACCATGGTTATCGCAGATGAGAAAGAAGCGCTTGCCATCGCCGGTGTTATGGGCGGTAAAGCAAGTGCAGTTTCTGCAAGTACACGCGATATTTTCCTCGAAAGTGCCTTTTTTAACCCGCTGGCAATCGCTGGGCGTGCACGCTCTTATGGCTTGCACACGGATTCTTCACACCGTTTTGAACGCGGTGTTGACTACAACCTGCAAGTCGAAGCCATTGAACGTGCAACGCAATTATTGTTGGATATTGTGGGTGGTGAAGCGGGCCCTCTCGTTCATGTCAGCAATGAGCATTTGCCGCAAGAACGCGAAGTGACGTTGCGCAAAGCGCGTATCGTAAGTGGTTTAAGTTTGGAGATGGCGGACGAAGAGGTCGTTGATATCCTGTCGCGCCTTGGATTAAAGCTTGTATCCCAATCTGTCGCTGGCTGGACTTTTGCTGTTCCAAGTTATCGTTTTGATATTTCTATAGAGGCAGATTTGTTGGAAGAGCTTGCGCGTGTTTACGGTTATAACCGTTTGCCTACGCGCAGCCTTGCTGCACCTTTGGATATTGAACCTCATCCAGAAGCAAAAATGGGATTGCCTGCATTACGCAAACACCTGATTGCACGCGGCTATCAAGAGGCGATTACTTACAGCTTTATCGAGCCAAAGCTCTCAGCGTTATTTGACCCAAAGATTGAGCCTGTCATCTTACGCAATCCAATCAGTGCAGATATGGCCGCTATGCGCACTAGCCTTATTCCTGGGTTGGTCAGTGTGTTGCGCCATAACCTCAATCGCCAACAGAACCGTGTCCGTTTGTTTGAATCCGGCCTGCGTTTTGTGCCACAAGCAGATGGATTGAAGCAGGAGCCTATGCTCGCTGGTCTAATTTACGGCAGTCGCGCGCCTGAATCCTGGGCTAATGTTGCTGATATTGTGGATTTCTTCGATCTCAAAGGCGATTTGGAGTCCTTGTTGTCTCTGTCGGGTGATGAAGCTGCGTTCAGTTTTTCGGCAGATACCAATCATGCCCTGCATCCAGGTCAAACAGCGGGTATTTATCGCAACGGTGAGTGGCAGGGCGTAATAGGAGCCTTGCACCCTAGCTTGCAACAGCAGTTGGATATCCCCCAGGCGGTGTATGTATTTGAAGTGCGGTTGGCTGCGCTGCTTGAGGCAAAGATTCCTGCGTTTAATCCGCTTTCCAAATTCCCTGAAGTTCGCCGTGATCTGGCGTTGTTAGTTGACCGTAATCTGGCTTCCGACAAGCTTTTGGCGGCGGTTAAAGAGCAAGCAGGAGAACACCTGAAAAACTTAAAGATCTTTGACGTTTATATGGGCAAAGGTATTGATCCACATAGAAAAAGTGTTGCTATGGGGTTGACCTTTCAGCATCCTTCACGCACTCTTAATGAAGATGAGATCAACGCCTCCATAGACTTGATTGTTCAGTATCTGGGGGCTAATTTTTCAGCCACCCTCAGATAGGGAATAATAATTATGTCGGACGGTGCTCTGACCAAAGCAGACTTGGCCGAGAAACTTTATGAAGATCTAGGCCTCAATAAACGTGAAGCCAAAGAGTTGGTGGAGCTCTTCTTTGAAGAGATCCGTCATGCTTTGGAAAACAACGAACAAGTCAAATTGTCTGGCTTCGGTAACTTTGAGTTGCGCGACAAAAGCCAGCGACCAGGCCGGAACCCCAAGACAGGTGAGGAAATTCCTATCAGCGCCCGTCGTGTAGTGACTTTCCGTCCAGGACAAAAACTTAAGGCACGAGTAGAAACTTATGTTGGAACCGAGTCATAACGACGAACTTCCCGTAATACCCGGAAAACGTTATTTCACTATTGGTGAAGTGAGTGAGCTTTGCGCTGTCAAACCGCACGTGTTGCGTTATTGGGAGCAGGAGTTTCCACAGCTTAATCCCGTGAAGCGCCGTGGAAATCGTCGTTATTATCAACGCCAGGATGTTCTGACTATTCGTCAGATCCGTAGCTTGCTGTACGATCAGGGGTTTACTATTGGTGGTGCTCGCTTGCAAATGTCTAGTGAGGCAAACACATCAGATTCCGGTCAGCTTAATCAGTTGGTAGTTAAAATGATTGATGACTTGGAACATCTACTTGATCTATTAAAAATCAAGTAAGTCATCTGGCACGGTTAATTCAGATTTGTCTGCATTAACCGCTGCTTCGCAGGCTCATCAGATCTTAATTCTTTGATTGCATTAGAAATAAATTAAGGTATTATGCCGAGCCTTCGCGATGCGGGTCGTTCCTGTGTCGATAAAGCAAATATCGGAGCGTAGCGCAGTCAGGTAGCGCACTATACTGGGGGTGTAGGGGTCGTGGGTTCAAATCCCGCCGTTCCGACCAAAACGAAAACAAAAAAGCCCGCATTCGTGCGGGCTTTTTTGTTTGTGTTGACTCGTCCTGAATAAAGTTGACACTTTTCTACTCTCTACTGAGGAAAGTGTTATGAATCCCGTTATTAAACGCACCCAGCGTGATTACTCTCTCGCCTTTAAATTGGCTCTTGTCGATCAAATCGAAAAAGGAGAGATGACTTATAAACAAGCCCAGTCTCGCTACGGTATACAAGGCAGATCTACAGTCTTGTGTTGGCTGCGCAAGCATGGTCAACTGGATTGGTCATTAGGTTTACCAGCAAAAGGCCTCCTCATGTCCGATAATCCTCGCCCTCAAACGCCAGAACAGCGCATCAAAGAACTGGAACAGCAGCTCGCTCTAACCCAACAAAAAGCGGATTTTTTCGAAGCGGTGGTTGATGTACTCAAGCGCGACTATGGAGTCAGCGTGGTAAAAAAGCCGCACGGAACATCATCCAAACGAAAACGTTAGCGGGTTTATCCGTTGTCCGTGGTTGCCAGCTACTCGGCATCAGTCGGCAAGCCTGGTATCAACAATGTAAGCGGGTGCGACAACGAGAAGTGCACACGCAGATACTCCTTGATGCGGTGCAGCGTGAACGTGCATTACAACCCTGCATCGGAACGCGCAAACTACAGCGCTTGTTACAACAATCCGCATTGGTTGTGGGGCGAGATCGACTGTTTGCTTTGCTGCGCGAACATCGCCTGCTGGTTCCCACCAAGCGGGCTTATCACAAAACAACGCACAGCCATCATCGCTTTCGCAAACATCCCAATCTTCTGAAGCCTGGTGAACATCAAGTGATTCCGCAACGACCAGAACATGTTTGGGTGGCTGACATTACCTATTTACCCGTGCATCAGGGCGAGGCCTATTTGAGTTTGGTGACCGATGCCTATTCGCGCAAGATTGTGGGGCATTGCGTCCATGACAATCTGAAGGCTGAGTCAGTAATCGGTGCGTATAAACAAGCACTACAGCAGCGACGCAGTGGTGATGAGCTCATCCACCATTCAGATCGGGGTATTCAGTATTGTTCAGCGCAATACCAGAAATTGCATTATCAATACGGTGTTCATTGTTCGATGACGGATGGTTACGACTGCTATCAAAATGCGCTGGCAGAGCGTGTGAATGGTATTTTGAAAAGTGAGTTTTTGATAAGGAAACCCAGGGATCTTGCAGAAGCAAAAGTGATGGTGGCCGAGTCGATTCGGATCTACAACGAACGTCGTCCGCATCTATCCCTAGAATACAAAACGCCTGATGAGGTGCATCGGGCGTTTGGATAAATCAGTGTCAACTTATTTCAGGACTGGACATGTCCGATCCTGAAATCAGTATTTCGTCTGCAAATAGTCGTTCATTCCCGATTAAGTTTGGCTTTTGCCAATAAGTATTTGAAGCATTCTTGCCACATACTTTTCCGCGTCACTAGACCCGCTTCTTCTTTGGGTTATTAGCTTGTCCTGTTTTCATTTTCTTTCCCTCTATGGCTCTTTCTCTTTTCAAATCCGTTTCTTTTTGATGTCACTTTTTGAGCATTTATTGGCTGGTGTGTTTTCAATTAAACAAAAAACCACCAGTAAATCAAAGTGTTAAAAAACGGCTCACTTTTCTGTTGAAACTGATCCGGCGCATTTTGTGTTTGCCGTCAAAGTGAAGCGACGGTTATTTATGGACGGGTAACTATTGCGTCACTGTCATCGAATACAGATGCCGCCGTAGCAACCTCATTGAAGAGTGCGCGCGGTTGATAGCGGTAAACAAGGAGTGTTTACAGAGCTGGATATTCGTAACGCCTACACTTGTCAGGTGACTGCCGAGCTGGCTCGAAGACTCCAAATACAAGACCACACAGCCAAAGAAAATATAACCAATTAAAAAAGCTACCCACTAGAAAAAGTCCGAGGAGGACGGAGTTATGTTTATTAAATCAAGAATGTCGTTGGCTGTGGTCGCGGCCATGACCTCGACATTAACGCTCGGTAGTGTGCATGCAGCAGAGTCGGATGATGCAAATTTGGAAGAGGTGGTTGTCACCGGTATTGCCGCCAGTTTGAGCCGTAGTATCGATAAAAAGCGTAATTCGGATCTGGTCGCCGACAGTATTACTGCAGAGGATTTGGGAAAATTCCCCGATAACAATATTGCCGATTCATTACAGCGCATTCCTGGAGTTGCGATTGATCGTGCCGGCGGAGAAGGGCGTTTTGTGAGTATTCGTGGCCTCGGTCCCGATTTCAGTGCGGTACTGATTAATGGCCGCTCACCTGCCAGTGAAAATGAAGAGCGCGCTTTCAGTTTCGATACGCTTGCTTCTGAACTGGTACGTACGGTGGATGTATTCAAAACGTCTAATCCAGGCCTGAAAGAAGGTGGTTTGGGCGGGACTATTAATATCGTCACTGCTCGCCCCTTTGATTTTGATGGTTTCCATGCTGCCGGCAGTATCAAGGGAATGTACGAAGAGAATAGTGAAGACACCAGTCCACAAGCGTCCTTCGTCGTCAGTAATACCTTCAACGACGAAAAATTCGGTGTACTGGCTTCGGTCACTTACCAGGAGCGTTCGAGTGCAAAATACACCGTCGAAAATGAGCATATTTCCAAAACGACAGAAGAGCCGTTTTTAACCTTCACCAATCCATCACAAGGATGGGGCGGCGGCTATGCCTATTCGGGCGATGGTTTGGAAGAGGATACCTATCGCATTCAAAGTTTGTACGCCGGTGTGACAAATGAAACGCGCGAGCGCATTGGTGGCAATCTTGTCCTGCAATTACAGGCAACGGATGATCTGGTATTAACAGCGGATATCATTCACTCAAAATACGACTCATCAACATCAAAATATTCCACTGGTTCCTACATGTGGGCACCGACTTTATCACCGCTGAATCAGGTTGATAAAAATGGTTTCTATAACGTCATCAACCACGGTTATGACGCGGGCTACAACATCACAGGTTACGCGCATTTATTGACGACGACTGAACGTCCAACAGAATCCAACGTGGGGGGGTTAAATGCAGCCTGGGATATTTCTGACGAATGGAAAATGATTGCTGATATTTCCATGTCCGATGCGATTTTGGATAACCGCGGTTTGGATCGGTTATACATCGTCGAATTTTTGGATCGCCCTGGCTACCTCATGACTTCCAATGGTGGCATTCCTACTCTGGAATACGCAGACCCTGCAGCCATCAAGCCGGAAATGGGTAGCGCCAACATGAAAGACTTACGTGCGCGCATCAACTCCAATGATGGTATTTATAACAAAGCCAATAATCATGAATTCAAATTGGATTTTGAATGGACGCCTGTTGACTCATTCCTCTCGCAAGTGAAATTCGGTGCAAATAATACTGTTGCAGAAAAATCGACAGAGTATTGGGCTACCCCCGATCTGATTCGTCGCATGTATCACGGGCTTGCAACGCAGCAAGTGATGGATACCGATTCGATTATAAAAGGTGTTTTAAAACAAGGTGATGTATTTGGCGGATTAAACGGCGATGTGTATATGATCGATCCAGTCGCCTATCGCAATTGGATGGCAGAAAACATTGACGGTCGTACACGCGCCAATACGCCAGCAGGTATCGCTTCAAAAGAGGCCTTTATCGCGAACGGAAATAGTTGGGATGCAGTGAAATCCAACGACTCTTACACGATTGAGGAAGATGTTACCTCGTTCTATTTGGAAGCGGCGGGTGAAACTGAAATATTCACTATGCCGTTACATTTATCAGGTGGTGTACGTTACACCGAAACTGAACTGACATCATCAGGAACATCACAAGTATTGATCGGGCTGGAACGTGAGGCCGCTGAACCGGGCAGGCCGCCATCACCCTGGTTGGTGCAACAATTTGCAGATGAAGCAGGAACTGCGATTGCGTTGAATAACGATTACGATAATTGGCTGCCGTCATTAAACGCACGCCTTGAAGTGACCGATGATTTTTATGTGCGTGCAGCGGTGAGTGAAACATTAACACGCCCAACGTTGACTGCGCTTGCACCATATACATCCTATGGAACTACTACTACCTCAACGCGTATGGCGCGCGGAAACAATCCTAATTTAAAACCATTCGTTTCACAAAATCTCGATTTATCATTTGAGTACTACTACGGTGATGCCAATTTGGTTGCGGTTGCACTGTACAAAAAAGAAATCGACGATTTTATTGTCACTATGAGTCTGCCTGAAACCTTTGAAAATATTGCTGTTGAAGACCCTGAGTGGCGAACCTTTATGGTGACGCGTCCACACAATGGCGAGTCAGCAACGATTGAAGGGGTTGAAATCAACTGGACACATATTTTTGAAAATGGTTTTGGTTTTGCAACCAACTACACCTTTGTAAACAGCAGTGCATCACTCAGTGCCGCTAATGCAACCGAAACCTTTGCGTTACCCGGGATTAGTGATACTGGAAATGCGACGGTCTTTTACGATAAAGATGGTGTGGAAGTACGTGTTGCTTACAACTATCGCACACCATTCCTCGGCCGTGTGTTTAATGGCCCCAGCAATGAACCTGTTCACTACGATGCTTACGGTGCATTTGACGTTAGCGCCAGTTACGACGTAACGGATCGTATTACGGTGTTTGTAGAAGGTAGTAATGTCACCGGTGAAACGGTTAATAAATACGGCCGTTACAAAAACCAGTTTATTGGTTTTGAAGATACTGGTGCTCTCTACACCTTTGGTTTGCGCGCCAAACTGTAATCAATTTTCACTTGTTGTTTATCCCGTTTGCCCGACTTAGGTCGGGCCTTTTTAGCTTTTTTCAAAAAAATGTTATTCCTGGAATTTGTTAAGTAATGGATCACATCTTTGCTGTAGATAACGGTAACTCTCACAATAATGTTGTTTATCCGATAAAGGTGTCTTATGAAAAATATATTTGTTCATCGGCTGTTAAAAATTTCAATTGTCTTTTTATTGTCATTAGTCTCAGCGCTTTCGGTTAACGCCCAATCAACATGTAATGCGTTTGTCGGCAACCTGTGCACTGAAATCAATGCGATGTATGTCAAACTCGATACTACACCGCGCATCGCCGGTGTGTTGGGCAATACTGCTGCTGAAAATGCGATGCTGAAATTCGCACGTGATAACGGCATCAATTACCTGATTATGTATGACTTGCAAGGGCTGGTTGCTAATTCGACACGCGCAAATCAACTGGCATCACTTATATCCCGAGCTAAAACACAATACGGTGTCCAGCAAGTGGGAGCTGCATTGGCAGAATCGCAATTTGCAGACAATATCGTAGCGTACAACAACAGTCGTGCAGAAAATGAACGCATAGATGTGTTGAATGTCGAACGTGAGTTCTGGCGTTCAACCACCAATCGCGCTGCAGAATTTGATGAAACAATCAATGTATTAAATTATTTTAAAAATGTTGGAACGGCAAATAATTTAATTACTGAGATTTATATTGGGTGGATTACAGCCAATGAAGGGGTACGTTTAGGGAATGCGGTAGATCGCGTGTTAGTCCATTACTATCGTCAAAACGATACAGATATCGTGAACTACGGTATTGAGCGTTTACAGTATCTTGCTGGAGCAAGCCGAAAAGTAAAAGTCATTCCTATTTTTTCCAATGAAGGCCCTACAACAACGGATGATGCTGAAACCTATTTTATGGGTAATTGGTTGGCAACAAACCCAAATGATAAAGCGTTTAAAAGTTGGATTGCCGGATACAATGCGCTTTCAGGTAGTTGGAAAAATAATATTGAAGTCATTGGTTCTAATTGGTTTCTCTATAATCACTTTCCTGAAATTTATGCAACAAAACCCAATCACATTACCACAAATCCGGTCAATCAAACGGCGTGTGCTGGCCAATCGCGCACATTTACCGTTGCAAGTTCAGCGAATAATAAATTTTATTGTTGGCTAAAAAACGGAAAGTGTTTGGTTAATGGTGGAAACATTTCCGGTGCCCGTACCGCTTCACTGACTATCTCTAATATCACATCGACTGATGTGGGTAACTATGCTGCCCGTGTTCTTAGTTACGACACCAGCAATCCTGCGAGCTTTACCTCAACCAACGCGAGTTTAACGCTTGGCACCAGCTGCGGTGGTTCCTCTACCAATCGCGCGTTGAATAAACCGGTAACTGCATCGTCATTTATTGCAGCGGGTTATGAACCTTTCAGAGTGGTTGATGGCAATACAACCAGCTCGCGTTGGGCGAGTGCGTATTCGGGTGCTCAATGGATTCAGGTGGATCTGGGTGCATCGACAAATGTAAGCCGGGTGAAATTAACCTGGGATCCCGCTTATGCCATTGATTATCAGATCCTGATTTCTACCAACGGTAGCAGCTGGACAACACTGCGTTCTATTACAGGAAACACCAGTCTTGTTAATGACAATACGGGATTAAATGGAACCGGGCGATACATCCGTATCAATGGCACGACCAAGGCATTGCCTGCGTGGGGATTTTCATTGTGCGAATTGGAAGTCTATTAACATTTTGTCGAGACAGACAAGGTGATCATGAGTTTTTACATCCCCCTGTATTAGCAGGGGGATGTAGTAGAGGTAAAAAATGCAGAAGAAAAATATCGTAACAAAAACGGCTTTGTGCTTTTGGTTGGCTGCAATAGCAGGGCATGCGTTTGCTAATTTATCCGCAAATGACTTAAAAAATTTTGGTGATAAAGCAGAATTGCGTTTTGCAACTGTAAGCAATTTTGGTCAAGAGGGAACTTTTGATGCGCGGGTAACAGTGAATAACCATTCGTTTGTCACCTTACCCAAAGGAAAAGCCAATTGGAAAATGTATATTCATTCGGTGAAGCGTATTCTTTCCACAAATTCCACTGAGTTGACATTTAAACGGCTGCAAGGCGATCTTTATGAATTAGCCCCAACCGATAAATTCCTGGGGCTTGAACCGGGTAAATCACTGCATTTTCCCTATAAAGCTCGCGGGCATATTGTGAGTTACAGTGATTTTATGCCGCGTGCATTTATTGCAAATACAGTGGGTGACTCTGCCGTATTTGCCAATACAGATACAGAGAATTTGGCACAATTTGTTGATCCCTTTACAAAGCCCGAGCAGTTTCTGCGTTTTGATGTTCCGCATGATCTTTATCCTGTCGTGACCACGACCAGTCGTTATCAATCCAACCTTGCATCGGCCTCAGGCGCTGCGTCAGAAAAAGCGACAGAAACAGCAACTATCATTCCTACACCCAAAACGGTTGCCTACAGTAAAGGCAGTGCGAATATTGACGGGCAGTGGAAAATAGTTGAGGTCGGCGGCCTCGCATTTGAATCGGATTACCTGCAGCAGCGTTTGCGTGATAACGGTCTTTTACTGGATAGAGGTGCGACCAATGGTTCATATAAAAGCCAGGTCATTCAACTCATTATCGACAAGAAAATTGCTAAACCTGAAGCCTATGAACTCAATATTACTAGCGAAAAAGTGATGGTTTCGGCAGCAAGCCCTGTGGGAATTTTTTACGGTGTGCAAAGCTTTTTGAGTTTGCTTCCTGCTGAAAAATCTTCCAATAAAACCATTCCTGCACTGCGTGTATTTGATGAACCCCGGGCTGGCTGGCGAGGGATGCATTATGATCTTGCGCGCAATTTTCATGGTAAAGAGGCCGTGCTTGAACTGATTGAGCAGATGGGCCGTTACAAACTGAATAAACTACATTTGCATTTAACCGAAGATGAAGGTTGGCGGATTGAAATTCCCGGGCTTTCGGAGTTAACAGACGTCGGTGCATTTCGTTGTTTTGATTTAACCGAAACACAATGCCTTATACCCCAGATAGGCAGTGGTCCAAACAGAACAGCAGCAGGCAATGGCTATTTAACCACAACGGATTTTACTGAAATTGTTAAATACGCCGCGCAGCGTCATATAGACGTTATTCCTGAAATCGATATGCCAGGGCATTCGCGTGCGGCGATTAAATCGATGGAAGCTCGCTATAAAAAATTACTTGCCGCTGGTAAAAAAGTAGAAGCTGAACAATATCTTCTCAGCGATCCGCAAGATAAATCGCAGTACCTGACTGTGCAAAGCTATTCCGATAATTCGGTCAATGTGTGCTTGCCATCCACCTATGCATTTATAGACAAAGTGACCTATGAATTGCAGCAGATGTACCGTAAAGCGGGGCAAAAACTCAGTGTGTTTCATATGGGCGGAGATGAAGTTGGCGTAGGTTCATGGACAGCATCGCCTGCGTGCAATCAACTGTTTACCAACGCTGATAATGGAGTATCCGGCGTTGCTGATCTGAAACCCTATTTTGTACAGCGCGTTTCTGAAATAACTCACAAACGCGGTTTGGATTTAATGGGTTGGGAAGACGGTTTGATGTATGACCCGAACAATACCTTTAATCGCGAACAACTCGTGAATAAACGCGTGATTGCCAATGCCTGGGACAACATTTGGGAGGCTGGTGTTGCTGATCGCGCGCATCGCCTTGCCAACAATGGTTATGACGTGGTGATTTCCGGTGCGACTCATTTGTATTTTGACCATCCGCATGAACCAAGTGCGGGTGAGCGCGGTTATCACTGGGCGACACGCTACACCGATCTGGCAAAAGTATTTGGTTTTATGCCGGATAACCTCTACGCCAATGCGGACCGAACATTCACCGGAGCAGAAATCACCAATTTAAATGCATTGGTCGGCCGCATTCTTCCTCCGCTTGAAAAGCCCAAGCATGTGTTGGGCATGCAAGGACAAGTCTGGACGGAAACAATCCGCACCAAAGAGCAATTGCAAACCATGATTTTTCCGCGCGTTATTGCGCTTGCCGAACGCGCCTGGTTTAAAGCGAATTGGGAAGGGGATGTGGTTGATGTACAAGCACGCAACACGCAATGGAATACATTTGCTGCAGCCTTGGTAAACAAAGAATTACCAAAACTTGAACAAGCGGGTGTGACGTTTTACTTGCCGCCGCCGGGTGCTATTCGGGTTAACAATAGCTTAAAAGCCAATACATCATTACCCGGTTTATTGATCGAGTTCAGTCGGGATGGCGGAAAGAATTGGTTGCCTTATCCGTCACATCATCAAAACGAAATACGCATTGATGATGGCGCAATACAGCTGCGCAGCCGTTTACATTCGGTTGTTAGCGCAACAGCCATTCTGGATTGATATTTGAAATTTCTTAGCCTGTGAGGTTATGCGTTGTGATACGACTATTCATTATTGTTAGTATATTGTTTTGCTTATCGGCCTGTGGTGGATCTGGCGCTGTAAAAAATAACAGCGGGCAATATGTTTCGGCCAGTGCATCATCCAAAGCCGTATCTGTCAGCAGTGTTGCATCGTCACATGCGGCCAGCTCATTATCGGCAAGTTCTGTCGCAAGTGTTAATGGCTTATATGGTCTTTATGTCTCCCTGCATATGGGGAGAGCCGACCAGCTTTTAGGTAATGCACAGCGTGAAGAGGTTTTTCTAAAATTTGTGCGCGACAATGGCTTTAACTATTTAATTTTTTATGAGTTGGAAGGTATGGCTCCAACGTCCGCCAAAGCACAACAGTTTGCGTCATTGGTCAGCCGTGCAAAATTATCTGCCGGTGTTACGCAAGTCGCAGCGGCATTGGGTGATGCAAGTGAAGCAGATACCGTAGTGGCTTATAACAATGGACGAACTGCATCGGAGCGTATTGATGTATTGAATGTGGAATATGAATTCTGGAATAAAAAAGACCGCAAAACAGAATTTGCTACTACGCTTTCAATGTTGGAGCGGTTTAATGCTGTTGCCAGCGAACACCAATTAATGACGGAAATTTATATTGGCTGGGTGGATGCAACCGAAGCCGTCAGCTTGGCGAATGTCACTGACCGTATACTGGTGCATTATTATCGGCAGAACGATATTGATATCGTTAACTTTGGTATAGAGCGGCTTGAATGGATGGCGGCCGCAAGCCGCAAGGTAAAAGTAGCGCCCATATTTTCAGCGGAAGGTCCTAAGAACACTTATGACGTTCCTTTTATGGGATGTTGGTTAGAAAAAAATGCTAATCAGCAAGCGTATAAATCCTGGAAAGCGCAATACGATGCATTGGATAAACCCTGGAAGGAAAATATTGAAATCGTTGGTGCAACATGGTTTGTCTACGATAAATTTCTGGATGTAGGCATAGGGCCTGAAAACGGTTGCCCTCAATAATCCAGTTTTACGGAATTAAAACCGGTAGTTAACGCAGTAGTTACAATCAGTAGTTAAAACCAGTTGTTGATGACTGCGATATGATTTTCAGAGATAGAGCATGAGTGAAGCAGGGCATTACTCCACACAAACAACAATAGAAGATGCAGCAAGGCTTGCTTTATTGCAAGGCAAACACCAGCAGGCGTATCAGCTATTGATGGATGCATTGAAAACCTACCCGCGGTTTGCGCGCGGGTATTTCCTGCTCAGCCGTATTGCCTATGATTTTAAAAACCATCTTAAAGAAGTTGAAATGCTGTTTGCTGCGCTCCATGTGGAGCCGGACAATGTTGAATTTATTGCCTACCTTGCCCGTGCGCAGGTGCTGGTTGGTAATAGCAGTGATGCGCATGAGTTGCTGATGCGGGCTGAAAAACGCCAAGGCCATACAGCAGAAATTTATGACCTAATGGGAGTTACCTATAACCGATTATCCATGTATCAAGAAGCTGCTGTGTGTTTTCAGCGCTCGATTGAATGCAACAGTGATAATGCAGGCGTATTTTTTAATTTGGCATCCACATTAAAATTTTGTGGCGATTTTCCTGCTGCACGTACAGCCTATGAACACGCTATTGCATTAAAGCCGGATTATTTTAAAGCACATGCTGCATTAACCAGTTTGGGTGGGATTAGTCATGAGCACAACCATGTTGCCCGTTTGCGCGAGTTGCTTGAAAAAACAGTTAACGCGGATGATAGCTTGTGCATTGCCCATGCATTGTCTAAAGAGTTGGAAGCGCTAAAAGATTGGAGCGGGTCTATAACTGTATTACAGCGCGCCAAACAAAAAAAACTGGCGCAGTTGCTCTATGATTTTTCACGAGACAAGGCCATTTTTGAAAAGCTGGAACAGTCTTATTCGGTAGTATCACGCAGTAAAAAATCCGGTTTTCATAATAATCGTCCGTTATTTGTAACGGGCATGCCGCGCACCGGAACCACCTTGGTTGAGCGCATTCTTTCCAGCCATAGCCAGGTTGCATCTGGTGGTGAGCTGTATAATTTTTCGATTGAGTTCAAGCGATTAATTGGCAGTGTTAGCGGTGAGTTTATAAGTGATGAATTCTTTGGGCATATTAACCGCGAGGGTCTTGATAAATTAGGGCGTGCTTATATTGATAGCACCGATTATCTACTGGGCAATAAACAGTTTCTGGTAGATAAATTGCCACTGAATATTCTATATGCAGGGTTGATTATCGATGCCTTGCCCGCTGCAAAAGTGGTGTGTCTTGACCGCAATCCGCTCGATACCATTGTCAGTAATTATCGCCAATTATTCAGCTTTCAGGATTCAACATTTGCCTACTCATTAAGCCTTGAGCATACCGCGCATTATTATGTTGCGTTTAAACAATGGACGGATCGTTTGCTGGCAATTTATCCGGATAATGTTTATCGGGTCAATTATGAAGCGCTGGTATCTAACCCTGAATTGGAAATACAAGCATTATTGAAATTTTGTGGTTTGCCGTGGCAAGACGATTGTTTGCATATCGAGCGCAATGCAAAACCCGTAGCCACGGCAAGTGCAGTTCAGGTGAGGCAGCCCATTACAGCAGCGGGTATTGGCCAGTGGAAGCATTATGCTGCGCATCTGGAGCCTGCAATAAATATTCTGGAAAACGCAGGCCTGGTGTTCGATTTATAAAATCCCAACACATCTAGCATACATTTATAGCAGCGCTTGCTGCCGTGAATATTGTGGTTACTCCTTTGGCATGTCTGCCGTTTTGTCATTCGCGAAATAGGCTGTACGTAACGCCTCCCGGCGAAATTCGGTAGGGGAGGTTCCGGTAAGGCGTTTGAAAAAGCGCTGGAATGCCGATTTACTGTTGAAGCCGGATTCCAGCAATATATCCATAATGGTCATGTCTTTGTATTTTTCATCT
This sequence comes from Cellvibrio sp. pealriver, assembly GCF_001183545.1. Lineage (NCBI taxonomy): Bacteria > Pseudomonadati > Pseudomonadota > Gammaproteobacteria > Cellvibrionales > Cellvibrionaceae > Cellvibrio > Cellvibrio sp. pealriver. Next base: position 500,245 of record NZ_KQ236688.1, read on the forward strand.
GCAAGATAACGCTTGGATTCTTCAATTCGATAAGAGTTAATAAACTCAAAAAAATTGGTGCCGAAGGTTTTGTTGATCGCATAAGACACATCGCGATAAGGCACACCGATTTTTGCAGAGAATTGTTCAACATTCAGGCTTTGGTTCAGATAAAGCTTTTGATTAACAATCCCGTCCATGATTTTGTCGATGGTGGAATCCAGCGGTTTGGTGCCTGCTGTGGGTATAGCGTCTTTTGGCAGCTCAAATTCTTCGTCTTCTTTAGTGGTTGTCAGGTTCTGCGCGTGCGAAATGCTGTAATAAAAAAGCGCAATCAACAGCACAAAATTCAGATAGTTATCGGTAACACCTAACGGCAAGCGATAAAAATAAGCCAGCAGGCTGAGGGCTAGTGTCCAAACGCCCGCAAACACAAAACCTAACGTCAGGTAATAAAGCCACCAGAGTGCGGTTTCGTTCACGTCTGAATGTTGTTGGCGCAGTACTGTGTGATAGCGCCACACGGTGACAGTCGCGGCGATGAAATACGCGAGCGGAATAATTTTTAACGAGTACCACAGGCAATCAATGACGGTATAGAGCACAGCATCCATACCAAAAGTATCCAGTTTTAGCCGGTTAATATCGATATCAAAAATAGCGATTATGGCAATAGCTACTAATGTGGGTAGTAAATGCAGTAAATGGATCCGTTTAAAACGGAAGTTTTCCTCGGTAATGCTACGCACATAAAAAATCAGCAGAGGGGCCTTTAGTAATAACGAACTGCTGTAAAAATAAGGCACCAGGCTTGCCGTTAATGGGGTTTGTGGAATGTATTCATTCCAAATCAACATGATCCCTACATCTGACAATGCAATACTGAGAAAAAAAGTGGTCAGCAAAATCCGGCTAACTTTTTTACGCGCGGGCAGTAACAACTGGAACAGCGCCAGAACCAGGCTTAAGCCAATGGCGAGAATAAGAATAATGTCATTGAGGTTGAAAATGGGCGTTGTCATTCGGGGGATGCCGCCTTTTTTGGAATGAGAGCGGATATTACAGCATCGTCACCCTGAATATGGCAATGCAGGTTTTGTATATATTTGCAGGCAATAAAAAAGCCCAAGGCTTTCACCTTGGGCTTGTTGATCTTGAGTCACCTGAGTATTAACGCGGTTTTACCCGTACCAACACTTGTTGCAGCGCGATAAAACAAAACAGCAATCCACCGATGACTATTTTGGTCCACCAGCTGCTTAAAGTACCGTCAAATGAAATGTAGGTTTGCACTACACCCATAATCAATACGCCCATCAGAGTGCCGAACATATAACCGTAGCCACCGGTCAGCAAGGTTCCACCGATGACGACGGCCGCAATCGCATCCAGCTCTACGCCAACCGCAGCGAGCGAATAACCGGAGAAGGTGTAGAAGGAGTAGACGATACCAGCAAGTGTTGCGAGAAAAGAACTGATCGCATAGATATGGATTGTGGTTGCTGCCAGTGGAATGCCCATGAGTGCAGATGAATTGGCATCGCCACCAATTGCATACACACGGCCGCCAAAGCGGGTGTAATGCGCGGCGATAATCGCAACGACCAACACCATCAAACAAATAATCGTTGAACTACCAATCCAGGCATCGCCCAGTATTTCAAAACCAAATGCGGATACATCGTTATAAAATTCGTGTTCGATTGGAATTGACTCTTCGCTGATTACACTCGCCAAACCGCGCGCGAAAAACATACCTGCCAGAGTGACAATAAACGGCTGCATTTTATAGTAGTGAATAATTGCACCCATGATTGCACCGAATAGCGTGCCGCCAATCAATACTACCGGAAACACCAGCAGCGGGTGCCATTGGTATTTACTGATCAATACGCTGCATACCACGCCGGTTAGTGCGATAACGGCTCCGACGGATAAATCAATACCACCGGACAAGATCACAAAGGTCATGCCAACAGCTGCAATAATCAAAAAGGCATTATCACTGAGCAAGTTGAAAAATACGCGTGGAGTACCAAAGCCTTCAAATTGTATTGAGCCAATGCCGAACAATAAAAAGAATAAACAGCAGGTGACGGCGAGTGGAATAAATTTGCGATTAAGCATTGTTAGCCTCCTTGTTGCTGCTGGTTGAGGCAGTGGTTTTGCGGAAATTTAATTTGGATAATTGTTGTTGGAAGCGCGGCGATTGCAGCAGTAGAACCACAATAATGGCGCTGGCTTTGATCAATAAATTAAATTTCGGTGGAATACCGCTGAGAATAATGGTGACGGTCAAGGTTTGGATGATGAGTGCACCGATAATCGCGAGCAGGATAGAAAAACGTCCACCCATTAACGATGCTCCACCAATTACTACAGCGAGAATCGCATCCAACTCCAACCACAAACCTGCATTATTGGCATCGGAACCGCGAATATCCGCGGCGGCAATCATGCCCGCCAGCGCAGCACAAAGCCCGGCTACGCAATACACACTCATCTTAATCGCTTTTGCATTTAGCCCCATGTAGTGGCTGGCTGATGGATTTGCACCAACAGCTTCAATATACAAACCCAATGCGGTGCGGCGTGTTAGCAGCTGCACTATGGCAAAAGTAATAATCACCAACACAATGGGGAAGGGCAGGCCAAGAAAACTACCCGTGCCTAAAAAAGCAAATCCGCTGTGATCAAAAGTGACAATCTGCCCCTCATTAATTAACTGCGCAATACCACGGCCTGCGACCATTAAAATCAAAGTTGCCACAATCGGCTGGATGCTCATATAACCCACGAGAAAACCGTTGATAATTCCCGCGATTAGTCCGGCAATTAACCCGGCACCGATGATGAGCGCGAGATTATCCACACCTTTGGTAATGTAATACGCACTCACTGCACCCGCGATGGCCATAATGGAACCAACAGATAAATCCACACCGGCAGTGGCAATCACCAGCGACATACCGATTGCTAACAACGCAACCGGTGCAGCGCGATTGAGCACATCAATTAGCGATCCGTAAAAACGACCATCTTTAAATTCAATATGAAAAAATTCCGGTGCGATTATCGCGTTGATCACCAGCAGCACCAGCAGGCCAGCGCAAGGCCAAAGATAGCGGCGCAGGTTTTGGTTTTTGGTCAGGTTCATAAATATCTCTTCACTAATGTATTTCTCGTTTCCAAATAGCGCGTTGGAGCAAGTGTGCGGAATAATTAACTGGCCGCAATTGCCTGCATAATGCGCTGTGGATTTATGTCATCGCCTTCAAGTTCTGCTACTTTCTGACGGTCGCGCAATACCAACACGCGGTTACTAAATGCAACCAACTCTTCCAATTCCGATGAGGCAACTACCAGAGCGAGCCCTTGGTCGCAGAGTTTGCGGATTAACCGGATAATTTCAGCGTGCGCGCCAATATCAATACCGCGGGTGGGTTCATCCAGAATCAATAGCGATGGATTGGCTGCAAGCCAGCGCGCAAGAATAACTTTTTGCTGGTTGCCTCCACTTAATTGCTCAATCGGTTTTTCAATATCCGATGTGGCGATGCTGAGCTCTTTCACATAATGGTTGGCGATATCTTCTTGTTCTTTACGCGAAATAAATTTCCACCAACCTTGTTTGATCTGGCGTGCAAGAATCATGTTTTCACGGATGGATAATTGGCCAAGAATGCCATCGTGTTTGCGATCTTCCGGGCACAAACCCATACCTGCGCTGATGGCATCGCGCGGTGAATTAAAATCCACTTTTTTGCCATCAAAGGTGACACTGCCGGCGTGTTTTTTATCAACACCAAAAATCAAACGGCACAGTTCGGTACGGCCAGAACCGAGCAAGCCTGCAAGACCAACCACTTCGCCTTTACGCACCTGAATGCTGGTGGCTGACAATGTGACCTTATGACCGATACCCTGCGCATCAAGTAATGATTCACCGCTGGCAGAATGGTTTTGCGGTTTGTGTTCGCCCAGCGCCGCCAATTCCTTGCCGAGCATATGGCTAATTAATTCACTGCGCGCCAAGCGGGCAGTTTCAAATTCGCCAACCAACTGTGCAGAGCGTAATACCGTAATGCGGTCACTCACAGCGTACACCTGATCGAGAAAGTGAGTGACAAACACAATGCCGATACCGCGTGCTTTTAACTCGCGCATAATGCGAAAAAGCGATTGCACTTCCTCGGCATCGAGGCTTGCGGTGGGTTCATCCAGAATCAATACTTTTGCTGACATGTCCACGCCGCGTGCAATTGCAATCAATTGTTGTACGGCGATGGAATAACTGGAGAGTGGTTGCGTTACATCGATATCCAGATCGTAGCCTTTTAATAAGGCTTGTGCATCGCGATTCACTTTGCTCCAGTTGATCAAACCAAAACGGCGCGGCTCGCGGCCGAGATAAATATTTTGCGCAACGGTTAAGTTGGGGAGCAGGTTCACTTCCTGATACACGGTGCTGATGCCAAGCGCTTGTGCATCGCCGGTATTGTTTGGGTGTATTGGTTGGCCTTCCAACACAATATCACCACCATCGCGTTGGTAAACACCGGTCATGACTTTAATCAGTGTGGATTTCCCTGCACCATTTTCACCGAGCAGTGCATGGATTTCACCAGCACGCAGCGTAAAGTCCACACCTTTTAATGCGTGAACACTGGGGAATATTTTATGAATTCCCTTGAGTTGTAATACTGGAGTTGAGTTCATTATGAAACCGCTTTTGATTTTTTGTGTAGCACCGATTGTGTGGGCTGACTTTGCATCATGGCATTCTCATTTAATCGACTGTCGTCATTCCCGCTTGCGGGAATCCAGTTTTACGTTAGGCTGTAAATGGATCCCCGCTGCGCGAGGATGACGACTCCCTACTAAATTATTTAGCCCCGCGCTTTGCTAATTCATCTGCTGCATTCTCTTGTGTGAACACAGCGCCACCCATCTTGATCCACTTATCAAACTCTTTTTTACCACCACGATATTCATTGATAACATCAAACGCAGGGCCACCAAGGTGCGGACTTAATTCCACTGATACGTTAATTTCACCCGCCACAATCGCTTTCAATGCATCATCTACCGCATCTACCGACACAATTAAAATATCCTTGCCTGGTTGCAAACCTGCTTCTTTAACCGCCTGGATTGCACCCAATGCCATTTCATCGTTATGTGCCCAAATTGCACAAATGCTTTTACCACCGCCTTCTGCTTTCAGCATGGTCTCCATGACTTCCTTGCCTTTAGCGCGAGTAAATTCAGCGGTTTGGCTGCGCACAATTTTGGTTTCAGGAAATTTTGCAATGGTTTCATTAAAGCCTTTCATACGCCCCAATGCCGCGCTTGAACCTACTGTACCTTGCAGCTCCAAAATACTGCATTTGCCTTGGGTTTTTTCAGTGAGCCAATTCGCTGCGCGTTGGCCTTCCACTTCAAAATCGGGCGCGATACGCGTGAGATATAAAGAGTGATCGCTCACCGATACATTGCGGTCCAGGATGACCACCGGAATACGTGCGCGTTTGGCTTCCATTAATACCGGCTGCCAACCGGTTTCTACCACCGGTGCAATTAAAATGGCATCCACGCGCTGTGCAATAAAACTGCGCACGGCTTTAATTTGGTTCTCTTGTTTTTGTTGTGCATCGGAAAACTTCAGTGTGATACCGCGTTTTTCTGCTTCGGCTTTAACCGATTCAGAAAAGCTGGTGCGCCAGCCAGATTCCGAACCAACTTGTGCAAAGCCCACGGTGATTGCGTTAGCAGTAGCGCTGATGCCGATAGCGGCCGTGAGCGTGAGCGTTTTGAATAACTTGTTCATGGTAAACCTCGCGTAGTAAATAGTTTTATATAGGTTATTGAATCTGTTTTATCGTAAATCGATTTATCAGCTCGTGTTTAGATCCAACCGCCATCCACAATAAAATGTTGGGCGGTGCACAAACGGCTATCGTCAGATGCCAAAAATAACGCCATCGCGCTGATGTCTTCCGGCATAACGGATTTTTTCAAACATTGGTTTTCCAAAATATTTTTGGCGGACTTTTCTTTGGTGAGCATCGCCAATTGCCGATCCGTCATCACCCAGCCGGGTACAAGCGTATTCACACGGATATTATCGCCGCCCATATCGCGTGCGAGTCCGCGGGTCATGCCTTCAATTGCTGCTTTGGAGCTGGTATAGCCGGGCATGCCGCCCTGGGTTGCGTACCAACTCATGGAACCTAAATTAATAATCGAGCCGCCGCCCAATTCCAGCATATGCTCGTATACGGCCTGCGCTGCAAAAAAATGGTGACGCAAATTAACCGCGAGCCGTTCGTTCCAGTAATCGACGGTGACTTCGCGGAAATCGTGGCGTGTGTCGTTGGCGGCGTTATTGACCAGCACATTCACTGGCCCGACATCGTTATAAATTTGTTTGATGGTCGCTTGCAGTTTGGGAATATTTAATAAGTTGCAGCGGTAATAGCGCGGTGGAATGTTATCGGCGCGATGACTTAATGTTTCTACTAATTTATGGGCGTCGTCATCGCGTATATCGATAAAACAAACTTGCGCGCCTTGATGGCAAAAGGCTTCTACCAAATTGGCACCTATGCCCGACGCACCACCGGTGATCAACACGATTTTATATTTCAAGCTTGGGTATTGGTTAGTGAGTGCCATTGTCATCACCACTAATGCGAGTGGCCGGGCACAGCAGCCCCGCGACAACCAACCAGAAAATCAAAATCACAACCTTCGTCGGCTTGCATGACGTGTTCGATATAAAGCTGTAAATAGCCACCGGTTTTTTTCTGGATTTTTTGTGCACGCAATTGATCGATACGCACAGCGATTTCGTCGGCGCTCACTTCTAATTCAAGTGAGCCTTTGTCGCTATCCAATGCAATCCAGTCGCCATCTTGCACGGCGGCGAGCGGGCCAAATTCCTGCGCTTCCGGTGCGACATGCAGCACTACTGTGCCAAAGGCAGTGCCACTCATACGCGCATCGGATATGCGCAACATATCGGTAATACCTTGCTTTAATAATTTTGGCGGCAAACCCATGTTGCCCACTTCTGGCATACCGGGGTAACCCTTGGGGCCACAATTTTTTAATACCAGAACGCTGTTAGCATCCACATCAAGTGCATCATCCATAATGCGTTCTTTGTAATGATCAAAACTGTCAAATACCACAGCCCGGCCGCGATGTTTCATTAAATGAGGCGATGCCGCACTGGGTTTTAATACCGCACCACGCGGTGCGAGATTGCCACGCAAAATACAAATGCCGCCGCTGGCACAGAGTGGGTTGTCCAGCGTGCGGATCACCGCATCGTTGTAGCAGGGCGCTTGTGAATTGTTTTCCCACAATGTTTTTCCGTTAGCGGTCAAACAGTCCTTGTGTAATAAATTTGCATCGCCCAATCGTTTGAGTACGGCGGGCAAACCACCGGCGTAATAAAAATCTTCCATCAAAAATTCACCGGCGGGTTGCAAATTTACCAGCGTGGGAATTTGTTGGCCGTAGGTTTGCCAATCATCCAGCGTGAGGGGAATATCCAAACGCGCGGCTATGGCTTTTAAATGAATCACTGCGTTAGTTGAACCGCCAATTGCAGCCGTAGTGCGAATAGCGTTGATGATGCTGTCGCGCGTCAGCAGCTGCGATATGCGTAAATCTTCATTCACCATATCGACAATGCGCATGCCCGACACATACGCGAGCGTTTTGCGGCGTGCATCTACAGCGGGAATCGCGGCATTTTGTGGGAGCGATAATCCGAGCGTTTCCACTATGCAGGCCATGGTGCTGGCGGTACCCATGGTGTTGCAGGTGCCGGTGGAGCGCGACATATCGGCTTCTGCATCCATAAATTCCTGCAGCGATATTTTCCCGGCTTTGTAATCTTCGCTCATGCGCCAGACGAGTGTGCCCGAGCCGACATCTTTGCCTTTGTGTTTGCCATTGAGCATAGGGCCGCCGGTCACGACGATGGTTGGCAGATCGCAACTGGCTGCGCCCATGACCAGAGCCGGGGTGGTTTTGTCGCAGCCGACCAACAGCACAACACCATCGATAGGGTTGCCGCGGATCGATTCTTCTACATCCATCGCCGCCAAATTGCGCGTGAGCATGGCCGTGGGGCGCAGGTTGGACTCGCCATTGGAAAACACCGGGAACTCTACCGGTACACCGCCTGCCTCCAAAATACCGCGCCGCACACTTTCCGCCAGTTCTCGGAAATGGCTGTTGCAGGGAGTCAGTTCTGACCAGGTATTGCAGATACCGATAATGGGTTTGCCTTGGAAGTGATGCTCGGGAATCCCCTGATTTTTCATCCAACTGCGGTACATAAAGCCGTTTTTGTCTTGTGTACCGAACCACTGGGCGCTGCGCAGAGGCTTCACAGAGTGTTTATTAGTCTTATTGTCGTGGTTCATAAATGACTACATCTGGGTTGGCCATTATTATTTAAGTCATACAATATCGGTTTGTGGCTTGAACGGGCAATCGCAAATCGGATGGTTTACGTATATTTGCCTGACAGTCACACGCCGATGGTAAAACTTTTCACGGTATTGCTTGATTTAATTGTATTATAATATCAATATAAATCAACCCCAGTATAAATACTGGGCAGGTACTTACCGATACATCGTAAAATATAATATAGTAAAAGAGACAATAAGAGAGGTTGAAATGCAGCGTTTAATTAAATCCCTGATGGTGGCTTCTGTCGCTGCGGCGGGTATCGCCCAAGCCGCCAACCCGATTTTTACCGACGTGTTTACCGCTGACCCTGCCGCCATAGTGCATGAAGGTAAGGTTTATCTGTATGCAGGGCACGACCAGGCCAAAGACAACACCAAATTTTTTGAGATGCACGACTGGCTGGTGTGGTCATCCGATGACATGGTCAATTGGCAGGCTCACGGGCCCTTGTTAAAAGTGAAGGATTTCAAATGGGCCAAGGGTGATGCCTGGGCGAGCCAGGTAATTGAACGCGATGGCAAGTTTTACTGGTATATCACCGCGCGCCACAATGACACCAAACCCGGATTTGCCATAGGCGTTGCGGTGGGCGACAGCCCTCTCGGTCCGTTTAAAGATGCGCTGGGTAAGGCGTTAATTACCAATGATATGACCACCGACACCAAAAACGACTGGGACGATATCGACCCTTCGGTGTTTATTGATGATGACGGTCAGGCCTACTTGTTTTGGGGAAATACCAAAGCCTATTACGCCAAGCTCAAGCCCAATATGATCGAGCTGGATGGCCCGATTGTGCCCATCAAAACCCTGCCGGAATTTACCGAGGCAATCTGGGTACACAAATATAAAGACAACTATTATTTGTCTTACGCCATGGGTTTCCCCGAGAAAATCGGCTATGCCATGAGCAAAAGTATTACCGGCCCCTGGGAGTACAAGGGGATATTGAATGAAGTGGCGGGCAATACGCCAACTAACCATCAGGCGATTATTGAGTTCAACAACAAGCATTACTTCATTTATCACACCGGTGCCGGCCGGCCGGATGGCGGTCAATATCGCCGTTCGGTGAGTATTGATGAGCTGTTCTACAACGCGGATGGCACCATCAAGCGCATCATCATGACCAGTGAAGGCGTGAGTGCCAACAAGGCCAAATAAAGCCTTGTGAAATAACGGAAAACTATCCCCCGATAGCGGTAAACCGATTGACAGGGGATAGGCTTATTGAGAATATATTGTCATACAATATTAATATCCTCTAGTGAGGCAATATTAATAAAATAAACAGATCGACGTTACAGGTGGAAAACATGACCTCTTATGCCTTGGGGTTGGATTACGGTTCTGATTCGGTCAGAGCACTTTTAGTAGATGCCCTTACCGGCAAAGAAGTCGCGAGCAACGTGGTGTATTACCCGCGTTGGAAAAAAGGGTTGTTTTGCGTGCCCGCTAAAGACCAATTCCGCCAGCACCCGCTGGATTATCTGGAAAGTCTTGAGCAGGTCGTGCAAGGGCTGTGGAAATTGGCACCTGCGGGCGCAGCCCAGGCGGTTGTCGGTATCAGTTTTGATACCACCGGTTCCACTCCTGTCGCTGTTGATAGCGAAGGCGTTGCGCTTGCACTGAAGCCGGAATTTGCCGAAAACCCGAATGCGATGTTCGTGCTCTGGAAAGACCACACCGCTATTAAAGAAGCGCAGGAAATTACTGCTGCGGCAAATGAATCTGCAACCAATTATTTGAAATACGAAGGGGGAATTTATTCCTCTGAGTGGTTCTGGGCAAAAGCGCTACACGTATTGCGTGAAGATGCTACGGTCGCCAAGGCGGCCTATTTATGGGTAGAGCATTGCGATTGGATGTCGGCTGTTTTGACCGATACCACCCACCCAAGCAAATTGCGCATGGGGCGCTGCGCCACCGGCCATAAATTAATGTGGCACGAGAGCTGGGGCGGTTATCCACCGAATGATTTTTTTGTTGGGATCGATCCGTTACTGAATGGCTTGCGCGATCGCCTGCCAGCAGAAACCTTTACCTCCGATCAAGTGTGCGGTGGCCTCACGGCGAAATGGGCTGACAAGCTCGGTATTCCCCAAAACACACCTGTTGGTTTCAGCGCATTTGATTGCCACATGGGTGCTGTTGCTGCACAAGTGAAACCGGGTGTGCTCACCAAAATTATGGGCACATCGACGTGCGACATTACTGTCGCCAGTTACGAAGCGGTTGGCAATAAATCGATCCGCGGTATTTGCGGCCAGGTAGATGGTTCAGTATTGCCGGGTTTTGTGGGTTTGGAAGCAGGGCAGTCTGCATTTGGCGATTTGTATGCGTGGTTTCGCAATCTGGTGAACTGGCCAGTGCAAAACCTGCTGGCGAATTCAGCGCTGCTTGATGACGCAACCAAACAAAAACTCGCTGAAGAAATTGAAAGCAATACGCTGGTTGCGTTGAGTAATGCCGCCAGTGCGTTACCCCTTGCCGATGCGAATATCACCGCGCTCGATTGGGTTAACGGACGCCGTACGCCCGATGCAGACCAAACCGTTTCCATGGCGATTGCCGGATTAAAAATGGGCAGCGAAGCGCCGCATATTTTCCGTGCATTAGTTGAAGCAACCGCGTTTGGTGCGCGCGCTATTATCGAACGCTTTAAAGACGAAGGCATTGCAGTCAATTCTGTTGTAGCGATTGGTGGTATTTCCAAAAAATCTGATTTCGTGATGCAAACCTGCGCCGATGTCTGGAATTGCCCCATCGAGGTATTGGAGAGCGAACAGAGTTGCGCATTGGGCGCGGCGATTTTCGCTGCGGTTTGCGGCGGTGTTTATCCTACCGTTGCCGATGCACAAAAAGTGATGGCATCGCGCACCTGCAAAACTTATACACCGAATGCACAAGCGGCTGTAATTTACGATGCGCGCTATCAGCAGTATCAAGCGTTAGGGAAGTTCGTCTCATCATCAACACTCTCCTCACCAGTAACAACAGGGGAGGCGTAACGCAATGAGTTATACCGAATTAAAACGCGAAGTGTATGAAGCCAACATGGAATTACAGCGCCGCAATTTGGTGGTGTATACCTGGGGCAATGTTTCGCAGATTGATCGCGCTAAAGGCGTAATCGCCATCAAGCCCAGTGGTGTCGCGTATGAAGTGATGACACCGGACGATATTGTGATTGTGGATTTGGAAAATAATATCGTGGAAGGGCGCATGCGTCCTTCATCCGATACCAAAACCCACACCCATTTGTATCGTCATTTCGACTCCATCGGTGGTGTGACTCACACGCACTCCACTTATGCAACGGCGTGGGCGCAAACCCAGCAGGCGATTCCCTGCTACGGAACGACGCACGCTGATTATGCCTATGGCGAAATTCCTTGCACGGCGGTGATGACTGACGAGCAAATCGAGCGCGATTACGAAGAGGAAACCGGTGTGCAAATTACGGATTGTTTTAAAGATCGCAGCCCGAAAGAAGTGCCAATGGTGATTGTTGCCGGTCACGCGCCTTTTACCTGGGGTAAAAACGGTGCGGATGCGGTTTACCACGCAGTAATTTTGGAAGAAATTGCACGCATGGCTTATCTGACCAAAACCTTGCAGCCAAATACGGCAGCGTTAAAGCAGGGCATTGTGGATAAGCACTATTTGCGCAAGCACGGTAAAAATGCTTATTACGGGCAGAAGTAATTATTTTGATTGTGAAGATCGCAAGGATTGCTTGGTTCATTTTTCGACACGCCGTGAATACATCCGTGTAGGCTCGTTGTCGACATCCATGTCGCCAAACGGTCGCAAAATAAACCAAGCAATCCTTGCTCAAAGAGAATGTGCATTGGATTTAGATATCCAAAAAAAAACGAAAGAATATAGGGCAGTAATGCCCAACAATTAAACAAAATTGAAAAGTGAAAAATTTTCTGAGGAAAACAACATGAAAATCTACGGCGATAAAGAAGTCTGGTTAGTTACCGGTTCACAACATTTATATGGCCCAGGCGTATTGAAACAAGTCGCCGAGAACAGCCAAAAAATTGCAGCGGGCTTAACTGAGTCAGCCAACATTTCTATCAAGATTGTTGCGCAAGAGACCGTTAAATCGCCAGCAGAAATTCTTGCGGTTGCGCAAGCAGCCAACAGCAACCCGAATTGTGTGGGTTTGATTTTGTGGATGCACACTTTCTCCCCTGCAAAAATGTGGATTGCCGGTTTAACCGCATTAAACAAGCCTTACATGCACTTGCATACCCAGTTCAATGCTGAGCTGCCGTTTGCCGACATCAACATGCACTTTATGAACCTCAACCAATCTGCGCACGGCGACCGCGAATTTGGTCACGTGAGCACTCGCTTGCGTCAGGAGCGCAAAGTGGTGGTAGGTCATTGGGCAACAGAATCCGTGCAAAAACAAATCGACAGCTGGTGCCGCGTGGCAATGGGCTGGCATGCAAGCCAAACATTAAAAGTAGCGCGTTTTGGCGACAACATGCGTCAAGTAGCGGTAACCGATGGCGACAAAGTTGCTGCACAAATTAAATTTGGTTACGAAGTTCACGCCTACGGTTTGGGCGATTTGCAAAAAGTAGTTGATGCTGTGACCGACGAACAAGTAGCGGCACAAATTGAAATCTACAAAAAAGAATACGATGTAAACCCGGCGATTTTTGATGATGAACATCAATTCCAAATGCTGAAAAACGAAGCGCGTTTGGAACTGGGTATGTTGAAGTTTTTAACCGAAGGCGGCTTCGGTGCATTCACCAACTGCTTTGAAAACCTGACCGGTTTGACCAACCTGCCTGGCCTTGCAACCCAACGTTTGATGCAACAAGGTTTTGGTTATGGCGGTGAAGGCGATTGGAAAACGGCAGCCATGGTGCACATTTGTAAAGTGATGTCCAAAGGCCGTGCTGGTGGTTCATCCTTTATGGAAGATTACACCTATCACTTTGGCGGTGTTCATGCCGGTGGTGTCGATCAAGTGCTGGGTGCGCACATGCTGGAAGTGTGTCCATCCATCGCTGCGGCAAAACCAAAATTGGAAGTTCACTTGCACACCATCGGTTGCCGCAATGACATCGCGCGTTTGATTTTTACCGGTAAATCGGGCCCTGCGTTGTGTATTTCGCTGATTGATATTGGCACTCGCTTCCGTGTGATCATCAACGAAGTAGATACTGTTAATCCACCGCAAGAATTGCCGAATTTGCCTGTTGCAAAAGCGCTGTGGGAACCGCGCCCCAACTTGGAAATTTCTGCTGCTGCCTGGATTCAAGCCGGTGGCGCACACCACAGTGCTTACACTCAAGGCGTGACTGCTGATGAAATTGTGGATTACGCAGAAATGGCTGGTGTTGAAGCGGTTGTGATCGGTGAAGACACCACTGTGCGTGCATTCAAAACCGAATTGCGCCACAACGCCGCTTACTTTCATCTGAAAGACGGTGTGTAAGTCATTTAAAGATTGTGTACGCCATTTGAAAGATGGTGTGTAAGCGTTTGAAATCCGCAGCAGTGCGGCTCTAAAAAAGAGTGTGTCGCCGATAGCGGTAAAGCTGTCGGTGATTTCACTCGCGATTTTCTTAATTACAACAATAACGATTGCCATTTTTGAGCGAGGAAATTCTGTGCGAACGATGAAAAATGTACTGGGATTGTTGGTTAGCGTTGCGCTCTTGTCCTCTTGCTCATCCAGCACGCAAACCGCTGCTGTAGAAAATGGTAATAGCTGTAGTCAGTTGACTGGCGACCAATCACACGATAATTCTGTGGTCATCAAAAGTGCGAGCATGGTGCCAGAAGGGCCGGTACCTGCAGTGCCTTATCAGCGCCCTTATGCGGGAACCCTTGCGAGTTATTGCCGTGTGGATGGCGTAATTGATGAGCGCATTGGCGAAGGCGGTAAGCCTTATGCGATTGGCTTTGCGATTGCCATGCCAGAAAAATGGAATGGCCGTTTTATGATGCAAGGTGGTGGCGGCTTGAATGGTTCTGTCGCAACCCCTTTAGGCAGCAACGCAGCCGGTGATATGACGGCACTGCAGCGCGGTTTTGCGGTAGTCACTACCGACACAGGACACCAAGGCACGCATGGATTTGATGCGAGTTTTTTTAGCGATCAGGAAGCAACACTGAATTTTTTGTATCAAGCAATTGGCAAAGTAGCGATCGCATCCAAACATATTGTTGCGCAGTATTACGCAAAACCGATCGAACATTCTTATTACATGGGGTGTTCAACCGGTGGCCGTGAAGCCATGATTATGTCGCAGCGTTACCCGCGTTTGTTTGATGGCATAGTGGCCGGTGCTCCTGCCATGCGCACCAGCTTTTCCAATCTCGCTGATAAGTGGGTGATGACTTCACTTGCCAAGGTTGCACCTAAAGATGCGCAGGGTCATCCGGATGTATCGCAAGCGTTAACCGCGCAAGATAAAACGATTGTGATGCAAGGTTTATTAAAACAGTGCGATGCAATAGACGGTGTTGCGGACAACATGATTTCCAATGTTGTCGGCTGCACGTTTGATCCTATGTCAGTGGCGTGCAGTGCAAATAAAACGCAAGCGTGCATCAGCCCCGAAAAAGCCAAAGCGATAAAAGCCGGGTTTGCCGGGCCAAAAAATTCACTCGGTGTGCAGGTGTATCCCGGTTTTTGGTTTGATACCGGCATCACCGAAACCCAGGGTATTCCCGGATTATTGAACCCGGGCTTTCATCCGATTGTGGGAAAAATTACCAGCACCGACATGAACGTCGATCAAGAAGCGATGGCTGCTTCTACACCGGCCGCGTTTGTGGGTGATTCAGCTTATTGGACACTGCTCAATACCTTTTCCAACAACGGCGGCAAATTACTGTTTTATCACGGTGTTAGCGACCCATGGTTTTCTGCACAGGAAACTGCGCGTTACTACGATCAATTAGTTGCAGATAACGGCGGCAAAGAAAAAGTTTCCCAATGGAGCCGTCTGTTTTTGGTTCCCGGTATGGGGCATTGCGGTGGCGGCGCAGCGGCGCTTGATCATTTGGATATGATTGACCCCATTGTTGAGTGGGTTGAGCAAAACAAGGCTCCTGCGCAAATACAGGTTACCGGGCAAGTATTCCCTGACCGCAGCCGTCCATTGTGCCCTTATCCCAGTTATGCCCATTACACAGGCACAGGCGATTCTGAAAAAGCAGAAAACTTTGTGTGTCGATATCCTGAGTGATAATTGAGCCAGACTTATGATTTATTCAAGCTAATAATTTACCAAGACGATGATTGCATTCGAACTTACTGTCGGTTTGTGCTCTAATTTCTGCCTCGCCAGTAAACAAGAGAACACACGATGTACGACCATTACGATGCACTGATTTTTGATATGGACGGCACGCTGGTTGATAGCGGCCAACTTCATGAGTTTGCATGGAGTGAAACACTGAACAAATACGGTATTCCAATCGACCGCCCGTTTATGCGTTCGCTTGCCGGAGTGCCCACCAAAGGGACGATTGAAATCCTGTTGGAAAAATTCAGCATTGAGGTGAGCGCCAGCCTCGATGAAATGAATGATTTTAAAGAGCAGGTTGTGCACGACAATATGCACAAATACGTAAAACCGACTGCCTTGTTGGAAGTGGCGCAGCGTTATCACGGTGTGAAGCCCATGGCAGTAGGAACCGGCGCTTACACGCAAGAAGCGCAAACCATTTTGAAAATCTGTGGGCTGGATAAATATGTCAGCGCCGTTGTTGGTGCAGACCAGGTGAAAAATCCAAAACCCGCACCGGATACGTTTTTGCTTTGTGCAGAATTATTAGGCATAGATCCAACCAAATGCGTGGTGTTTGAAGATTCAAAACTGGGTTTACAAGCTGCAGCAAGCGCGGGTATGGCTGGCATTGATGTGCTGCTGGTGCACGCTATAGAAAATGATTATTTTTTATAAGCGGAGTAGCAGGTAATAGAAAGTTCCTGCACTGGATGATCGATAAAGGAAGCGGCACTTACGGAGAACGTAATGCCGCTTTTTTTAACCGTAAGATAAATAGAAATATCAGGCATAAATAGAAATAGAAGCAGAAATAAAAATAGCAGTACCAATAATAGAAACACGAGGTCAACCAAAACAATGAAAACACAACCATCACCATCAGCTAATACAAATGCACAAACATCGACGATGACAGAAAAGTTATCGGTTGCAGAAAAAATTGGATTTGGCGCTGGCGATATGGCGCTAAACGTCGTGATCTCATCAATGATGCTGATCATCACCTTTTATTACACTGATATTTTCGGCCTAAGCCCAATTGACATGGGCATTCTGTTTTTCACCGTCAAAGTAGTGGGTGCAATTTCTGATCTGGTCATGGGGCAGATCACTGACCGTTACACCTTTTTACAAGGGCGCTATCGCCCCTGGTTGTTATGGCTGGCAATTCCCTACGCGGTCAGTGTGTTTTTTGTATTCACCACGCCAGACTGGGGATACGACGCTAAATTAATTTGGGCTTACTCCACCTACATCATGATGACGCTGATCACCTCCGGCGTTGGTATTCCTTATATCTCCCTGCCCAGCGCACTCACCAGTGATCCCAAAGAAAAACTGTCTGCAAATGGCTACCGTTTATTCCTCGCCAAAATTGGTGCCTTTATGGTGGCGATTGTGGTTCCTGTTGTAGCGGGCATGTGGGAAGACAAGGCATTGGGCTATCAGATTGCCATGGCGATTATGTCGGGCGTTGGTGCGGTAATGTTTTTATTTTGTTATTTCAAAACAACCGAACGCGTCACCCACGTTGTTGAGCATCAACCCTTGTGGATGCAATTTCTACAACTACTGAAAAATGACCAGTGGTTAATTCTGGTCGCTGTGTGTATCACAGGCACGATTGGATATGTGATTCGCGGTTCCGTTGCGATTTATTACGCTAAATATTATTTAGGCGGCGATGATGCCTTGGTGTCAGCATTTTTATCGACGGGCGTTGCAGCTGCCATTCTTGCCATGGTGGCATCCACCTGGATTACCAAGGTCTACTGCAAAATCAATTTATTCCGCTACACACAATTAGTCGTGGCGGCATTAAGTGTGGCGATTTATTTGTTTGTTGGCCGCGATGATGTGGTTCTTGCGTTTGTGTTGTATTTCCTGTTGTCGTTTGTAGTTGATCTTCATGCGCCCGTATTTTGGTCCATCATTTCCGAGACAATCGATTACGGCCAGGTGAAAAACGGTAAGCGCGTATCCGGTTTTGCGTACGGTGGAATTTCTGTAGGGCAAAAAGCCGGTATGGGCATTGCGGGTTTAATGGTTGGTTGGCTGTTGACTTATTTCCAGTATGTTCCCAACCAAGAGCAATCGGATTTTTCATTGATGGGAATTGCATTAATGCTGTCGATTATTCCCGGATTTTTTCATGCCTTGATGGGCCTATTAATGTTTTGGTATCGCATTAACGATGGTTATTACGCTGGTCTCAAAAATGAAATGCGCGCAAAAGGTTACATTGCAGAGCATTAAGAATTAGATAGAAAGTTTTATTAAGAATTAAATAGAAAATTTTATTAAGAATTAAATAGAAAGTTTGGAGAAAAATTGTGAGCGAATTATTAAAGCCGTTAATTCCACAGCGCGCAGATCCATTCGTGTATAAACACACCGATGGTTATTATTACTTCACTGCGTCTGTACCCAAGTATGACCGCATTGAATTGCGCCGTGCAAAAACCATCGCGGAATTGGCCACTGCACCAACCGTCGATGCATGGCATAAACCGGATACTGGCCCCTACAGTGAACTGGTTTGGGCACCGGAAATCCATTTCAACAAAGATCCCTCAACCGGCGAATATGCGTGGTACGTGTATTTTGCAGCAGCGCCCAGCCGTGAAATTAAATTCGATTTATTCCAGCACCGCATGTATGCAATCCGCAATAAAAATGCGAATCCCTTGGAAGGCGAATGGGAATTTTTAGGGCAGGTTGATTCTGGTATTGATACATTCTGTCTGGATGCGACCACATTCACCCATAATGATGTGCTCTATTACGTGTGGGCACAAAAAGATGTGGACATTCGCGGCAACTCCAATATCTATATCGCGCCAATGAAAACGCCGTGGGAATTGGCGAGTGCCCCCGTCATGCTCACCAAGCCGGAATTTGAATGGGAAATTCGGGGCTTCTGGGTAAATGAAGGGCCGTCTATTGTGAAGCGCAATGGCAAAATCTTTTTGAGCTACTCCGCAAGCGCCACCGATGAAAACTACGCAATGGGTTTACTGTGGGTAGATGAAAATGCGGATTTATTGAATCCACAAAACTGGACTAAATCCAAAGAGCCGGTGTTATGTTCCGACATTCCCAATAAAATTTTTGGCCCCGGCCACAACAGTTTCACTTACGCCGAAGATGGCGATACCGTGATGCTGGTTTACCATGCGCGCACCTACACTGAAATTGAAGGCGACCCCTTATGGAACCCCGACCGTCATACGTTTGTTAAACCACTGCGCTGGAATGACCAAGGTATGCCGGTATTTGGTAAGCCTTCAATGATTGATTAATGGTTATCCGTCAAAAATTAACCAACACACATATCGGTCAACATAAAAACCCGCTGTGAAAATGGCGGGTTTTTATTTTCTGCTTATCAAATGAATTGCTCTTCTGAATTGTTCTTCCCTCTGCAGTTAAAATTTAGTTGTGTTAATAAGTGTAATTATTTATTTGGGTGGATTATTTAAACACTTATCGGATAAATATTTTTAGAAATATCGTCAGTATCTGCTAAACCTATATTGTTTATACCTGAACCATTACAGGTGTTGTAAACACAATAAAAAAATTAAAAATCACTACTGCAAGAGACTAACAAATGACCATAGTTTTATTTTCCCTACGCAATCATTCCCGCTATTCCGATAATGCACGTCCTTCTTTTTCTGCCATCTGCATTGAGACTGGCGCAAGTTGATCCGTTATTTTTATTGAATGGTTTTTGATCAATTGTCCTGAGCAACAACGCATATATTCGCTGCTTGTAATTGGGTGATGATATTTTGACATTTCGTTGTTGCTTTTATTGGGCTTTATTTTTTCGTCAAATTATTTTCTTTTTTTGATGTTTATATAACGCAAATAAAAAGAAATATAAAAAATAGGCCTTAAAGTTCTATTGATTGGTATAAAAACTGATGCAATAAAAAAAATGTCTGCTAGCCTTACGCGCAAATTGTGATCAGCATCACAAATGCATTTTTGTTAAATCTTTGTTCAAGAATTTGAGGTGCGAGTGAAAAACTTATCGCTGAAATGGAAGATTTTGCTAAGCGTTACCCTGACCTGTATTGCTGCGGTTGTTGCTACTACCCTGGTTACTGTGCGTGAAGGTATTAATAGAACTGAGTCCGCCATTATTGAAGATATGCGCACCTTGTCGCAGGTATTGGGCGAGGCCAGTGTAGGGGCTATGACCTTTGATGATTCCGCAACGGTAACGGCATCACTGAATGGTTTGCGTGTTAGTCCGCGGGTATTGGCTGCTGTGGTTTACAGTAACCAAAAGCCATTTGCCTGGTATGAAAAAAACGTTACTGCCAAAGAAGTGCCTGCAGCATTTGCTGGTAGCCCGCGCGCATTGGGTACTGAAACCAAAGGGCATTTGCTGACGATTACGGAAGAAATCAAATCAGAAGGTGCCCGTATTGGCACTATCAGCTTGCACATCGATATGAGTGAGATTGATGACATTGTCAGTGCGGCGGTCATCAGTGCATTAATACTGATTGTGATTATTAGTCTGGTGGCTGCATCGCTCGCTTATGCCGTGCAATTAAGTATTGTTCGCCCTGTTAATGAAGTGGTTATTGCGCTGCGCGATATTGCACAAGGCGAGGGTGATTTGACTCGTCGTTTACCTGAAGTCGGTAATGATGAAGTTACAGAATTGTCGCGCCGTTTCAATCAGTTTGTAGAGCGTTTGCAATCGATCATTGCCAATGTTGCGCATACTGCACGTGAAGTAAGTGGAAGTGCATCAACGCTATCGCAATTATCGCGCGATAACGAAAATGAAATCCGCACACAGCAAAATGAAATCCAGCACATCGTCGGCGCAGTAAAAGAAATGGCAAGTGTGGTGCAGGATGTCACTGTGAGTGTGTCTGACACCGCCGATAAATCTTTGCAGGCCGATGACGCTGCTTCTGCAGGTAAAACCCTGGTGGTTAACACCATGGGACAAATTACCGAGCTTTCAACCGATATTAAAACCGCAGCAGAAGTGATTGATCGTTTGCGCAATGAAACCGTGAGTATTGGTTCTGTGTTGGATGTTATCCGCGGAATTGCAGACCAAACCAATTTGCTTGCACTCAATGCGGCGATTGAAGCGGCGCGTGCCGGTGAGCAAGGGCGCGGTTTTGCTGTGGTGGCTGATGAAGTGCGTACGCTTGCATCCAAAACACAAAGTTCTACCACTGAAATTCGCGAAATGATTGAGCGTTTGCAATCAGGCGCGCAACAAGCGGTAGAAATGATGACGGCGGGTACAAGCCAGGCGAGCAATGCGGTTGTGCAAGCGAGTGATGCCAGCAGTGCGTTGGAACATATTACGGAAATCGTAAGTGTGATTCGCGACAGGACTAACCAGATTGCCGCTGCATCAGAACAGCAAAGTGCGGCTACTCGCCAAATTGAAACCAATATTGATCGTATTTCTTCAGTAGCTACCCATACTGCTGAGAGTTCCAGCCGCATTACGTCCAGTACCGATAACCTGGCAGATGTGGCAGCGCGAATGGCGGAGTTAGTTGGCCGCTTCCGCGTATAAATTGTTTAGTTCTTGTTGTTCATTGAAGAGGAAAATCTATGAAACCGTTTGTTCTTGCGTTGACCTTTTGTGCATCTTCGTTGGTATCTACTGTGGCATTTGCGTGTGCAAAGCCAGCTGCAAAACCTGAAATTCCCGATGCGGCAACCGTAGTAACCGCACAAATGGTCAAGGCAAATAATGATGTAAAAGCCTACGTAAAAGCCGTGCAGGATTATGTGGGTTGTGCCGGTTTATCGCGTGCGGAAGAAAAGAAAGAAATGGATGAACTGCAAAAATTTGCAGAAGATTTCAACCAGGTCGTCCGCGCGTATAAAGCTCGCTCAGCGGGTTAATCCCTGACACCTTGTTTGCTAAAAACCCGCTCAGGCGGGTTTTTTTTCGGCTGTTGTTAATGAGTAAATGTATTGCTCATTAACATAGGTTAAGAAACACAGGCTAAAAAACACAAGTTAAGAAACACAGGTTAAGACATGCAGAACCTGCATCAAAATAAATGTTGCAGGTTCTGTTTAAAGTAGCGGGCGCTATCGGCTGCACTTTGTAGCGCGCTGTGCGTAAAATTTCCGCCTTGTTCTAGATAATAAAATTCCATTCCGGCGGCAACAGGGTCGGGGAGGATGCCGGGGTAATCAATTGAGCCATTGCCAAGTTCGGTATAGTCCCGCGTTTTTTTGTCCATATCTTTGATGTGCCACATCACGTAGCGCCCTGGCTGCGCTTTTACTAGCTCTTTAGGTGAGCGCTTGGATGAGTGCATAACCCAAAAAAGATCCATTTGTAGTTTTACCAGAGCGGGATCAGTTTCCTTCAAAATAATATCGTAACCATTCTGGCCGCGTTGATCTTCAAATTCAAAACCGTGGTTGTGGTAAGCAAAACCAAGCCCTGCTGCATTGACTCGCTCACCCATACGGTTCAATTTTTCACAGAGCGCTTTGTAATTCTCAATCGATCGCTGCTCCGGTGCCAACCAAGGCCAGGTGATGTATTTCATATTCAAGGTGCGAGCACCCTCTATACACTGATCCACAAAGCGCATCAGTGCAGCGTCAGACTTTTCTAACAGCGGCGCAAATTCAAAATGCCCACTGGAAACAGTGACATTGTGATCATCCAGCAGGGTTTTAAATGCAGCGGCTTTTTGCCCGTAAAAAGTTCCTTGCTCACCGTTAAAACCAAATATCTCAAAATCTTCATAGCCCATAGCCACCACCGCTTTTAGTGTGCCAATGGGGTCGCGGTTCATGTCCTGGTTAACGGAGAAAAGTTGAAAGCCAAATTTGTAGTTGTGTTTTTTAGTGTTCGCAAAAGCCGGTATAGGCAATGCCGCTGCCGCGCCCAATATGCCCATCGCTGTAATGAATTCTCTGCGGTCCATGTTTAAGCCTCAGTAATCGGTTTCTAATAGTTCATTATTTTTCTCGCAAACCCATCGGGTTCGCGCGTGAGGTTTACTGTATAAAAAGGATTTTCTAAAAGCGCTCCCCACAACCGATCTTTACATTGCCCGACAACAATTAACGGGCGGCGCACGTTTACTTTTCTCCTATTGCTGCTTTCGCTCCCTGTCGTTATTCGCTTTGTGCTTTCTCTCTTTGTGGTTTTTCTCTCGGTAGTTTTACCCCGCCACAGCGGTGGCCATACCCAAGATCTTACGGTCAAAAGACATATTGTATTACAATACAAATTAGATGTAATATTGTATGACATATATAAAAACCCTGAGTCCAGCTGCATGGCCGGAGCACAACAGGGATTTGACTGGAATCCACAGAAGGTTCTGGCGCTTTTAATAATCAATAACTACACGAGAGGTATATTCATGAAGCTATCAAGCCTGGTGCTTGCCATTGGCGGTCTGCTGTTATTGGGTGGCTGCGGTGGTGGCGGCGATGACAAATCCTACCCTGCGGTACCTGCTTCTTCCGCACCGTCTTACTCCAAGCCCTCACTCGCCAGCAGTATTCCGCTTACTGCAGAAGGTGCTGTCGCGTTTGAGGATATCGGTGTACATGACCCGTCTGTGGTGAAAGCCGGTAGCGATTACTACATTTTTGGTTCGCATTTGGCTGCGGCCAAATCCAGTGACTTGATTAACTGGGAATATATTTCTGTGCTTTCGGCGAACGACCGCGTGGACGAGAGCCGCTTGTTTAACACCTACTCAACCGAAATCGCCGAAGGCATTGCCTGGAGCGATGGTTTCAAAGGCAACTGGGCTGCTAATGTTATTCAGGCACCTAATGGCAAATACTGGTTCTATTACAACCATTGCGCACAGATTGAGGCTGACAATGGCGGCTGCTGGAACCGCTCGTACCTCGGCTTGGCTGAAGCTGATTCAGTTGAAGGCCCTTACGTGGATAAGGGCGTATTCCTGCGCAGCGGTTATCGCAACGCGAGTGAATTTGCGGCTTATCCACTGGATAACGGACAGACCACCTGGAATGGTGCGATTGACCCCAACGTTATCGACCCCACCGCTTTCTATGACAAATCAGGCGGAATGTGGATGGTTTACGGCTCTTATTCCGGCGGCATTTTTGTGTTGGAAATGGATAAAACCACCGGTAAACCCAAAGCAGGGCAGGGCTACGGTACACACTTGTTAGGTGGCGATTTCCGCGCGATTGAAGGCGCGTTTGTCATGTACAGCCCGGTAGCGGATTACTATTACTTGTTCTACTCGGTGGCCGGTTTCGCAGCGAACGATGGTTACAACATCCGTATCGCACGTTCAAAAACCCCGAAGGGACCTTATCTTGATCCGGCAGGTAATGACATCGCCAATGGCGCTGGCCTTGAAGTGGGCGGAAAGCTGTTAGGTGGTTTTGAATTTACCCAAGCCTTGGGTGAAGCTGCTCCATCCTGGGGTTATCAATCGCCCGGTCATAACTCGGCTTATTACGATGAGGCGAGCAAACGCCACCTGTTAGTGACTCATACTCGCTTCCCTGCATCGGCAACGGCTTATCCAAACAATATTGAAGCGCATGCTGTTCGCACGCACGAAATGTTTGTGAATAAAGAAGGTTGGCTGGTGGTTTCTCCACAGCGTTACGTTCCGTTAAATGGCGATAATGTGGTGGATGTTGCACAAGTGCCAGGCCATTACAAATTTGTAAATCAGGGCAAGGCGGTTAATAAAACCGCGATCAAATCCGGCTATATCACGCTGCATGAAAACCGCAGTGTCAGTGGTAGCGATAAAGGCTCGTGGATGATCATGGGCGACGACTCCATCAAACTGGTGTTGGATTCCGGCACTTATTTTGGTGTGCTCAAGTGGCAGTGGGATAACGGCAAAAAAGAATTGGTGCCAGTGTTCAGTGCAATGGCGCGCGATGGTGCCTCTGTATTCGGAACTCGCACCGATAGCATTGCCGCGACATCAACAGCGTTGAGCACAGTGGCAGATGCGCTGAATATCAAAACGGAATTAACACTGGCCGATGAAGGTTATTCATTGCCGACGGTGGGCAAAAGTGGCACCGCTATTAATTGGGTAAGCAGCAACGAATACTTTATCGATTCACAAGGCAATGTATTTATTCCTACGCCTGATTTGGGTGACCAAACCGTTACGCTCACCGCGAATTTATCGCTTGGCGGGCAAACTTTTAGCAAAACTTTCAATGTAACCCTAAGAGCACGCCCTGCATTCAAAAATGCGGTAGCGCATTATCGTTTTGAAAATGCGTTGACAGACTCAATGGGTAAATTCGCTGCTGCAAAAACCACTGACAATAATTTGTTTAATGTGGATGCCACTGCGCCAACATTTGCAGCAGGTTATGCCGGTGGACAGGCTTACGATTTCAACGGCGCTAACGGTGTTCGTTTGCCGGATGACATTATTAAATCCAGTGAATACACAGTGTCGTTCTGGATGAAAGCAGAAAACCTGACCACGCATACGTCAGCATTTTTTATGGCGACAGATGTTGATCACTGGTCAAGTTATATTCCGGGTAATGCGTGGTTCACTACGGGTTCATTGATTTGGAGTAACTACATGGGCAACTGGAATCAAGTTGTTCATTCGGCAACCGCTCCGTTAAACCAATGGCAACATGTGGCAATCACGTATTCAAACGGCATGATGAATTTATATATCGACGGTGCCTTTGCCGGCGCAATGCCACGCGATGATATTTTCAAAAATGGCGGGTTGTATGCATTGGGCGTTAACTTCGGTTGGGATTTACCATTTGTTGGGCAAATCGATGACTTGATTGTGTACGACTACGCATTGAGTAGTTTGGATATCAACGGTGCTGCAATTAATAACCTGACCGATCCTTCACAATTTGCCGGCTTCGTAAAAGATGCATTGGAATTGGGTGATATGTCAGCCGTGCGCGAAAATTTTGATTTGTTGCGCGTTGGTCCATTTGTATCCGGAATTCGTTGGACTTCAAGTGATGAAAAATATTTGAAACCAACCAACGGTGTTGCCGTGGTGATGCAACCGACTGCCGATGAAGGTGATAAAACCGTTACCTTGACTGCGCATATCAACTATCAAGGTTTTACCGATACCAAAGAATTCCAGGTAACGATTAAATCGCTTGCACCGGCTGAATACAGCTTCGAAAACAGCTTGGCATCACTGAACAATGTTGCACCAGCGGGCACGGTAACGGGCGATCGTATTGGCAACACCGGCGGGGCGGTTAGTTACGTGGAAGGTGTAAAAGGCCAAGCGGTCAATCTGAATGGCGCATCCGGTATTCGCTTACCCGATAATTTAATTACGACTAACAGCTACACCATTTCCCTGTGGTTAAAACCCACCACATTTACGGATTACACCACCGCATTTTTTGGTGGTGCTAATGCCAACTATTGGTTGAGTCTGGTTCCGTCTATGGCGGGCACTAGTAAAACCCGTGTGTGGGCAAACGGTCCGTCTTTCTACGACAACGCTGAATTGGCTAACCGTATTCCTGCGGGGCAATGGACGCATATTGTCATCATGGTGGATGGTGAAAATAACAACACCATCAAATTGTTTGTGAATGGCTCCTTGCAAGTGACATCAACGGATTTCCGCCGTGTGATGACGGTTGCGGGTGACACCAATGAATTTGCGCTGGGCGTGAATTATTGGGATACGCCATACAACGGTGCCATCGATGAGTTGAAAGTGTTCACTGGCACCATCAGCGCAGAAAAAATTAACTCACTTTATCAAGAAGGTTCAACTGCCCAGTAATGCGCAGCCGCGAGGGGTTTGTTCCCCTCGCACCTGAATGCTTTTTGATTGAGTTAATGCACTCACATTAACTCAAATTTATTAAAAAAATTTGGAGTTGAAAAATGTATAAGAAGACAGCTTTAGCCTCAGCGGTATTGGCCGCAATGATGGCGCAAATCAGCGTTGCACAAGCGCAACAACAAACACAACAGCAATCACAACAACAAGCGCAACCAGAAGAACAAATTGAAGAAGTGACAGTACAAGGTATTCGCAGCAGTTTGACCAAAGCATTGGATATCAAACGTGACAATACCCAAATTATTGATGCAATCGTTGCAGAAGATATTGGTAAATTTCCTGATAACAACGTCGTAGAAGCATTGCAACGCGTCACCGGTGTGCAAACGACCGGCCGCGGCGGCGGTGAAGTGACCGGTATTTCGATCCGCGGTTTGACTGACGTTCATACCACCGTGAATGGCCGCGATGTATTTACCGGTGCTGGTCGCGATGTTGCAATTTGGGATATTCCCGCCAGCTTGCTGAGCAGTGTGAATGTGTATAAAACGCGTTCTGCTGATCGCACCGAACGCGGTATCGCCGGTTCTATTGATGTAAAAACCAATCGCCCGTTTATGTTTGACGGTGAAAAAGTGGTGTTGGCCGCACGCGGTATTTATGCCGATCAGCCCGATAAAATTGATCCTAACGTAAGTGCGCTCTACAGCAATCGCTGGGAGTTGGAAAACGCTGGCGAAATCGGCGCGCTGATCAATATTGGTTACGCCGAAACACATTATCGCGATGACAGCATGACCGCCGGTGCGGTATTCCCGTTCTTTTCGGCAACGCCTGCATCTAACTACACGCCTTACCAGATGATCCCTAATAATTCGAGTGGCAAGCCGGTGTGGCAAGCGGGGTTGGAAAACGGTATTCCGTACAGTGCAGGTTCGACTTTGAATGTGGATGGTGAAACTGTCGATTACTTGATGATGCGCGATGCCGTTTTCGGCAGCGTTTTCTCAGGGTTCCGCAAGCGCCCGGCGGCCAGTTTTTCTTTGCAGTGGGCACCGAATGATGATTGGGAATTTTTGGCGGAAGGTTTTTACACGGGCTATCGCAATACCCAACAAAATGCCATGTGGTTTACCAATACGCTTGAGCATCAAAACGGCAACATTGCTATTCCGCTCGTATACGAAGGCACCAATGTTGTTAAAGAGCATCAAGGGCGCGACAACGGCGGTTTCCAAAGTGGTGACTATGCCGATGGCAAAACCGATAGCTACCTCTGGGCTCTGGGGGCGAAGTGGACTCCCACGGACAAGCTGACGCTGAATTCAGAGCTGGTGTTGCAAGACAGTGAATACACCAACAACTTCTTTGCGATGCGTTTTGATCGCACTGCCTATGGGTTGGATGTGGACTACAACGATCGCGATGGTGTGCCTTCGGTGGAGTTCTGGGACAACCCGGCGACATCGGTGGATGAGTCAGATATTTCTGCCGTTGCCAACTGGAACGCCGGTACTGTCTACGACAACGGCGGCAGCAGCACGGGTGATTCTGCCGCTTACAATCTGGATGCCGATTGGCAGCTCGACGGCAATTTCATCGACAGTATTAAAGTCGGTGGCCGCTATCAAATCCGCGGTGCGGAAACCATGTCGCGCGATCAAAGCGCAGGAATCGGCGGCACCAGTGTTAGTGAGTTAATGGATTTGTTGGTTGCAGCCGGTGCCTCTGGCGATGGCTCGGGAATAGTCTATACCGCGACTAATTATTTTGATGGCCGCGCCAATATTTTCGACCGTTTCATCACCGCCAATGGCTACTACATGCTGCAAAACAAAACAGCGGTACGCATGGTTTATGATTTGGAAATTAATCCGGTGCTGGAGAAAAGCTTCAGTGTTGATGAGGACGCGGCTGCGTTTTATGTCACCACGCAATTTCACCTGGGCGACAACCTGAGCGGTGAATTTGGCGTGCGCGCAGTGGACTATCAACAAGATCTGGAATTCTGGCAGGACGGTGTTCTGGTTCCCGGCACGTCTTCTGCGCAAGAGGTTTTACCCAGCCTGGTGTTGAACTGGGATATTACCGATGACGTTGTAGGCCGTGTTGCCTACACCGAAACCCTGCGTATGCCCGAGTATGGTTCTTTGAATCCCCATCAGGATTTCCAGGACCCGCTGACCAGCACGCCTTACGGCACCGGGGGCGGTGGCAACCCACAGCTCAAGCCGACCTACTCTAAAAACTACGATATGTCGCTAGAGTGGTATTTCGCTGAAGGTAGCTCGCTCTATGGTGCCTTGTTCAAGCGTGAAATCGATGGTTTGGTGATTAACGGTAAGAAGACGGTTGTGCGCGAAGGCGATGATGGCGTTACGCGCCCTTATGTGTTGAACGCGCCCGTGAATGCGGCAGACGGCGAGCTGTCGGGTATGGAAGTGGGTTTGGTGTACTTCCCGGATAATTTACCCGCTGTACTGGATGGTTTGGGCGTGCAGGCGAGCTACACCATGCTGGACTCCGAACAGTTGAACCCTGAGTTTGCTGAAGATGGCAGCATCAGTGGTTACAACAAATCCAAAATGAGTGGCGTGTCTGACTCATCCTACAGTCTGGTGTTGGCCTACGAGAAAGAAGGCTTTGGTGCGCGCTTGTCTTATGTATGGCGCGAGAAGTTCTACCAGGGCAACGAAGCGTCTATCTTCGCTAACCCCATCCAATTCTGGAGCCGACCTGAGCAGGATCTGTCATTCCAATTGAGTTACGACATCACCGACGAGTTGGCAATCACCTTTGATGGCACCAACCTGTTGGATGACGTTTACCAAAACTACTACGGTGAAGGGAACCAAAACCTGTTTAACTTTGGTAACGGCATCTATTCCAAAACCTATGCAGTGGGTGTGCGTTACTCGTTTTAATTCAACTGTACAGAGTTGCCACTACACAGTTGCTAAAAAGCCCTGCCATGCAGGGCTTTTTTATTGCTGTTGACTCGTCCTGAATAAAGTTGACACTTTTCTACTCTCTACTGAGGAAAGTGTTATGAATCCCGTTATTAAACGCACCCAGCGTGATTACTCTCTCGCCTTTAAATTGGCTCTTGTCGATCAAATCGAAAAAGGAGAGATGACTTATAAACAAGCCCAGTCTCGCTACGGTATACAAGGCAGATCTACAGTCTTGTGTTGGCTGCGCAAGCATGGTCAACTGGATTGGTCATTAGGTTTACCAGCAAAAGGCCTCCTCATGTCCGATAATCCTCGCCCTCAAACGCCAGAACAGCGCATCAAAGAACTGGAACAGCAGCTCGCTCTAACCCAACAAAAAGCGGATTTTTTCGAAGCGGTGGTTGATGTACTCAAGCGCGACTATGGAGTCAGCGTGGTAAAAAAGCCGCACGGAACATCATCCAAACGAAAACGTTAGCGGGTTTATCCGTTGTCCGTGGTTGCCAGCTACTCGGCATCAGTCGGCAAGCCTGGTATCAACAATGTAAGCGGGTGCGACAACGAGAAGTGCACACGCAGATACTCCTTGATGCGGTGCAGCGTGAACGTGCATTACAACCCTGCATCGGAACGCGCAAACTACAGCGCTTGTTACAACAATCCGCATTGGTTGTGGGGCGAGATCGACTGTTTGCTTTGCTGCGCGAACATCGCCTGCTGGTTCCCACCAAGCGGGCTTATCACAAAACAACGCACAGCCATCATCGCTTTCGCAAACATCCCAATCTTCTGAAGCCTGGTGAACATCAAGTGATTCCGCAACGACCAGAACATGTTTGGGTGGCTGACATTACCTATTTACCCGTGCATCAGGGCGAGGCCTATTTGAGTTTGGTGACCGATGCCTATTCGCGCAAGATTGTGGGGCATTGCGTCCATGACAATCTGAAGGCTGAGTCAGTAATCGGTGCGTATAAACAAGCACTACAGCAGCGACGCAGTGGTGATGAGCTCATCCACCATTCAGATCGGGGTATTCAGTATTGTTCAGCGCAATACCAGAAATTGCATTATCAATACGGTGTTCATTGTTCGATGACGGATGGTTACGACTGCTATCAAAATGCGCTGGCAGAGCGTGTGAATGGTATTTTGAAAAGTGAGTTTTTGATAAGGAAACCCAGGGATCTTGCAGAAGCAAAAGTGATGGTGGCCGAGTCGATTCGGATCTACAACGAACGTCGTCCGCATCTATCCCTAGAATACAAAACGCCCGATGAGGTGCATCGGGCGTTTGGATAAATCAGTGTCAACTTATTTCAGGACTGGACATGTTTTTTATTGTTGTTTCGCAAGAAGAAAATAATCGCAAATACACTGGACTTTAAGAATTATTAATATATTATATTACAAATAGAGTGTTTGATCGCCCGCATGACTGCACTCCTGTTGTACTCTGCTGTAAGAGTTATTTGTTCACTGGGCGCATAGCCTGAATGCAATCCTTTGTCGTTGGATGGTGTAACGCTGTTTGTTAACACCACTTTGTAACCGCTGCAGTATTCTGTGGCGGTTTTTTTTTTTCAGGATTCAGCCCTGCAAGCAACAAATCGTCAGGCCATAAATCGCCAAGCCATAAATTGAAAGACAATAAAAAAGCGGTGCCGATATCATCAGCACCGCTTTTTTTGAACCGGCAGGTGTTACCAAAAACGCCAATAAATAAACGCGGTAATCCCGACAATAATGCATGTGTGGATAATATCCCACTTGTCGATGCCCGCTTTGATTTCTGCTTTTTGCTCGGCACTGATAGAACCGTACGTCAGCCCTGCAAGCTGCGCTTCCGGTGCGGGCTTGGTGAAGAAACTGACGGCGATAACCAATACGCAAATCACGATAAACAACAGCGAGCAGTAGTACAGCCAATTCATATCGACCAGTGCGTAGAGCACGCCATCTGTTGCCAGATGTTCTTTAAAAATAGTGAGCACCAAACGCAACATACCCAATACAAAACCGCTGACTAATCCAATCAGCCCGGCTGCAGGCGTAATACGCTTGGAGAAAACGCCCAATAAAAATACCACTGCAATTCCCGGTGCAATTAACGCTTGTACCAATTGCAAGTATTCATAGAGCACATCGGACACCATTTGCATAACCGGTATCCACACCACACCTAATATCACCACCGCAATGGTGGCTTGGCGGCCAACACTGAGCAGTTTGGTTTCACTGGCATCGGGTTTGAATTTTTTATAAAAATCGATGGTGAACAACGTTGCCGATGAATTAAATAAAGAGGCGAGGGAGCTCATGAGTGCAGCAAGCAAACCTGCAATCACGATGCCTTTAATACCGGATGGCAATAATTCTGAAACCAACACCGCAAACGCCTGATCGGCACTTTCTATATGGATTTTTCCCTGCGAATGCAGCGCAAAAGCAATCATGCCCGGGAACAGAAAAATAAATACCGGCAGTAATTTTAAATAACCGGCAAAAATAGTACCGCGCCGTGCGGCCTGAATTCCTTTAGCGGAGAGCACACGCTGGACAATATATTGATCGGTACACCAGTACCAAAAACCGATAATAAAAGAACCAAAAATAACGCCCGGCCAAGGAAAGTTTTCGTCGTCCATTGGGCGCATCAGGCGCATATTTTCACCATTGATTCGCTCAAGTTCAGCAAAGCCGCCGACTTTATCCAAACCCACCACCAGAATGACTAATGAGCCAATAATAAGTACTGGTGTTTGTAAAACCGATGTCCACATGATGGCTTTCATTCCGCCCAGCACAGTGTAGATCCCGGTAATCACAACCAGCCCCAGCGCAGCAATCCAGAAAAAATCGATGCCCCATAGCGAATCAATTCCCAGCACGGTTTTTAATACAACCCCGCCGGCATACACCGTTACCGAGACTTTGGTGAGCACATAGCTGACGAGCGAAATAAACGATAAAAAAGTGCGTGAGCTAGACGAATAACGGCGCTCCATATACTCGGGCATGGTGTATACCTTGCTGCTCCAATAAAAGGGCGCAAACACCCAGCCGAGCAACAAAATAATCCAGGATTGCAATTCCCAATGCGCCATTGCCATACCCGATTGCATACCTGCACCGGATAAACCAACCAAATGCTCCGAACCAATATTGGACGCAAAAATGGATGAGCCAATCACCAGCCAGCCCGCGTTGCGCCCCGCAAGAAAATAATCCGATGTGTTTTTTTCTTTTTCGAACAGTGACCAGACCACAACGGCAACCAGCAGCAACATAAAGCCAGCCAGTACCATCCAATCCAGGGAGGAGAAATGAATCATCAGCGTTACCTTTTTATTATGTTTCAACGAGTCATTGGCGTTTAAGCCACAGCGGATCATACGTAAAACCAGATATTATTGTAAGATAATAATCGGGTGAAAATGCCTCAAAACCCCTTAATAACAGTGAAGTTGCGTGTGTTTTTGTCATCTTTGATGGCGGAATGACGTTATTTTTTTAGTTGGTGTGTAATGGTAAGAATGACTTTTAGTGCGGGAAATTCCATCTAAAAAAGTATTTTTATCTGTTGACGTAAATTGCTGGCGGGGATAGTATTTTATTTGTCTTACAATATGCATAATAAGTGGCGTGCTTCAGTCTAGGTTGGCTTGGTTGCCATCCTGCATTACCCGCACGAGGTAATGGCATTCACTTATCGTGTCCGTTCTAAGGCAGTTCATAAGACAAATAAAACACCGATTTAATAATAATGATTGTTGCAGCAAGAGAACTCATCCATGCAGCAATCACATACGGGAGATCCTCATGTTCCAGAAAAAAACACTCAGTATGGCGGTAGCCATGGTTGCAGCCTTCGGCGCTGGCCTGCCTGCATTTGCACAACAACAAGATGAACAGATCGAAGAAATCGTTGTTACCGGTATCCGCGGAAGCTTGACGCAAGCGTTGGATGTTAAGCGCAATAACACCCAAATCGTGGATGCGATTGTGGCGGAAGACATTGGTAAATTCCCCGACAACAACGTTATCGAAGCAATGCAACGTATTACCGGCGTGCAAGTCACTAACCGCGGTTCAGGTGAAGTTGCCGGTATTTCTATTCGTGGTTTGACCGATATTAATACCACCGTAAATGGTCGCAATATTTTTACTGCATCTGGTTTGGCGGTGGCTCTGCAAGATATTCCCGCCAGCTTGATCAAGCAGGTGGATGTCTACAAAACCCGTTCTGCATCGCAAATTGAAAATGGTATTGCCGGCTCTGTTGATATTAAAACCC
The DNA here is from genome assembly GCF_001183545.1 of Cellvibrio sp. pealriver. NCBI lineage: Bacteria > Pseudomonadati > Pseudomonadota > Gammaproteobacteria > Cellvibrionales > Cellvibrionaceae > Cellvibrio > Cellvibrio sp. pealriver. The sequence continues at coordinate 534,041 of NZ_KQ236688.1, forward strand.
AGCGTCCATTTGATTTTGACGGCAGCAAAATTGTTATCGCTGCACGCGCAATCAATCAAGAACAAGCAGATAAAACCGACCCTAATATCAGCGTCTTGGCCAGCGACCGTTGGGAGACCAGTTCAGGTGACTTCGGTGCATTGGTAAACCTTTCATTCGCTGAAACAAATTACCGCGATCAAAGTATTACTGCGGGTGCGATGGTGCCATTTGCAACCGATAACCCGGTTGCGCCTTTTGGCAATTACGAGCGTATTTTCCTGGATAAACCCGGCGTAGCTGAAAATCCCATCTGGACTCCAGGCTTGTTAAATGGTTTGCCTTCTGCGCCAGGTTCCACGCTGGATATCAATGGCCAGCCGATGGAATACATCCTTGGCCGCGATGCGGTATTCGCGAGTGATTTCACCGGTAAGCGTGAGCGCTCTGCAGCAAACGTCTCGTTACAATTTGCACCTAACGACACGTCTGAATATACCTTTGAAGCGTTTTACAACGGCTACCGCAACGATTCTTTCAACTCGCTGTTATTTACCTTTGCTGATTGGTGGGGTTCTTATGCCAACAGTCCAACAGCGGCTGCCGATGCAAACGTCGTATTGTTTGAAGGCACCAATATTGTTAAATCGCGCAGTGTAAAAGATAACTGGTCGTTCACCAGTGGCGATTTAACTACCGGCAAAACCGATAGTTTTGTGTATGCATTGGGCGGCGATTGGCAGCTGACTGATGATCTGAATGTGAAGTCAGAAGTGGTTTATCAGGAAAGTACATTTGAAACTGATTTTATTGCCGCGCGTTATGAAAATGCACGCTACGGTTTGAATGTAGACTTTAATGCAGGTGGTGGAATTCCTGCGTTCAGTTTTATCGATAACCCTGCCACTACCAATTTGAATGAAGCTGATGTTGCTGATGTTGCCAACTGGAAAACTGCCCAGCTGTACGACAACGCCAACAAAAACGAAGGCGATGCAGTCACCTTTACCACCGATGCTACTTACGATGCAGCGCTGGGTATTTTCACGCAAATTAATGCGGGTATCCGTATTGATCAACGCACTGCGGCAGAATCGTTTAGCCGTCAGGAAGGTTTTAACAACGCTGTCGCCATCACTGACGAACTGACCTACATCAACAGTGGTTTCTTTGATGGACAAGCCGATGTGCCAACAACCTGGGCTGTTGCCAATGGTTACTATCTGCGCTCCAATGCCGATCAAATGCGCAGCGTGTACGGTTTGCAAAAGAAGCGTATGGATGAAAGTTTTAACATTGATGAGTTGACTGCATCTGCCTATGTTACTGGCCAATATGAGTTTGAAGTTGCTGGCAGAAAATTGGATGGTGAAATTGGTGTTCGCTATACCGGTTCTGAAACGGATATGGAATTTACTGATACCGCTTCAGCTGGCAGAGATGTTTATGCCGATTCAACAGACACTTCCACGTTCTTGCCAAGCCTCTCATTACGCTATGAATTAGCAGATGATCTTTATGCACGTTTGGCTTACACCGAAACGTTGCGTCGCCCTAACTTTGCTGCACTCAACTCGCAAATTATTTATAACGAGGATGTGACCGGCATTGGTTATGGTACTGCAAGTGGCGGTAATGCAGACCTTAAACCAACTGAATCCAAAAACTACGATTTCTCATTGGAATGGTATTTTGCAGAATCAAGTTCCCTTTACGGCACCCTGTTCAAGCGTGAAGTAGAAGGTTTTGTTATTGATTTCCGTCGTCAGGTACAGCACACCAATGAAGATGGCGAAACGGGCACTTATGTGTTGAGCCAACCGTTCAATGCGTCTAATGGCGAATTGTCTGGCCTTGAATTGGGTGCAGTGTGGTTCCCGCAAAACTTGCCTTGGTATCTGGATGGCTTTGGTATCCAAGCAAGTTATACCGCGTTGGATTCATCGCAAACTACACCTATGACCAACTCAGCTGGTGAAATTACCGGAACCAAAGAAACTGATTTGTTCGGTGTTTCCGATGAGTCTTACAGTGTTGTGTTGGCGTACGATAAAGACAATCTTGGCATGCGTTTATCTTACGCATGGCGCAGTGAGTTCCTGAACAACTACGAAGCTGCACTGTTTGCAAACCCACTGGAAGTTTGGAGAAAACCAGAAGCCAGTATGGATTTACAAATCAGTTACCAAGTGACCGATAACCTGTCATTCACATTTGACGGTACCAACTTGACCGAAGAAATTTATCAAAGTTACTACGGTGAAAATGGTTCAACCACGAATAACTTCGGTTCTGCGTTATACAGCCGTACGTTTGCAGTGGGTGCGCGTATAACGTTCTAAGCATGCAATACTGGTAACAGGTAAATTGCACAAAGGGCAGCTCGCAAGAGTTGCCTTTTGCATTTCATAAGCCGATAAAAATAGAAAGGTAAACGTAATGAAACAATGGGTTGTTTTGCTGATCTTGTTGGGCTGCGTGACGAAAAGCTACGCCCTTGAACTTGTTCCCCTACGCGATGTGCAATTGTTGGATGGCCCCTTCCTGCAAGCGCAAAACACCAATAAAGAGTACGTCATGGCATTGGATGCCGAGAAGCTGCTTGCGCCGTTTCGGCGTGAGGCCGGGTTGCCGTATAAAGAAACTTACGGCAATTGGGAATCCACCGGGTTGGATGGCCATATGGGCGGCCATTATGTCTCGGCGTTGGCATTGTTATATGCATCCACTAAAGACCCTGCGGTGAAAAAGCGTTTGGATTATGTGATTGCTGAATTAAAAAAATGCCAGGATAAATTGGGCACTGGTTATATTGGTGGTATTCCCGACAGCAAAAAAATGTGGGAGGAAATCGCCAAAGGTGATATCCGCGCCGATAATTTTTCCACCAATGAGCGCTGGGTGCCTTGGTATAACATTCACAAAATGTATGCTGGCCTGCGCGATGCTTATTGGTATGCGGGGAGTAAAGATGCAAAAAACATGTTGGTGAAACTCTCCGATTGGACAATTGCACTGACTAACAATTTATCGCCTGAGCAAATGCAAACCATGCTGCGTACCGAGCATGGCGGCATGAATGAAATTTTTGTAGATGTAGCAGAGATTACCGGCGATAAAAAATACCTGAAACTGGCTGAAGCCTTTTCCCATCAGGCAATTTTACAGCCTTTGGAAAAACAACAAGACCATTTGACTGGCTTGCATGCCAATACCCAGATTCCCAAGGTGATTGGTTTTAAACGCTACGCAGATGCAACGAATAATGCGGACTGGAATCGTGCCGCAGAATTTTTTTGGCAAACAGTAATTGATAAACGCACAGTAGCGATTGGTGGTAACAGTGTGAAAGAGCACTTCCATAACACTGCCGATTTCGCGCCTATGGTGCATGAAGTAGAAGGGCCGGAAACCTGCAATACCTACAATATGCTTAAACTGACTGAGTTGTTGTACTTGTCTTCTGGTGATCCTTCAGGAAAAAAATCGTCTACTGGACAATCTGCGCAGCAATTGACCGTGCCTCAAACAAAATATGTGGATTACTACGAGCGCGCACTCTATAACCATATTTTGGGTTCGCAAAATCCGCGCACCGGTGGATTTGTCTATTTCACGCCTATGCGCCCCAATCATTACCGTGTTTATTCGCAGGTGCACGACGGCATGTGGTGTTGTGTAGGCTCTGGTTTGGAGAGCCATTCCAAATACGCGGAATTTATTTATGCGCGCGATAAAAAATCCAAACAAACGCCCGAAATATTTATCAACTTATTTATTCCATCGCGTATGGAATGGAAAGAGCAGGGCATCAAGCTCACACAAAACACCTTATTTCCCGATGCTGAAACTACATCGATAGTCATTGATAAAGCGGCGCGTTTCCGTTTGCAATTACGTTACCCAGGGTGGGTAAAAGCGGGTGCGCTCGGTTTGCGTGTTAATGGTAAAACGATTGATGTAACCCAACAGCCAGGCGACTTTATTGCGCTTGAACGCCGTTGGAAAAAAGGCGATAAAGTGGAGCTGACCCTGCCCATGCATACCGCGCTGGAAAAAATGCCCGATGGCTCAAATTACTATGCAATTTTGCATGGCCCCATAGTGCTGGCCGCAAAAACACAACCCTTCACAAACGAAACGCTCAATTATTTTAGCGATGACTCGCGCATGGGGCATATCGCACACGGGCAAATGTGTCCACTTGAAGCTGCACCATTTTTATTGGGCAATTCGCAGGATTTTATCCAGAAATTAAAACCCGTCGCAGGCAAGCCATTAACCTTTGATGCCACAGGGCTCATTAATGGCAAGCAAATGTCTCATGTTGAATTGATCCCATTTTTCCGCTTGCATGAATCGCGCTACAGTATTTATTGGCCTTACACAAACGCGAATGATCTGGAACAGGCTCGCGCAAAAGCCGCGGACGATGAACAGGTGCGGTTACTATTGCAGGCAAAAACAATTGATCAGGTTGCACCGGGTGAACAACAACCGGAATCAGATCATTTCTATAAGGGCGAGCAAAGTGAGACGGGTTTATACGAAGGCCGCCACTGGCGTCACAGCCGTGCCTGGTTTAGTTATGAACTGAATGATAAAAAGCAGGAGGCAAAAGCGCTTCAGATCACCTACGCAGGCATTGATTCCGGCCGCCGTTTTGATATTTATTTAAATGATGTAGTGATTGCCAAAGTAGAATCTACAGGCAATGCACAAGCATTTTTCACAGTGGATTATGCTATTCCAGATGATTTGGTAAAAAAATCCAAGGGCAAATACACACTCAAATTTGTTGCCGCGCCCGGCTCTATTGCGGGTGGTATTTATGGTGTCAGGTTATTGCGCAACTGAAGATGTTGTTGTTTTCTCTGAAGAATCTGCTGCAGATTGTTGCGGCAGGTTTTTCGTGAAGTTAATTAAAAAATGTTCATACGTGATTTCTGTTTCGATTTTCTTTAACGCACGCTCATAACGTTTTAAATAATATTTGGCAGAATTTTTGGAAAAAACAGTATAAATATCGATTGCATCTTGAGGGATTGTGATCGTACGTATATTCCCTGCGCGCCCACTTATATTTGCTTCATATTCAACTGCATAGCGATCCGGGCTATAAAACGCGTCAAAGCGGCCATTCACTGTCAGAGTAATTCCTCGTGCAGGAATATTATTCCCGCTCAGGGGGATGAGTTTATTGCTGCTTGTAGCCAGTGTGGTTGAGTGAAACCCACCTTCCCAGACAACAATATCCAGGTCTTTTTTCTGGCTGATGTCGTCTGCTGATTTCAGATCACTGGTATTGGGAACGACAAATACAGACTCTGTTGTGAAATAGGGGCTGGCGGGGTAGGCAAACATTTCGATGCGAGCATCAGTTTTAGCCAAAAAAAGCGCAGCATCCAATCGCTGGTGATCGAGCAAAAAAACCAGACGTGAAAGCGGATAATTAACGTATTCAACTTCAACCCCCATCGCCTGGGCAACCTTATCAAAATACGCAATAGCAGCGCTGGGCTGTGTTGAGTGTTGCGGGAAGGTATGAGGCGGCAAATCAAAGTAACCCACCTTCAGCGTTTCCGCCCAGGTGGTATATGACAGCGCCGCAAGAACGCTGAAAATAATGACAGAATGTTTCCGCATGACATGAGTGACACTAAAAGGAGTTTATTAGCCCTAGTCAGCCAACGGGCTTCGGTCAAATGTCTTCCTTTGGCATCCTGTACCAATAATCCCTTCAGCTCTAAATCTAACGGGTACTTGTTACTTTATATTATAAGATAATAATAAATTATTATTGAGTGTTGAATTGAGTCGTGACACACTAATCTGGCTATAAAAATAATGTTTTTATGCCGCTACAACCTGTTTTACCCCAATTTTTGTCCGCAAATCGCTTTTACCTGTCGAGGATCTATTCGCTGGGTGAGAGATTTATTGCCTGCGGATATTTAATTGTCAGACATAACTCAATAATCATAAGTAGGAGTAGAGAGAGATGAGTATCAAACAATCTGCATTGCGGTGGTTGGCTGCCCCCTTGGCTGCGTTGGCACTGGGCGCACAAGCCTTGAATACCCAGGCCCAAATATTGGCACCAACCGTACCCGGTTTTATCAATGCATCTGTACATGACCCTTCGGTGATCAAGGTAGGCAGCGAATACTATGTATTTGGTTCGCATTTAGCCGCAGCCAAGTCACCGGATTTGCTCAAGTGGTATTCGATTGCCGACGGCGTGAGCGAGACGAATCCGCTGTTCAATAACGTACTTACTGAATTAGCAGAAACCTTTTCCTGGGCGCAAAGCAATACGCTCTGGGCGGCCGATGTAATCCAACTGGCCGATGGCAAATTCTATATGTATTACAACGCCTGCAAAGGCGATTCACCTCGCTCTGCGCTTGGTGTTGCGGTGGCCGATAAAGTAGATGGACCTTACGTTAATAAAGGCATCATTTTGAAATCGGGTATGTGGGGACTAGCGAGTGAAGATGGTACGGTTTACGACGCGCGTAAACATCCAAACGCTGTTGATCCGGATACATTTTATGATGCAACCGGAAAGTTGTGGATGATGTACGGCTCCTATTCCGGTGGCATTTTTATTCTGCAATTGAATCCTGAAACCGGGATGCCATTGCCGGGGCAGGGCTACGGCAAACATTTGCTCGGTGGCAATCACAGCCGTATTGAAGGCGCGTATGTTTTGTATAGTCCTCAAACATCCTATTACTACATGTTCACGTCTTTTGGTGGTTTGGATGCAGTCGGTGGATACAACATCCGTGTGGCGCGCTCATTGAATCCCGATGGCCCTTATCTGGATGCGCAAGGCAATGACATGGCCAACGTAAAATCCAATGCTGCGTTACCTATTTTTGATGATGCCTCCATCGCACCCTACGGTGTGAAATTAATGGGCAATTTTTTGTTTGAACGCAAGTTGGGTGAAACCGGTAGCGGAATCGGAATGGGTTATGTATCGCCGGGCCACAATTCTGCGTATTACGATGCGGCAAGCGGAAAGCATTTTATTATTTTTCATTCACGTTTCCCCGAGCGCGGTGAAGCGCACGAAATCCGCGTGCACCAATTGCTGATGAATGCCGATGGCTGGCCGTTGGTTGCGCCTTATCGCTACGCAAATGAAACGCTGGCCAGTGTGCGCCGCGATTTTATTCCCGGTGATTTCCTGTTGGTCAATCATGGCAAAGATATTTCATCTGCAATTAAAAAATCACAACTGGTTAGCTTGAATTCATCAGGCGCTATTACCGGTGCCGCAACCGGCAGTTGGGCATTGGTTGGCGATAATCATATTGAAATTAATCTGGATGGCGCGCCCACCTATAAAGGGGTATTGCTCAATCAATGGGACGAAACCGCCAAAACCTATACGCTGACATTTACCGCGCTTTCCAATCAAGGCGTTGCTATTTTTGGCAGCAAGCTAGCTAAAAAAACCGATGCACAAATAGTGGCGGCGATCAAAACAGAATTAAGTTTGGGTGATACGTCTGCGGTAACTTCCAACTTAACCTTACCCGTGGAAGCTGCCCGCAATGCAACTATCAATTGGAGTTCATCCAACACTGCCGTTGTCAGTACTACAGGCATAGTAAAACGCCCCGTAAATGGCTCGGGTGATGCACTGGTGACCTTGGTTGCCACAATTAAAAAAGGCACAGCGACCACTACGAAAAGTTTTACCGTTGTAGTGCGTGAAGAAAGTGCCAGCGGTTTGATTGCCCACTACGCATTTGATAATAATTTGAATGATTCCACCGGTGTGTTGGCGGCGGGAACTGTCAGCGGCAATTTGATTGGCGCTGCAGGCGGCAGTGTTAGCTACACCAGTGGTGTTGCAGGTAGCGCAGCTGTGTTTAACGGCAACAGTGGTATTCGCTTGCCGAATGGAATTATCACGAAAAATACATATACCGTATCGCTTTGGTTAAACCCGGATCAACTCACCGCATTCTCCACCACATTTTTTGGAGCCCGCGATGGCAATTCCTGGGTGAGTTTATTGCCCATGGGGCACGGTTGGGTCAATGGGCATTCTATGTTGTGGTCAGGTACCGCTTGGTATGACGCAGGGTTAGGAATGAACATTCCGGTAGGCCAATGGAGCCATGTGGCATTTGCCGTAAATAATGGTGCAGTGAATGTCTACGTCAATGGCGTAAAAAAATTCAGCGGTGTGAATTTCCCTAACGTGTTTACCACCAACACGGGCGTGTTCTCATTGGGCGTTAATTGGTGGGATGTTCCCTACAAAGGGTTGATGGATGAGTTGCGCATTTATGAAACCGCGTTGACCGATACTCAGGTACAAGCGTTGGCTCAGTAATCGCAAAATTAAATATCACCTTAAGGGACACTTCTTAATGGAAGTGTCCTGAGTAACCTATCTGGTTTAACTTATTTTGGTTTAATTTATTTTGGTTTAACGTATCGTGGCTAATTAATGGAGTCAGTAATGAAAAAAATAATTGCAGGTTTTTGTCTATCTTTCTTTGCCAGCTTTTCTTCGGCAACAGTGATTAATTTTGATGACTTATCGGGCGATCCTTATGAATCACTAAGCGATGGATATCAGGGATTTAATTGGTTGACCTTGGCAAGTATCAATAAAAATGATTATCCCGATACCGGTTATGCTGCAGGAACAGTATCGGGAAATAATGCCGCGTTTAATCAATACGCGGCTGATGTCAGCATTAGCCTGTCTTCTGCTGGAACATTTGATTTTATTGGTGCGTTTTTTACCGCAGCCTGGATTGGCGATTATTTTCATGAAATCAGTTTTGAAGGCTTTTTAGATGGCGTATCTATTTATTCGCTGGATTCAGCTATCGCATTGGCCAATGATTCTCCGCTGTGGATTCAATTGGATTGGACAGGTATCGACCAGCTGAATATTTACAGCAATCTCGCCGGTTGGGATCAGTGGGTGATGGATGACTTTACCGTCGCTATCAACAGTACAAGCGTGCCAGAGCCATCCGCTTTGGTGCTCGTGTTGATGGGCGTGTTAGGGATAGGTGTATTGCGTTATCACCGCGCTACAAAAAAGCAGCATTAATCATCCGCTGTGAATAATGTAAATCGCTAAAACAAAAACCAAAACTAAAAACAAGATAAGAAAAATAAAAAGTTTAATAAAAAAGCCGATATCGGGGTTATTCGATATCGGCTTTTTTTGATGAGAGATTGGCGTTATATATTCATCAGCGCTACTGATGTTGCCGTGCAATAAGATCCGCAATAGGGTCAACGGAATTTAATTTTGCATCAATCACATCGGCTTGCGCGCGGGTTTGGTGGAGCAATGAAATAAGTAAGCGGACATCATCGTACATTTCACCGTGTGTTTCGTTGCTTAAACGCCTGCCCATTTCTTGCGCCAGACGCATTAATTCAGCTAGTTCGTGCGCGGTTTCACCTTGCTCTTCGCGCAATACATTGTCACGTAACACATCATTTCTGGACATGATATACCTCCGTTAAAAACCACATTCCCTTCAAGGGGATTGCTATGCCTTGTTACAGCCTAGCGTCATTGTGTGTTTAAAACAAAGAGTTAATGCTCATAAAATTAGCTGCTTATGATCAAAAAGTTATGAAAAATAGAAGCGATTTTTTTGTGATGTACTGCACTTATTCCTTTAAGTGCATTTTTTAACATCGATTAGCGGATTATTTTAGTCGTTTACTTTTGTAACTCTCTAATTCGTTTTCATTGACTAGCGGCCAGCCTTCTTTATCCCAGTGGATATTCAGGATTTTTAATTTCTGCAAATAGTTATCAGCAGTTTCATAAGCGTGCAATACCAAATAGTCTTTTCCGTCCCAGCTATAAGCACTGTTGTGACCAAGTCCAACCCATTGTTTATTGCCTTTGATCAACAGGCTGCCACCGCCATCATTCATATCTTTTCCTGCGCGATCCAAATAGGGGCCGGTTACGTTTTTAGAGCGGCCAACCACCACGTGATAGGTTGAGCCTGCACCTTTGCAGCACAATCCCCATGAAGCAAATAAATAATAGTACTCACCTTTTTTCATAATAAAGGGTGCTTCAATTTCGCCTGGCCCTGCGTTGCTGTTGATGTCGGCGGGTACTTGATCGCGCCGTGCAATACTGTGCCATTCTTGTGGTTCTGCCGGACGGGTCAAATCATCATTGAGTTTGAAAATTTTCAAGCCACTCCAGAACGAGCCAAAACTCATCCACGCAGTACCTTGTTCGTCCACAATCACAGCGGCGTCAATTGCATTCCACATGTCGCGGTTGGGCACGGATTGCAGCACTATGCCTTTATCTTCCCAGCGATAATCCGGTGATGCCGGATTCAAGGTTTTATTCACCGTCACGCCTATTGCTGAGGTGTTTTTACCAAAAGCAGAAACCGAGTAATACAAATAATACTGGTTGTTGTGGTGGATGATATCTGGTGCCCATAAATGGCCATTAAATCCCGGCGCGACTGATTTTGCCCAAGTGGGCTCAGTGGCAAATGCGCGATCCGATAGGGTCCAATTCACCCGATCTTTGGAGCTGTAGATGGTGATACCGGGGCCAGTACTAAACAGGTACCAGGTATCGCCCTCCCGCGCCATCACAGGGTCATGTACATCGACTTGTTTGGCGCTGGTAATAGAAGCCGTCAGTAGTAAAGCAGTTGCACAGAGGAGTCTGGCCAGATGTCGGGTTAGATTGAAGCGGGTAGAGTGGGTTGGTCGCATAAATCTCTCTCTATTGGTTTAATTTTTTGAATATGTAATATAATATTAATCTTTAAAGAATAATAGTTAACGAGCGTTAAGTCTGCTGGCAGATATTCTGTGCGGCTTACCTGTGAGGGGGTTTTATGAAGTATGCGTTGAGTTTTGCCATCCTGCTAATGACTGGGGTTCTGGCATCTTGTTCTGATACAAGCAAAAAAGAGGATAACGGGCAGCAGGATACAAAAGTATCCGGTGTATCTGCAGTATCGGACGTTCCGGTAGCGCTTATCCCACAGCGAGCGGATCCTTTTATCCATCGCACACCGCAAGGCCATTACTACTTTATTGCTACTGCGCCTGAATTTGACCGCATCGACATGCGCAGCGTTGATTCGCTCGCGGGGCTCAGCAGCGCAGAGGCCAAAACGGTGTGGCGTAAACATGCTAGTGGTGCCATGGGAGCCAACATTTGGGCACCGGAACTACATTATTTCGATAACACCTGGTACATCTATTTTGCTGCGGGCGATACTGAACAGCCTTGGTTAATCCGCATGTATGTACTTGCCAATCGCAATGCTGATCCACTGCAAGGTGAATGGGAGGAGTTAGGGCGGGTCAATACCGCGCGCGATTCTTTTGCGCTGGATGCAACCAGTTTTGAACACAAAGGCCAACGTTATTTGGTGTGGGCACAAAAAGATCCGGAGGAAAAATTAAACTCGGCTTTGTATATCGCGACGTTACTATCGCCTACGCAAGTCGGAGAGATAGAAACCGAAATTTCCCGCCCGGAATTGGATTGGGAAATTCAGGGTTACAAAGTCAATGAAGGCGCTGCTGTGATTGCACGCAACGGCAAAATTTTTATCAGCTATTCCGCGAGTGCAACTGATCACCGCTATGCAATGGGGTTGCTCTGGGCCGATGCCGATGCGGACCTGCTCAATCCCAGTTCATGGCACAAGCTGCCGCAGCCGGTATTCAGCACCAATGAGCATCTGAATCGTTACGGCCCCGGGCACAACAGTTTTACTGTGGCTGATGATGGTCAAACTGACATTATGGTATATCATGCGCGCGACTATCTGGAGCTACAGGGCACTCCGCTCACCGATCCTAACCGCCATACCTATATTCGTCGCCTCAACTGGACAAGCGAAGGTTTTCCGGATTTTGGGCAAGATAAAGCGGATTCGGAGTAATTCCATTAACGATCAAAATGAAAAAACCGAGAGTCTATTTTTAATGACAAGCACTACGGCAATTAGCCAAAAAATTTTTGGCACTACACCTGCAGGTGAAACAGTCACGGAATTTACCCTGACCAATAAACAAGGCAGCAGCGTAAAAATAATCACTTTGGGCGGCATCATCACCGAATGGCATATGCGCGATAAAAACGGCGAGCTTGCCGATGTCGTGTTGGGTTTTGATACCCTCAAGCCCTATTTGGATATTGGCCCTTATTTTGGAGCGCTTATTGGTCGTGTCGGCAACCGTATCGCCAATGCACAATTCACATTGGATGGCACAACCTATCTACTGGGCGCAAATAACGGCAGCAATAATTTGCACGGTGGCCCAATCGGTTTTGATAAAAAAGTATGGAGCGCAACGGCAGCAGATCATGAAAATGGCCCTGTGTTGACATTGCGTTTACTGAGTGAAGACGGCGATCAGGGCTTTCCTGGTAACCTCAATGTGATGGTGACTTATCAGTTCACACACAATGATGAAATCATCGTGGATTACTTCGCCACTACCGATAAAGCGACTCCGGTCAATTTAACCCAGCATACGTACTTCAACCTGGCGGGCAAAGGCGATATTTTAAATCACCAGATGCAAATTTTTGCCGACCACATTAATGCCGTAAACGACATTCAAATTCCCGTTGGCGAACCTATGCCAGTTGCCAATTCACCATTTGATTTTCGCAGCCCGCGTGCCATCGGTGAATGCATTAATGCCGATCATGAACAAATCAAAAATGGCTTTGGTTACGACCACAATTTTTTGATCAATCAAAACGCTTACAAAGAATTAACACTCGCTGCGCGCGTTGAAGAAGCAACCTCTGGTCGCGTACTGGAAGTGTTTACTGAAGAGCCCGGCGTTCAATTTTATTCCGGCAATTTTTTGGATGGTTCACTGACCGGCAAGGGTATTACCTATCAAAAACGCACCGGTTTTTGTTTGGAGCCACAACATGCGCCAGACTCTATTAACCAACCGCAATTTCCGTCGATAGTGTTGCGCCCCGGCGAGGAATATAAAACGCGGACGATTTTTAAACTGTCGGTTAAATAATTGTCTGTGTAGATTGCAGTAAAAAACGCCCTGCGCTTGAAGGTGCAGGGCGTTTTTTATTGGGGGGGTAATCGTTACTGCCTTAGTTGACGTCATCCGGTCTACTAAAGCTGCTGCCCAACATCCATACCTTTGTGCAAAATCCTTACGATAAAAATGCTGCCTGCAAGACCGTATTTGTAAAAAACAACATGACTACCTACCGGGAATTTTTTATAGCCAATACGGATATATTCACAGTCAGTGCCAATGTGGGCATTTTCAGCGAGCAACCTGAATGCATCGTCGAGTTGTTTCAGATATAGATTTCGTTGCGTTATGCCCCAGCGCTTTTCTGTGAATTGTGCGATTGAACGTAAATCGGATTTGGCTTCCTTACTCAGTTGAAATAATTCCATTTAGTTTTTTTGCTCATCCAGTTCGTTTAGGAAATCGCTGTAGTTGTATTCAGCTATGCCGCTTTCTTCACCTTGGATGAGCATTTGACGCAATGCCTGGAGTTTATTTTCAGAGTCCTCTAGTAAACGAAGACCTGCTCGAACTACTTCACTGGCTGAGCCATAGCGGCCAGACTCTAACTGTGAGCTTATAAAACTATCGAAATGTTCACCTAGCGTAATGCTGGTATTTTTTGCCATAAGAACCTCTGAAATACTGAATTATGGTATTTGTTGGTATCGTATGAGCTATTTTGAGTAAAAATCAAGCTGTTTGATATTACAAAAGCCTCTATCCCCCTATGTAAAGACACCCATTACCACCTTGGCTTCCCGGGTTTTTCTCGGTAAACTCAATTTGTCTTATAATATTAAGACAATAACAATCAACCCCTGCTAACAATAACGAACAGGTGACTACTATGTACAAGCGTTTTCTGGCCGGGCTCGGCCTTTTGCTCTGCAGTTTTACCGCCTCGGCGATTACCCTTTCCGGCCTTATCAATTCCCATGATCCGGGCACCATTACTAAAGATGGCAATACCTATTTTCATTTCACCACCGGAACGGGCATTTGGTATTCCACATCGATCAATCTGACTAGCTGGACGGGCGGGCCAAGCCCGGTGTTTAGCACTTACCCTGCGTGGATTTCTAACAAAATCCCGGGTTTTAGCGGTTCGTTTTGGGCACCGGATGTGATCCACATGAATGGCTATTACTACCTCTATTACTCGGTATCTACGTTTGGAACTTCAGTGTCGGCAATTGGTGTTGCGCGCTCCGCATCGCTTACGTCACCTGGCTGGCAAGATTTGGGCATAGTGGTGGAGTCGTTTGGCGGTAGTTCTGAAATTAATGCCATTGACCCAGCGCTATACCGCGATCACGACGGCAAGGTGTATATGAGCTACGGCTCATTTTTTGGTGGAATTGGTATCGCTGAAATTAATCAATCCACCGGAAAGTTAAATGGCAGCGTGACCAAAATTTACGGCGGCAATCACGCTGATATCGAAGCGCCTTACATTTCACGCAATGGCGATTACTACTATTTGTTTATCAATCGCGGTGCTTGTTGTAACGGTGCGAGCAGCACCTATTACGTGCAGGTTGCGCGCTCCACATCTATCTATGGTCCTTATACCGATGTACGCACACTGCTACCCAATACCGACGGCAAATATAAAGGTCCCGGTCATATTGGTGTGCTGAAGCAAGACGGCTGCAATTATGTATCCACCCACTATTACGATTTGAATGACAACGGCAATGCAAAACTCGATATTTTAAAAATGACCTACAGCAATGGTTGGCCAACATTGACGCGCAGTTTTTCGGTGGCGAGTTGCGGTGGTGTGAGTGATGGTTTGTATCGCCTTACTGCGCGTCATAGCAATAAGGATTTAATGCCCGCAGCAAAATCCAATTCAAATGGTGCAATGACCCAACAAGAAACCTGGAATTCATATCGCGCACAACAGTGGTATGTGATTAACCAAGGCACTGGTTATTACAGTTTGATCAACGCCGCGAGTTTAAAAAGTCTGGATGTGTACAACAACTCTACTGCAGCCGGCGCAAATATCGCGCAGTGGGATTATTGGGGTGGGGCAGGGCAAAAATGGAGCCTGACAAGCAGTAGTGGTTATTACACCATTAAATCACAGCTGAGTAATTTGCCGTTGGATGTGTTGAATTTGAGCACCGCAAACGGAGCACAAATTATTCAATGGAATGCAACCGGTGCAACCAACCAACAATTCAGTTTAACGCGTTTGAAATAAATCTGTTTTGCAAACATAACGCGGCTTCTGATGTTAATCGTGTTTCTGTACAGGGTTTGATATCGGAAGTCGTATTACTCTTTTAATCCGCGACAAAAAATACATAAGGAGAAAATTTATGAAAAAAATAGGCAGTTATTTCGTTATGTTGGGTTTGTGTGCGCTAGTTGGGTGCAGCAAGCCTGCGCCTGAATTGCTTACCAGTCCCGATCAACAGTTGCAGGTAAATGTATTTATTACTGAACAAAATACACTTGCCTATTCCGTTGAGCGTGCAGCACAGCCGGTTGTTCTCGAATCGGATCTTGGTTTGCAATTGACAACTGCCGATTTTACTCAAGGAATGATAATAGAATCACGCTCACCCATTACATCGATTGTAGATAATTACCGTTTGCGCGTTGGTAAAAAAAGTAACATTACTTATCGTGCTAATGAGCAACATTTTATTGTTAAAAATAAGCAGCAACAAACACTGACCGTCAGTTTTCGTGTATCCAATGACGGTGTCGCATTTCGTTATATAGTGACTGATCCGGCAGCTGCACAATTACAATTGGTAAAAGAAATCACCAGCTTTCAATTAGCATCCACAACAAAAGCCTGGTTGCAGCCTATGTCAGTGGCGCAGACCGGATGGAGTAATACTAATCCTTCATATGAAGAAACCTATCAAAATGATCTTGCTGTAGGCACTGCGGCAAGCCTTGGGCAAGGCTGGGTGTTTCCCGCGTTATTGAATACCGGTGAGCATTGGTTGGCGATTACAGAAAGTGGTATGGATGGCAGTTGGCACGGTTCCCATTTGCAACTGGGGGCAGCAACCGGTGAATACCAGATTGCGCCACCGCAACCAGCAGAAGTATTTATTTCAGCAACTGGAGAAAAAGGCGCATTACTTGCAAGTGCAACGACTAGCCTGCAATCACCCTGGCGCATTATTGCGATAGGTTCGCTCGCACAGTTAATGGAATCCACACTGGGTACTGACCTTGCCCATCCTGCAATTGTGATGGATGAACAATTTATTAAGCCCGGCCACTCTTCCTGGAGTTGGGCAATTTTAAAAGATGATTTCACCACCTTTGATGTGCAGAAAAAATTTATCGATTACGCTGCGGATATGCAGTGGGATTACACGTTGATTGATGCCGATTGGGATAAAAAAATCGGCTATGAAAAATTAAAAGAATTGGTTGACTACGCTGCGCAAAAAAACATTGGCATATTGGTTTGGTACAACTCATCGGGCGATTGGAATCAAACACCTTATAGCCCAAAAAGCCAATTAATCACACACGAGCAACGCATTGCAGAATTTTCTCGCTTACAAAAAATGGGTGTAAAGGGTGTGAAAATTGATTTCTTTGGTGGCGATGGGCAATCATTCATTCAGTATTACATTGATATTTTACAAGACGCTGCTGAGCACCAGTTGCTGGTAAATTTTCATGGTGCGACTTTACCTCGCGGTTGGCAGCGCACTTATCCCAACTTAATGACGATGGAGTCCATCAAGGGTTTTGAATTCACCACGTTTACGCAAGAGAATCAGGATGCTGCGCCTCCGCATATCGTAACGGCACTATTTGCACGCAACCTGTTTGATCCTATGGATTACACGCCCATGGCATTTGGCGATATTCCGAATATCAAACGCGTGACCGAAAATTCATTTGAATTGGCCGAAGCAGTATTAATGATTTCGGGTATACAACACTTTGCGGAAATTCCCGAAGGTATGGCGACAGCTCCGGATTACGTAAAAGACTTCCTGCGTGAATTGCCTCGCGAGTGGGACGATGTAAAGTTTGTGGAAGGCTACCCCGGGAAATATGCAGTGATCGCACGTAAAGCGGGTGATGCCTGGTATATCGCCGGTATTAATGCCGAGGCAGAAAGTAAAACGCTGACATTGGATTTGGGTTTTGTTGGTGACAAAAAAGGGCTTTTAATTGGCAGTGGTGAAACAGAACGCAGTTTTGAACAACAAGAAATCCATAGCAAAGCACCATCCACAATTACCCTGCGGTCTAAGGCCGGTTTTGTGATGATATTGAAATAAATTTTGCCGCTCGCTCCCAAGCTCCGCTTGGGAGTATATATCCCAAAGTAAAATTGATAGTGATCAGGCATATACGCTGCCAAGTAGAGCGTGGGAATAAGACAGAATTAAAAATAGATGTAACCTGTGAGAGAGATATTACAATGAAAAAATTATTAACCGGCGTGTTGCTATCCATTATCGTATTTGGTTGCACAAGCAAAGAATACGGAATGTCGCCTGATAAAACTGCAGCAGATCCCAATACGTTTACCAATCCTATTTATCCCAATGGCGCTGATCCCTGGCTTGAATATTTTCAAGGCAATTATTATCTAACCACTACCACCTGGACATCGCAATTAGTAATGCGAAAGTCGCCAACTTTAGCTGGTTTGGCAAGTGCAACACCCATTCATATTTGGTCAGAAAGTGAATTGGAGCGCTGCTGTAATTTCTGGGCGTTTGAATTCCATCGGTTAAAAACGGAAAAGGGTTATCGTTGGTATGTGATGTACACATCAGGTATCGCAGAAAATTTTGATCGCCAACATCTGAGTGTGATTGAAAGCGAAGGTGATGATCCGCTTGGGCCTTACACATATAAAGGTTCGCCCATGCCTGATAGCTGGAATATCGATGGCAATTATTTAGAGCACAACGGACAACTTTATTTATTGTGGTCTGAGTGGGTAAAAGACGAACAATCTATTTTCATTGCGAAGATGCTAAACCCATGGACAATTACGGGCGATAGAGTGCTGATTTCCAGGCCGGAACACGAATGGGAAAAGTCCGGTATGAAAGTGAATGAAGGGCCAGAAATTCTCAAGCGCGATGGCCGTACATTTATGGTGTATTCGGCAAGTTTTTGTAATACACCAGATTACAAATTGGGTTTGATTGAGCTGGTTGGCGATCCATTAAAGCCAGAGTCATGGAAAAAATCGCCCGAACCGGTATTCAGTAAAGCCAATGGTGTTTATGGGCCAGGGCACAATGGTTTCTTTAAATCGCCCGACGGTACTGAAGACTGGCTGATTTACCACGGCAATGCGAGCGAAAAAGAAGGTTGTAGTTCAACCCGCTCACTGCGCGCACAAAAATTTATGTGGAATGCGGATGGTACGCCACATTTTGGTGAGCCAGTTGCCGCAGGAAAACCAGTCGTTTCCCCGGCTGGTGAAAATGGCCCATTGGTAACACAGGTTCAGGGCACGCAGGTGCAGTTGGTTAGCAAAGTGAATCATCAATGTGTGGCAGTTGATGCAGATGGAAAAGTGGCACCAGCCGATTGTAATAATGAATCGTCCAACAGCTGGGCGCTGGATTACACCACTAATGGCCATTATCGCCTGGTCAACAAAGATGGAAAATTTTTGGGGCAGGAGAGTGCACATTGCTCTGCAGGTAACGCTGCCAACAAAGCGGCGGATTTAACTATTGCGCCATGGCATAACCAATTGTGCCAGCAATGGAAGTTGGTGCCGCATGATCAAGGTTGGCTTGGGTTGGTGAATGCCCAAACCCAACAGCCATTGCAATTTTCCGACTGCACTGAGCCTGCGCCTGTGAGTGAGAAGAAATCTGTCGAAGATGTGCCGCAATTTATTGAGCAAAAACCGGCATGCGCTTTATGGCGTATACAGCCATTACAAGAAGTTGCCATCACCAGTGTGCAAAGTGGTAAAGCAATCAGTTTCACTGGCGAGACAAAAGCAGGCGCTAATATTGAGCAGGATGAATGGAAAAATCGTGCAAGCCAGCGTTGGGTATTTGTGCATACTGAAAATGGTTTTTATCACATACGCTCTACCGCTAGCGATAATGTGTGTTTAAGCGTGGCTCATAAATCGATTGTACCGGGTGCGAATATAGAACTGGCTGCTTGTGGCGATAATCATACCCAATGGCAAGTGGACTTTTTAATGGATGGCACAGTTAAGTTGGCAAATCGTAAGAGTAATCTGGTTATCGATTTAGCGCATTGTGGTGTTGCGAATCACACCAATTTTGCACAAGGGCAATGGTTGAATTCCAACTGCCAGCGTTTTCAGATTAAACCCGTCCAATAGCTATGCTTAGCTGCCGGTTTTGACTGGCAGCTAAGAATATTGTTTATTTTCTGTAGTAGATAAAATTTGTTCTGAATAAAAAACGGCAGCCAAGTGGCTGCCGTTTTGTTTTTGCTGGTGACAGGAAAAGCTTATTTTTCCGCAGCGATTGCCTCTTCAATAAAATTCAATGCTTCATCGATCAGGGCCAGCATTGCTTGGCGTGCCCGCTCGGGATTGCGGTTTTTGATTGCATTAAATACTTTGGAGTGGTCTTCAACTACGCCTTCATGGTTCCCTTTAATCGGGTTGGTATGGCTGATGCTCACTCGCAGCGCGGTGGAAATGAAATCGCGCAAACGGATATAAAAACGGTTGTTGCTGGCATAGAGAATACTGACGTGGAAAGCGATGTCTGCTTCCAGATCTTCTTTGCTATTGCCTTCGGCTTTGCGCATACCTTCAAGTGCGCTTTCAATGGCAGCGAGTTTTGCATCATCGGCATAGCGAGCAGCGAGAGCCGCAGCTTCAGGTTCGATCGCAATGCGCACTTGCAAGAACTCTTTCAATACATGCAGAGAGGGTTTGCTTTCCAGTACCCAGCGCAACAAATCAGGATCAAAAATATTCCACTGGTCTTCAGGCTGGATGCGGATGCCCTGACGAGGTTTACTGGTGATTAATCCTTTGGCGGATAACATCTTTACTGCTTCACGCACAGCGCTGCGGCTAACGCCGAACTTGTCGCACAGTTCTGCTTCTGTTGGCAGGCTGTCATCAATAAATTCACCACAGATAATTGTGCGTCCCAGCTCTTGTACCATGCGCTGTGAAAGATTGAAGTTGCGATCGAGGATTGCCATTGGTGTGATTGCTCTATTGACCGAAAATATGGCAGCAGATTAACGATTTATTGTTAATAATACAATCTGAGGATTGTACAAAAATCACTCATTGAAAGGTGTGGCAGCCACGTCAGGTTGGTTAAATACTGATCCCGTTTTTCCTTGTTGAGCGCTCTATCGCACCTTATTCTGACGAGCTTTCCCACTGCTAATTCTTATGGCAGGTGCCCTTGAAAGTGCTACCATGCGCCCCTATTTTCAGCGTTCTTAATCGTTTCTATTGTGTTCAACCTTGGTCCGACAAAATAAATAGAGGTATAGCCTGTGGCAAAACAACTCATGATTTATGACAACATTCAACCTTTGTCATCAGATACCCATCGTAACTGGTCGGTACAAGTTGAAGATTACTCATTCGTTTCCCATTTGATCTCCGCACCGGTATTAGCGACAGAGATTCCATTCGCATCTGGCGAGTTTCCAATCGTATTCTCTGCAACTTCAAATGAAGGTGAATACATTCCTTTGGCCATTATGGGGCTGAAGGATGGCGAGAATTTGATGCTGAATGAAAAATCCCAATTCGTTACCCGTTATA
Organism: Cellvibrio sp. pealriver; assembly: GCF_001183545.1. Taxonomy (NCBI): domain Bacteria; kingdom Pseudomonadati; phylum Pseudomonadota; class Gammaproteobacteria; order Cellvibrionales; family Cellvibrionaceae; genus Cellvibrio; species Cellvibrio sp. pealriver. The sequence continues at coordinate 554,838 of NZ_KQ236688.1, forward strand.
TTCCTGCATTTATCCGCCGTTATCCTTTTGTGTTGGGTGGTGATAAAGCAAATGACACTATGGCGCTTTGCATCGATGCTGATAGCAAGGCCATTGTGCAAGATGGCAGCAAAGGTCGTCGCTTGTTTGAAGAGAGTGGTGAGCAATCGTCACACCTCAAAGAGGTTGTTGAATTTCTGAAGGACTACCAATACCGCGCTGAAATGACCAAAGTCTTTTGCAAGCGTCTACATGAGCTGGATTTGCTTGAGCCAATGCAAGCCAACATTACGTTCAAAGGTCGCGAAGATGCAAATATGAACCTGACTGGCTTTTTTGTAGTCAAGCGTGAAAAACTGAAAGCGCTCAGCGATGCAGATGCGTTGGATCTGTTCAAGAAGGACGGCTTGGAATTGATTTACAGCCACATACAATCTCTGTCAAATTTGAATCATTTGATCAGCAAAAAATCAGAAAAATTGGGCATCACTCAATAGTATGTTCTGAATAGTTACGGTTGTTGGTTGCAGAAAACCGGAGTCAGAAATGACTCCGGTTTTTTCTTTTCAGGACAATGAAAATAGTGGGTTGATCCAACAATTTTAAATTCAGCGATGTATTTGCTAGCGGGTGCTACGTTGGCGAGCAGCGAGCTGCTTGACTTTACGTTCAGCACTTGAGAAAGCATCACGTACGGCCACGTGTATGGATTCATCGTTTTGGGTAATCGCAACGGGGTGTCCCACAATATCCAATTCAATAGAAGCCCGGTATTGTTTGCCTTTGTGTTTGTGGTGATGCGGGGTGTCCAGAACAACGCGGCTATGGACTATCTGGTCGGTGTAGCGGCTGAGCTTTTCAAGCTTTTTGGTAATGATGTCGTTCAGTGCAGCAGAAGAATCCAAATCACGATATACAACGTCGACAGCAGGTTTCATCATAAAGCTCCTTAACGTTTATGTTAGCGGGCCGGGATGTCTTGCCGGGCTTTGCAAAACTCCTAGCCCTATTAACTATATTGATTATCCCTTGGTAAATATCAAGTTTTTGATGGAAGTTATTAATAATATTTTGATCTCTGGATATATCTTTATGGCATTAGTGGGCATAACGATGTGAATCCCGGAAATAATGTTTCATTCTTGATCGGTTTTTGTAAGCAAACAGTAAATATGCACAAGAAAGAACCATTTAGCATGTGCATGATTTTTCGGATTATTGACGGCGGATGACGACTGTTGGGGCGTGAACATGAATGTGGCGGAAAATGTATTAATAACAGGCGGCTCGGGATTTATAGGCCGTCATCTCAGTTCATTTTTGTCGGAGAGTGGCTACTGTGTTTGGGTGTTGACGCGCAATCCTGAAAAGGCCAGGAAGGTATTAGGCAAAACAGTGCATATTATTGGTTCGCTGGATGAGGCGCTGGATGTCCGTTTTTCAGCGGTTATCAATCTCGCTGGAGAGTCACTTGCTTCCAGGCGTTGGAGCGAGTCGTCCAAAAAGGCTTTCCGGGAAAGTCGAATTGCCTTTACCGAGCGTCTTTACCAGTTTTTTGAGCGTACCGGGCGATTTCCTGATGTGTTGCTAAATGCGAGTGCAGTTGGTTTTTACGGCAATCGTTACGATCAATTGATTGATGAAACTGCAAGTAAAGGTGGTGATTTCGCAGCGCAATTGTGTGCTGATTGGGAACTGGCTGCCAGACAATTTGAGCGGCACAATGTAAGGGTGTGTTACGTGCGTCTGGGTGTGGTATTGGAGAGCGATGGCGGTGCGCTTAAGCAAATGTTGCCCGCATTCCGTTTAGGGCTTGGTGGGCGTTTGGGGGATGGTCAGCATTACATGCCCTGGATTCATCGGCTGGATGTATTGCGCTTATTTCTTTTTTTGCTCCGCAACGACCGCGCTTTCGGTGCAATCAATGCAGTAGCACCAGAGGCAGTAAATAATATTCATTTCACCAAAGCACTGGCTGACTGTCTGCGCCGCCCAGCGTTGTTGCCTATGCCAGGATTTGTGCTGCGCTTATTGTTGGGTGAAATGGCGGATGCTTTGTTGTTATCGAGCCAGCGAGCTATGCCAGCTGCCGCGCTGTCATTGGGTTTTGAGTTTGATTTTCCGCAGCTTCATCAAGCATTTTCTGCGATTTTTAAAAAATAATGCTGATGTCCTCTTGCAATATTATTTGGTGACCCTACTTAGTTATTGTGATTGCTCGAATGAGGATCGCAACTCTTTTCAGAAACTTAACTTAGTTAATGGCTTGATCGAATAGATAAGTCGCTCACTTTATATTGCTCACTTTGAGGATATTGATATGCGTAATTTTGATTTCACACCCCTTTATCGTTCTGCAATCGGTTTTGATCGCATGGCAAATTTGTTAGATAGCTTGTCGCGTGCAGAGCAAAATCAACCCAGCTATCCCCCTTACAATATTGAATTGACTGGCGAGGATAAATACCGAATCACTATGGCCGTAGCAGGTTTTGATCAATCGGAATTAACGATTGAAGTTAATCAAAATCATTTGACTGTTTCTGCTAATAAAACTGCAGATGAGCAACAGCGCACTTACTTGCATCAGGGAATTGCTGCGCGTAGTTTCGAGCGGCGCTTCCAGCTGGCCGACCATGTTCAGGTGAAATCAGCCAATTATGAAAATGGTTTGTTGCATATTGATCTGCAGCGAGTTATCCCTGAGTCTATGAAGCCGCGCACTATTCCAATTGGAGTGCAAACAACCGAGAAATTGACCGTTGTGCCTTCAAGTGTGCCTTCAAATGTTGATGCAGCGTAATATTAATGCCTTATTGATATGTAGGTAGATGTCCAGTCCTGAAATAAGTTGACACTGATTTATCCAAACGCCCGATGCACCTCATCGGGCGTTTTGTATTCTAGGGATAGATGCGGACGACGTTCGTTGTAGATCCGAATCGACTCGGCCACCATCACTTTTGCTTCTGCAAGATCCCTGGGTTTCCTTATCAAAAACTCACTTTTCAAAATACCATTCACACGCTCTGCCAGCGCATTTTGATAGCAGTCGTAACCATCCGTCATCGAACAATGAACACCGTATTGATAATGCAATTTCTGGTATTGCGCTGAACAATACTGAATACCCCGATCTGAATGGTGGATGAGCTCATCACCACTGCGTCGCTGCTGTAGTGCTTGTTTATACGCACCGATTACTGACTCAGCCTTCAGATTGTCATGGACGCAATGCCCCACAATCTTGCGCGAATAGGCATCGGTCACCAAACTCAAATAGGCCTCGCCCTGATGCACGGGTAAATAGGTAATGTCAGCCACCCAAACATGTTCTGGTCGTTGCGGAATCACTTGATGTTCACCAGGCTTCAGAAGATTGGGATGTTTGCGAAAGCGATGATGGCTGTGCGTTGTTTTGTGATAAGCCCGCTTGGTGGGAACCAGCAGGCGATGTTCGCGCAGCAAAGCAAACAGTCGATCTCGCCCCACAACCAATGCGGATTGTTGTAACAAGCGCTGTAGTTTGCGCGTTCCGATGCAGGGTTGTAATGCACGTTCACGCTGCACCGCATCAAGGAGTATCTGCGTGTGCACTTCTCGTTGTCGCACCCGCTTACATTGTTGATACCAGGCTTGCCGACTGATGCCGAGTAGCTGGCAACCACGGACAACGGATAAACCCGCTAACGTTTTCGTTTGGATGATGTTCCGTGCGGCTTTTTTACCACGCTGACTCCATAGTCGCGCTTGAGTACATCAACCACCGCTTCGAAAAAATCCGCTTTTTGTTGGGTTAGAGCGAGCTGCTGTTCCAGTTCTTTGATGCGCTGTTCTGGCGTTTGAGGGCGAGGATTATCGGACATGAGGAGGCCTTTTGCTGGTAAACCTAATGACCAATCCAGTTGACCATGCTTGCGCAGCCAACACAAGACTGTAGATCTGCCTTGTATACCGTAGCGAGACTGGGCTTGTTTATAAGTCATCTCTCCTTTTTCGATTTGATCGACAAGAGCCAATTTAAAGGCGAGAGAGTAATCACGCTGGGTGCGTTTAATAACGGGATTCATAACACTTTCCTCAGTAGAGAGTAGAAAAGTGTCAACTTTATTCAGGACGAGTCAAGATGATTAAAAAAGCCCTGGTATTTATGCCGGGGCTTTTTTATGTCCGGAATAATTTTGCCCTGACAGTTTCCCGGTAAGCATTGGGTGTAATCGCTAGTTTTCTTTTGAATAAAGTTGAGAAGTAAGCGGTATCTTGGTATCCGATTTTATCGGCAATTTCATTGATTGAGAGGTTGCTGGTTTTTAATAAATCCTTTGCGATGTTGATACGAATTTCCTGTAAATAATCCAGCGGCGTTTTTCCTAAGGCATTTTTAAATCGCCGGTTGAATGTTCGTACGCTCATGCCGAAGCGTTCGGCAATGGGTGGAAACACAATGTCACGAAAATAATTATCCTGCAGCCAGATTTGTATTTGCGTAATCTCCTCGTCAGGATGGGCATTTTCTACCGCTTCAAAAAAGCCGCTGCTTTCATATGCTTTTCGGATTTCATGCGAGAAGTGCCGTTCAACATGGCTGGCAATTGTTTTCCCAAAAAAACGCTGGATGAAATGGACAGTTAAATCTGCAAGTGAATTGACACTGGCTGCGCAGTAAAGGTTGCCTGCCTGGGTAATAAAATATTGCCGTTTTAATTGCACCTGCGGGTAGTCTTTTTGGAATTGATCAAAGTAATGCCAGTGTGTGGTTGCTGCTTTGTTGTCCAGCAATCCTGCTTCTGCCAGAAAGCAACAGCCTGTCCCCACCGCGCTGATAATTGCGCCGTTTTGATACTGTTCTCTAAGCCATCGCAGGGTTTCGCTATGTTGCTGAACAACAGGGCGAGGGTTGCGCCAGAGCCCTGGTATGTAAATCAGGTCACTGGCGGGGCGCTCGGCAATAGATTGATCCGGTTGCCAGCGAATACCTGTGCGGGTGCTAATCGGGTCATTAGTCAATGCAATGGTCTTGATATCCAAATGTCGTCGTTGGTCAATTGGTAGCATTGTATAAACAGCGCTTTCAGCTGCGAGCAGCATTTCCATGGGAAGCGTGCTACTGGTGGCGAGCATCCTCTCACATAATAAAAAATGAATGCGGATTTCGGGATTGGTATTCATGGTTTGATGCTCTTGGGGTAATCCTGGTATGGCTAATTTACCATGCAAAATGACCAATTTGGCCGAGACATGGCAAGTGTTTGCACATACACTTCTGGCCATATTGTGTTGTTGTTACTTCGGAGCTAGTTATGTCTCTTGCACGCCTGCCAATTATTGTGGGATTCGGTGGATTTAATGCGGCCGGCCGCAGCTCAGGTCATCATGCTTATCGCCGTATGGTGATCGAAAGTTTGCCTGAGCTTGATCGCCAGGAAACCATAGCGGGTTTGGCAGTTATGATGGGGTTGGTGGTATTTGCTGATGACGCTTATCGTGATTTGGAAGGGAATATCCTTAGTCTTGGTGAGATTGAAACCCGCTTCGGTGGTCAGGTTCTTGACGGCACCCTCATTCGTCGTATTGATAAAAGTTTTTTCGATGTGGATGCTGCCCACTGGCAAAAGTCGGCCACTTTGGGGGCGGGCGACTCTCCGCTTGTGTTTGAGATACGCAAGCGCGATTTGCCTGAGCCGGTACCTTCTGATTGGAAATTGGAGCCAATGGAAGACGGAGATCGTGTGCGAGTGACTGCACCTTCTGGTTTGGAGGTCAAGTTTGATAGTTATCGCGATCTTCCTGTGAAATCAGCGGGGCAGTTACCACGTGGGTTTAATCCCGGTTCACTTTATAACTCTCATTATCATCCGCGCGCATTGCAACTGGCAGTTATCGGGGCATCTGATGCAATCCAGTCTACAGGTTTGGACTGGCAGCAAGTAATGGACTCGGTTAGACCTGATCAGGTTGGGGTCTATGCGAGCAACGTGATGAGTCAAATGGATGAAAATGGCTTTGGTGGCCTGCTTCAATCGCGATTAAAAGGCTCCCGCGTAAGTGCAAAACAGTGTCCGCTTGGGCTCAACACCATGCCTGCTGATTTCGTAAATGCCTATATTCTTGGCAGTGTAGGGCAAACAGGTGCAATCACAGGTGCTTGCGCATCCTTTTTATACAACTTGCAGGCGGCGGCCGATGATATTGCATCGGGCAAGTGTCGCGTGGCTGTGGTCGGATGTGCGGAAGCGCCTATTGTTGCAGAAATTATTGATGGCTACGCCACAATGGGGGCGCTGGCGAGTGAAGAGAAATTGCGTAAGCTGGATGGGGTTGAGGAGGCTGATCCTCGTCGTACCAGTCGTCCTTTTGGTGAAAATGCCGGTTTTACAATGGCTGAGGCTAGCCAGTACGTTGTGTTGATGGATGATGCATTGGTTATCGAGCTTGGAGCTGATGTTCATGGTGCGATAGGCGATGTTTTCATCAACGCAGATGGGTTCAAAAAGTCAATTTCGGCACCAGGGCCAGGTAACTACATCACCATGGCCAAAGCTGTTGCATCGGCACGGGCAATCCTTGGGGATGAATCTGTTTGCAAGCGCTCGATGATTCAGGCTCATGGCTCCAGTACGCCGCAAAACAGGGTGACTGAATCGCAAATATTTGATCAGATCGCACAAGTTTTCGGTATCACGGGTTGGCCGGTCGCTGCGGTCAAGGCATATGTTGGGCATTCCCTCTCGGCAGCCAGTGGCGAGCAGCTGATCGCCAGTCTCGGCATATTCAAGTACGGAATAATTCCGGGTATTAAAACAATCGATAAAGTAGCGGATGATGTGTTCGCAGAGCGCTTGCAAATATCTACCAGTGATCAATTGTGCAGGCAGCCATTGGATGTTGCATTCCTGAACTCCAAGGGGTTTGGTGGAAATAATGCAACTGCGAGCGTGTTTGCACCGCATGTAGTTGAGTCAATGCTGCAGCGTCGTTATGGGGAGGCTGCGTATGCCAGCTATGATGACAAGCGGAAAGATGTCCGGACTGTGGCGACAGCTTATGATCGGGCTGCCTTGCAAGGTAATTTCTCCACCATATACCATTTTGGTGAAGGTTTGATTGATGAGAGCCTAATTAAGGTAGATTGTGAACATGTCAATTTGCCAGGCTTTGTGCAAGCGGTAGATCTTGTGTTTGCCAACCGTTATGCAGACATGTGCAATTAACTGCGTAGATTAGTGTGGTAATAACAGCCCCACCTTCTTTTCAGTTGTTGGGGCTATAGTTGGGTTTAAGAGTTTTCTAACTATACAAAGCGTTATCTTTCCCTTAGAATACCGCGCCTTTCGCATAGCTAATTATGCGACTCATAATTTTTTAACATGAAAGTCGATTTTCTAACTGGAAATGATGGCTTTCCCCATAAGTAAATACAGGAAGAAGACCTCAATGGTAACTATTCGTCTGTCACGTGGTGGCTCTAAAAAGCGCCCGTTCTATCATCTGACCGTAACCAACAGCCGCAGTGCCCGTAATGGCCGCTTCATCGAGCGTATCGGTTTCTTCAATCCAGTTGCTCGCGGTCAAGAAGAGCGCCTGCGTGTTGATACTGACCGTCTGCAACACTGGGTTGGTCAAGGTGCACAGTTGTCTGAGCGCGTTGAGCAACTGGTTAAAGAAAGCAAAAAAGCAGCTTAATTGTCTGTTTGAAACAGTAAAGGCGCCTGATGTCTGCGGAATCCAATTTAGTTAACGTCGGGCGAATTACCGCTGTTTATGGTGTGAAAGGATGGGTGAAAGTTCATTCCTACACCGATCCAGAAGAAAATTTATTTGAGTACCATCCTTGGTTCATCAAAACCAAGCATGGTGTCAAAAAAATTGAGATAGATGATGCTCGCCCGCACGGAGATGCATTTGTTGCGCACATCGTAGGTGTTGATGATCGCGACTTGGCTGCTCAGTACACTGCAGCTGATATTGCTGTTGAGCGCGAGCTGTTACCAGAATTGGATGACGGCGAATACTACTGGAGTCAACTTGAGGGCTTGGTTGTATTTACGCAGTTCGATGGCGGTGAGCGTCAACGTCTTGGTGTGATTTCTAAATTGATGGAAACTGGTGCAAATGACGTGCTTGTCGTTGCTGCGGATGCAGAAAGTATTGATCGGCGTGAGCGTTTAATACCTTATGTTCCTGAACAGTTTGTACTGTCAGTTGATCTCGACGCTGGTGAAATGCTGGTGGATTGGGATCCCGAGTTTTAAGCTTTAAAAATAAAAAGTTTAAAGCTCACTTATTTGGCGTAAGCGCTGTGAGGCGAGAGGAGTGATCGTCAATTGCTTAAAATTGCGGTTGTTTCCATTTTCCCTGACATGTTTAACGCGATTGCCGGTTTTGGGATAACCAGTCGTGCAATCAAACAAGGTTTGGTGGAGTTGAAAGCAATAACTCCGCGCGATTTTGCTCATGATCGTCATTCAACAGTAGATGACCGTCCCTTTGGTGGCGGCCCTGGGATGGTGATGATGGTGCAGCCGCTGCGCGATGCAATAGCAGAAGCTAAAGCATGGACGGGTAATGATGCAAAAGTTATTTATTTGTCCCCGCAAGGGCGAACACTGAATCAAGCGGGTGTTGGTGAATTAGCTACTTGTGGCAACATGGTGTTAGTAGCTGGTCGATACGAAGGAATTGATGAGCGCTTACTGCAAACTGTCATCGATGAAGAGTGGTCAATTGGTGATTACGTGTTAAGTGGCGGTGAGTTGCCAGCAATGGTGCTGATCGATGCGGTAACGCGGCTGATTCCGGGTGCTCTCGGGCACGCGTTGTCGGCAGAACAGGATTCATTTACGGATGGTTTGTTGGATTGTCCCCATTATACCCGTCCAGAGGATTTTGAAGGGATGCGCGTTCCGGATGTATTAATGTCCGGTAACCATGAACTTATTCGGCGCTGGCGCTTGAAACAAGCGTTAGGGCGAACCTGGCTTAGAAGGCCGGATTTATTGCAAGCGATAAATTTAACCGAGGAGCAGCAGAAGCTGTTGACGGAATATCGTCGTGACCTTGATACGACAAACTCTAGCTGTGAAGCTATAGACTCTTAGGAGATATCAATGACTAATCCAATTATTCAGGCGTTGGAAAACGAACAACTGAAAGCAAGCGTTACCGAATTTTCACCGGGCGACACTGTTATTGTAAACGTGAAGGTAAAAGAAGGTGATCGTGAGCGCGTACAGGCTTACGAAGGTGTTGTAATTGCTATTCGTAACCGTGGTTTGAATTCTGCTTTCACTGTGCGCAAGATTTCTCATGGTGTTGGTGTTGAGCGTACGTTTCAAACCCACAGCCCGCTGATCGAGAGCGTTGTTCTCAAGCGTCGTGGTGATGTGCGTCAAGCAAAACTTTACTACCTGCGTGACCTTACTGGTAAGGCTGCTCGTATTAAAGAAAAATTGGTATAAGGTTAGGCTAATAGCCTTGTTCTTTTCTGAAAAGCCGAAGTGGTTACCCACTTCGGCTTTTTGTATTTAAGCCCCTGCGTTTTAGTTGATATCAATGGTGCTAATGACTAAAGTCGAATATCTAATTTTGTCTTATTGATTTTTACCTTTTTATTTTTTGGTTCCCTGTATGTTGAATGCAAATCCTTCTTGTCTGGAGCCGTTGAGTGAAGATATTTTTTTAATAAACGAATATCTCGACAATATCTGGATGGAAAAGGGGTTGAGTGATAATACGCAGGAATCCTATCGTCGTGATTTAGAGCAATTTGCCGGGTGGGTCGCTGCACAGAAGCGAAAGCTAATTTCCGCAGATGCAGTATTACTGCAAACCTATCTTGATTTTCGGTTACAACAAAAGCTGTCCAGCCGAACATCTGCTCGTTTCCTTTCCTGTGTGCGTGGTTTTTACCGATATTTGTTGCGTGAGGGTCGTATTTCTGAAAGCCCTGTAGCACTTGTGGAAAATCCCAAATTATCGCGTTCTTTGCCGAAATCTTTGAGTGAGTTCGATGTCGAAGCTCTGCTTGCGGCACCGGATTTATCCGACCCGCTGGGGCTGCGTGACCGCACCATGTTAGAAGTTCTTTACGCCTGTGGTTTGCGTGTTTCGGAATTAGTTGAACTAAACATGCCCCAGATCAATTTACGGCAAAACGTGATTCGCGTGGTGGGGAAGGGTAGCAAGGAAAGATTGATTCCAATGGGCGAGGAGGCGGCAGCTTGGCTTGCACGCTATCTTCGTGAAGCGCGACCTGTATTGCTGAATAATCTTCCAGATGAGGTAGTATTTCCCAGCAATCGAGGCCAACCTATGACGCGACAGACATTTTGGTACCGTATCAAGCATTGGGCTATGGTAGCTGGTATAAAAAAACAATTGTCTCCCCACACATTGCGTCACGCCTTTGCGACGCATCTGTTGAATCATGGTGCAGATTTGCGTGTGGTACAGTTGTTGTTAGGGCATAGTGATTTATCGACAACCCAGATTTACACCCATGTAGCCAATCTACGGATGAAGCAGCAGCATCAGCTACATCATCCCCGCGGCTAGTTAATTAATGATTTCATTATCAACCTGCAAGAGATTAGATCATGATAAAAACACTAAAAGCACTTGGTTGCGTCACCTTTACAGGGTTCTTATTGGTGGCATCCCTGTCAGCGCCCCATGCATTTTCACAGTCGGGTGACTTGCTTAAGCGCAAATCAGTTGAAGATACTATCCTTGAAAACTTGCGCAAAGCCCGCCCCGATATTAATTTTGGTCAGCCTCGCCCTTCAGTGATTAAAGGGTTGTACCAAGTTCAAGTACCAGGCGGTCCTGTTCTGTTCGTCACTCCCGAGGGGGATAAATTTATTGCTGGTGAGATTTTTGGCATTGACTCTACCGGGTTTTCTAAAATTGAAGACCCTTACGTTGTAGAGGAGCGTAAAAAGGCGCTCGCTTCTCTGGATGGAAAAAGCAGTATTAATTTCAAGCCAAAAGGTAAAACCAAGGCGGTTGTCTACGTTTTCACCGATATCGATTGCGGTTACTGTCGCAAGCTTCACAGCCAAATGCATGCCTATGAAGAGGGCGGCCAAACCAAGCCTGGTTACAATGACTTGGGTATTGAGATCCGCTATTTGGCTTATCCTCGCGCAGGTATCCCCAGTCCATCAGCCGACAAATTGATCTCGACTTGGTGTGCCAAGGACAAACAAGATGCGATGACCAAGCTTAAATCTGACCAATCCGTTCCAAGCGCTACCTGCGAAAATCCAGTGGCAGCACAGTTCCAGTTGGGCGGCCAATTGGGGGTTAGCGGAACTCCGGCATTATTCTTGCCGGATGGTAAATTGGTACCCGGTTATATGCCTCCTGAGGATCTGGCAAAAAACTTGGGTATCTGATTTATAAGGCTATTTTCGGTGATGTTTTTTGATATTGGATAGCATCCCAATAGCGCAATTGACACTGACGGCCACCATGAGTATGGTGGCCGTCTTTTTTGGTATTGGCGTAAATTTCACTAGCATTTGACGAGGAATCCACCTTGAATCCGGTAAGAATTGGTATCTGCGGTCTGGGCACCGTAGGCAGCGGTACAGTTAATATTCTCACGCGCAACAAGGCGCTGATTGATGCCCGCGCCGGATGTGACATCACCATCGTGCAAATTGGTGCGCGTCGTGACAACCCCAATTGTGACACCTCACAATATAACGTTACCCGTGATGTGTTTGATGTTGCTAACAATCCTGAAGTTGATGTGTTGGTTGAAGTGATGGGCGGTACCACGGTTGCTAAAGATCTGATCCTTAAAGCCATTGAAAATGGCAAGCACATCATTACTGCCAACAAAGCGCTGATTGCCCACCACGGAAATGAAATTTTTGCTGCGGCAAAAGCGAAAGGCGTGACCGTCGCGTTTGAGGCAGCAGTTGCTGGCGGTATTCCTATTATTAAAGCGATTCGTGAGGGTTTGGCGGCCAATAAAATTGAGTGGCTGGCAGGTATTATCAATGGTACCGGTAACTTCATCCTTACCGAAATGCGTGATAAAGGTCGCTCATTCGAAGATGTTCTGGCAGAAGCCCAGGCTTTAGGGTATGCCGAAGCTGACCCAACATTTGATGTTGAGGGTATCGATGCTGCGCACAAACTGGTGATTCTTGCTTCATTGGCGTTTGGCATCCCACTTGAGATCAACAAAGTCTTTACTGAGGGCATTACCAAAATTGCCACAGAAGATGTGACTTATGCAGAAGAGCTGGGTTACCGCATCAAGAATTTGGGTATTGCGCGCCGTACCGAAAAAGGTATCGAGTTACGTGTCCATCCAACGCTCATTCCTGAGAAACGCTTGATAGCGAATGTTGATGGTGTGATGAATGCGGTATTGGTAAAAGGCGATGCCGTAGGTGCGACCATGTACTACGGTGCAGGTGCAGGTGCAGAGCCTACGGGTTCATCAATTGTAGGTGATATTGTTGATGTGGCACGAACGTTAACTGCATCGCCCGAGCATCGCGTTCCTTACTTAGGGTTTGGTGCGGATTTTGTTTCTGCACAACCGATTCTGTCGATTGAAGAGGTAGAGACTGCGAATTATTTACGTATGTCAGCGCAAGACAAGCCTGGTGTCCTGTCCAAAATTGCCACTATCTTGAGTGATTCCGGGATCAGTATTGAAGCGATGATCCAGAAAGAAGCGAACGAAGGCGAAACGACGGTTCCGTTGATTTTGTTAACTAATAAAGTTCAGGATAAAAAGCTGATCGCTGCAATCCGTAGTATTGAGGCTTTGGATTCAGTAACGGGTTCTGTGCAACGTATTCGTGTTGAAGCATTGAAATAATTGCGCGAGCAGAAACATTGCAACGACATTTTTTTTAAAGGTTAATTATTGTGAAATATATAAGTACTCGTGGCCAAGCGCCTGCGCTGAGTTTTGAAGAGGTCGTGCTCACAGGCCTCGCACCTGATGGTGGCTTGTACGTACCTGAAACCCTGCCGAGCTTTTCTAAAGAAGAAATTGCATCCTGGGCTGGGCTGTCATACCAAGAGCTCGCATTCAATGTGATGAAACCCTTTGTCGCTGGTGCAATCAGTGATGACGAGTTCAAAAAAATTATTGCAGATGCTTATTCAACGTTCCGTCATGATGCTATAGCGCCGCTGGTGCAAACTGCACACAACGAGTGGATTCTTGAGTTATTCCAGGGGCCAACGCTCGCGTTCAAAGATTTTGCGTTGCAGTTTCTTGGGCACTTGCTTGATCATTTGTTGAAAAAGCGCAATCAAAAAGTTGTTGTAATGGGAGCAACCTCTGGCGATACCGGCTCTGCAGCGATTGAAGGCTGCCGCCGCTGCGATAACATCGATATTTTCATCATGCACCCGAACAATCGCGTATCGAATGTGCAGCGTCGCCAAATGACAACAGTGCTTGCACCGAATGTATTTAATATCGCACTTGAAGGTAACTTTGATGATTGCCAAAACATGGTGAAGGCAAGCTTTGGTGATCAATCTTTCTTGCCCGAAGGTCGTCAATTGGTTGCAGTGAATTCGATTAACTGGGCGCGCATTATGGCTCAGATCGTTTATTATTTTTACGCTGGCTTGGCGTTGGGTGCTCCGCATCGTCCAATCGCATTTTCTGTTCCTACGGGCAATTTTGGTGATATTTTTGCGGGCTATCTTGCGAAGAAAATGGGGTTACCTGTTGACCAATTAGTAATTGCAACCAACAGCAATGACATTCTGCATCGCTGCATTAGCAGCAACGACCACAGCAAGCACCAGTTGCAACACACCTTGTCTCCGAGTATGGATATTATGGTATCCAGCAACTTTGAGCGTATGTTGTTCGATTTATATGATCGCGATGGTGCTGCTATTCGTCAGCTGATGGAGGATTTCAAGTCAGGTAGTATGACGTTGAAAGAGTCTGCGTTGGCGCGTGCGCGTGAGTTGTTCACCAGCCACGGTGTAAGTGATGAAGTCACTATTGATGTGATTCGTGAGGTATTTGATCGCACGGAATATTTACTTGACCCACATACTGCCATTGGCGTAGATGCCGCGCGTAAAACTCGCCGCCGTCAGGATATTCCGATGGTTGTGTTGGCTACAGCTCATCCGGCAAAATTCCCGGAAGCGGTGCGCAAAGCAGGGCAAGATGCTGATCCTGAGTTGCCTCATCACATGAAAGATTTGTTCGAGCGTGAAGAGCGCTACACTGTATTGCCGCAAGATTTGGTCAAAGTGCAGCAATTCGTTGCAGCTAATGTGCGCAAGTAAATTGTGGTGATATAAAAAAGCCGCATGGGTAATTCCAGTGCGGCTTTTTTTATTTTCCTGTTTTATACAGATATAACTATCGGTTAGAAAAATATATCTACTGTTGAAAAAATCGCGTCGGTTTTTTTGAAAACTTTACAGTTATAGACAACTATGCAAAAAACTATTCTTCGTCGCCAGCTCTCTGCACTCGTACAATTTGATCAGTCACTTCATCCATTGTTACAGAGGATTTACTCGGCGCGTGGGGTACAACACGGGCGTGAATTGCAGTATCAATTGGCACACTTGGCAAAACCCCATTTTAAAGGCTTGCCGGAAGCGGTGAGTTTGTTGGCTGATGCTGTAGTTGCACAAGCAAAGGTAATGATTGTTGGTGATTTTGATGCAGACGGCGCAACCAGCAGTGCGCTAGCCGTGTTGGCATTGCGTGCGATGGGATTATCTAATGTTGATTTTTTAGTGCCTAACCGGTTTGAGTATGGGTATGGATTAACACCGGAAATTGTCGCCGTCGCTGCCGCACAACAACCCGATATCATCATCACAGTCGATAATGGTATCTCAAGTATCGAAGGTGTGAATGCTGCGCGTGAATTAGGAATTGCTGTTGTTGTTACCGATCACCATTTACCTGGAGCAGAACTGCCTGATGCCGATGCGATAGTGAATCCCAACCAGCCCGGATGCGAGTTCCCCAGTAAAAATCTTGCGGGCGTTGGTGTGATTTTTTATGTGATGAATGCCCTGCGTGCCGAATTGCGTCAGATCGGTTGGTTCGAAGAAAACGGAATTCCGGAGCCAAATATGGCGAGCTTTCTTGACTTGGTTGCATTAGGCACGGTTGCCGATGTAGTGCCACTGGATCACAACAACCGCATTTTAGTTGCGCAAGGTTTGGAGCGTATTCGTGCAGGACGCTGTCGTCCTGGTATTAAAGCGATGTTGGAGGTTGCAGGTAAGCAAGCACATAAATTAGTGGCAAATGATTTTGGTTTTGCACTCGGGCCGCGTTTAAATGCAGCAGGACGATTGGATGATATGTCGCTCGGAATTCAGTGTCTGCTGTGTGAGAGTGAAAATCTCGCACGCGAAATGGCGGCACAACTGGATGATTTAAACCGTGATCGCAAAGCAATCGAATCCGGTATGCAGCAAGAAGCAATGTCGATGTTGCAAAAGACGTTGCAAGCCGATGAGGAAAGTTTACCCTGGGGCGTTTGTCTTTTTGATGAAACCTGGCATCAGGGGGTGATTGGTATTCTTGCATCGCGTATTAAAGATAAATATCACCGCCCCACGATTGTATTTGCTGATGTGGGTGATGGTGAGATTAAAGGTTCCGCTCGCTCTGTCCCTGGTTTTCATATCCGCGATGCACTGGATGCCATAGCGGCGCGATATCCTCATTTGCTACAAAAATTTGGTGGCCACGCCATGGCTGCTGGTATGAGTTTAATGCGTGACAATTTTGCTGCATTTGCGCAAGCGTTTGATGAAGAGGTGCGCCGCCAGTTAACCGCAACTGATTTACAAGCCGTGGTTATTAGTGATGGCGAATTAGCAGCACAAGAATTGTCATTGCAGTTGGCGGTACAATTGCGTGAGGCGGGCCCTTGGGGTCAGCATTTTCCAGAACCATTGTTTGATGGCGAGTTTTTTTTGTTGCAGCAGCGTAAAGTGGGAGAAAAACATTTAAAGATGACGCTTGCGATAGATGAAAAAGGACAGCAGCTTGTCGATGCCATTGCGTTTAATGTAGATACCGACGTGTGGCCTAATCCTAATATCCAGCGTGTACGTGTCGCTTATAAATTGGATGTTAATGAGTTTCGCGGTAATACCAATTTGCAATTAATGGTGGAGTATCTTGAGCCACTTAATTAAGCGGCTTGTTGATAAATCAAATTCAAGGCTGTAATGCCTTTTTAATTTCAGGTAACACGTTATTCACGATAAGGGACTGTGCTTCGGCGGTAGGATGGATTCCGTCGCGCTGCATAAGTTCAGATTTGCCTCCAATACCTTCCAGCAAAAAAGGAATTAATCCAGTCTGATTTTTTTCTGCCAAGCTTACGTATAAGGCTTTAAATTGATTGCTATAACGTGAGCCATAATTGGGCGGAATTTGCATGCCGGCTAGTATCACAGTTGCTCCGGCGGTTTTGCTGGCATCTATCATCGATTGTAAATTATTTTCCAGCAGCTTTAGAGGCTGACCCCTTAAGCCATCATTGCCGCCCAATTCCAGTACAACAATATCCGGTTTGTGTTCTTCAAGTAATGCGGGTAGGCGCGCTTTTCCGCCCGAACTGGTTTCACCACTGACGCTCGCATTAATCATTTTGATGTCGTAGTTTTTTTTCAATTCAGCTTCGAGCAAATTAACCCAACCTTGTTGAATATCAATCCCGTAACCTGCACTTAAGCTGTCCCCCATAATCAAAATTTTAGCGGGGGCTGTTTGTGCCAACACAACATTGGTGACAAACGTCAGGAGTAAAAACACGTAAATGTGCAATTTTTGCATGGTTAACAAAATCCTCTGCCAATAGAATGGTCTTCATCAATCTGCCACAGGTTAATCAAATATGTCTGCGCTTTCCAGTCAAGTCTCTTCGCCCGCCAGTCAAATCTCCCCATTGGGTAGTGCTTCATTAACCCTGATGGTAGAGGCTAATGCGGTTACAAAACGGGTTCCCACTCAGGAAGGGGAATTACTTATCCTGCACCCTATATCCCTGTCTGTTAATGCGGGGGAATCTTTGGCGATTACCGGTGCGTCAGGTTCTGGTAAATCCACCCTACTTGGAATACTTGCCGGTCTGGATGTTCCCTCAAGTGGTGATGTTATTTTAAATGGCACTAATTTGTCGCAGCTGGATGAAGAGGGGCGGGCGGCAGTGCGTGCACAGAATGTCGGTTTTATTTTCCAATCATTCCAATTGTTGCCTGGCCTGACTGCTTTGGAGAATGTCATGTTGCCATTGGAACTGCGTGGCAATAAAGCTGCCCAGCAGAAAGCAAAAGAATTTTTACAGCGTGTCGGGCTGGATGCGCGCTTGCATCATTATCCCCAGCAACTATCGGGTGGTGAGCAGCAGCGCGTAGCAATTGCCCGTGCCTTCGCGAGCGAGCCGCGAATTTTGTTTGCCGATGAACCAACCGGCAATCTGGATTCAACAACAGGTGCACGTATTATCGAATTATTATTTGAATTAAATCGCGCACAGGGCACGACGTTGATTTTGATTACGCATGAAGAACGTCTTGCGCAGTTATGTCAACGGCGTATTGAAATTGCAGCGGGCGCGATTGTATCGCGCAGGGAGTAATGCATGCTGGCAATCCAATTATTAAAACGCAATTGGCGCAGTGGTGAGTTAAGGCTGCTTGGGCTGTCACTTGTTTTGGCGGTATCAGTGCTGAGTGGAATAGCCATTTTTACCGGCAGACTGGAATCGACATTAATCAGTGAAAGTAACAGTGTATTGGGTGCGGATTATATTGTACGAGGTTCCCAGCCGCATAATAACGATTGGAGCATCGCTGCCGAGCAAGAACAAATACGCCAAACCCAGGCAGTACTTTTTTCTTCCATGGTGTTTGCTGGCGATGAAATGCATCTTGCATCCGTCAAAGCTGTTGATAATGGCTACCCCTTACGTGGGCAATTTGAAATCAGCCGTGTGCCATTTGCAATCAACACCAGCGATATCGAAATTGCTAAAGCGATTCCGGCCCCCGGAGAGGTATGGGTTGATTCACGACTTTTGCCGCTTTTAAGTGTCAAGTTAGGCGATAAGGTCGCAGTGGGTGAGTACGAATTAACAATCACACATGTATTGATTCGTGAACCAGACAGCGCGAGTCCATTTAGTATGACGGGCGCTCGTCTCATCATGAACATTGCAGATTTACTAAAAACCCAAGTAGTGCAACCGGGTAGCCGCGTTGATTACCAATGGTTGGTCGCAAGCGATAATACCCAGCAGCTAAAAGAATTTATTGAGCAGCTGAAGCCCCAGTTAAATAAGCATCAACGATTGGTGGATATCGATTCCGCACAAGAGCGTGTTGGGCGCACACTAAAAACCAGCAAACAATTTTTATTGTTATCGGCAGTGATAGCAGTTCTGTTATCGGGTGTTGCAATTGCAATTGCCGCGCGGCAGTTTTCTGGCCGTCATACCGATCAAGTAGCATTAATGAAAAGTTTGGGGGCAAGTGCTACCCGTATTCGCACTCTGTATTTCACACAGCTCTTTTTTCTCGGTGCGATTGCATCACTCTTGGGGTTAGTACTAGGTTATTTTTTGCAACAGATGATTGCAATCAGTTTGCAAGAGGCCTATCAAATCCGACTAGGTGCTGCGGGCATTTATCCTTACGCGTTGAGTTTTTTTAGTGGCCTGATGTGTCTGGTTTTTTTTGCGCTGCCAGCGCTTTGGTATTTGCCAACTGTCCCACCACTGAAAATTTTGCGTCGTGAACTGGCAGTCAATACAACCCATGTGTGGACACAAGCTTCACTTGCATTGTTTGCGGTACTAACGTTGGTTGTTTTATTTGGTCGCGATCTTGAACTTGCCCTTAGTATCAGCGGCGCGCTGCTGGCTGTTATTGCAACTACCTTTATTGTCGCATATGGGTTGTTGATGTTGAGCCGACGTTGGGCTGTAAACCTGGGGGGATTCTGGCGTTTGGCGTTTGCCAATTTGCAGCGTAATCGTGGTCAGAGCCTTATCCAGATTTTAGTATTTTCAATTGCCATCATGCTGCTATTTACGCTGACCATTGTTCGCACTTCATTAATCGAAGAGTGGAGAGTGCAGGTGCCTGATGATGCACCCAATCATTTTCTGGTAAATATTCCGCCTGATGAATTGCCACAAGTAAAAACACTGTTGCAGGATGCCAACATACGCCCTGAACCCATTTATCCGATGATGCGCGCCCGCTTGACACATATCAATGACGTAGAGACAACAGAGGAACAACGCACGACAAGTAACGCATTGCGTCGTGAGTTAAACGTAACCTGGGCAGAAAATTTGGCGGCCGATAATAAAATTCTGGAAGGTGTGTGGTGGGGCCAATGGCAACGCGGCGCAGCTGATCTTCCCGGCGTATCGGTAGAAGTGGAAACCGCGAAAGAAATTGGTTTGAAATTGGGTGACAAATTACAATTTTCATTCGGTGGATTGGAAATGCATGCCCAAGTTGCCAGCTTTCGCAGTTTGGACTGGCGCAGCATGAGACCTAATTTCTTTTTTATTTTCGAGCCGGGTTCTTTGGATGCCTACTCACCCACCTACATTACCAGCATCTATTTACCCGCTTCGCAAAAATCATTTATCAATACGTTGCTGCATGACCATCCAACGATTTTGCTAATGGAATTGGATCGAATTATTGAGCAAATACGCTCAATCGTGAATCAAGTAAGCGATGGTGTTTTACTGGTGTTGTGGCTTACGTTAATTGGCGGCTGTCTGGTGCTATTCGCCGCAGTAATGGGAAGTATTGCTGCTCGTAAGCAACAAGCAGGATTGTTGCGTGCGTTGGGAAGTTCTCGCCAGTTAATTGTGGGCAGCATTTGCGTGGAATTTGCGATTCTCGGTTTTCTGGCCGGACTAATCGCCATTATAGGAACTGAAATCCTGCTTATCAGCTTGCAAACCTTTGTACTTGAAACACCTATCCAACCACATTACCTATTTTGGATACTTTCCCCTGTGAGCGGCGCTATTTTTGTTTCTGCGCTAGGCTATATGGGTTGTCGGCATGTAGTGACTACTCCTCCTGCAGTAGTGCTACGCGAGGCAGCCTGATCTTGCCAATTCCTCGGGTGTGAATTCAGGTTTGAATTGGCACCCGATGGTTATCCCTTCTCTTTTCGCATTGCATATTTATGAGTTCAGTACGTAAACCGGTACCGCAAAGTCGTGTGCTTGATAAAGGGCTGTGGGGCATGAGCCGCCCTATGTTTCTTGATCAGGCAGTGACCTACACGATCCCTTTAGTTGATATGTATTTCCTCAGCCGCATTTCCGATAGTGCAGCTGCAGCGGTTGGTGCGATCACGCCATTGGTGTTTGTCGCCAACGCATTTTTGATTGTCAGTGCATTTGCAGGTGCCAGTATCGCGAGCCAGAGAATTGGTGCTAATGATTATGAGCGTGGAAACGCGACGATTGCGGCATATACGATTTTTGTTGTGATACTCGCGCTGATTGCGGCATTTGCCGTTAATTACGGCGGCCCGTCTATTGCTTCTGCTATGTCACTTAGTAGTGAAGTAGAACAGCATGCGCGTACCTATTTATCTGTTATTGGTTGGATGGTGGCGCTGTGGGGTTGCCGTGTTATTTATCAAACCATTTTGAATATTTATGGTGAGCCGCAATGGAACACCTATAGCAACATTATTTTGTTTGTCACGAATGTGATGGGTAATTTTATTGCCGTGTACGGGTTTATGGGTATTCCACCAACAGGCGTTGTTGGTGTTGCCATTGCCAGTATTATTTCAGCTGCAGCCAGTTTATTGTTTGTGATGACAGTGGTGCACTTTAAATTACATATCCATATTCCTTTACGCGAAGGATGGAAAAATTTTTCCCTGTTGATGACACCCATTATTATGATTGCGGCTCCCTCTATTCTAGAGCCAATGTCTTTTCAGGCTTATATGATTGCATTGAATTGGATTGCGGCAGAGGTGGGTGATCTTGCATTGAAGGTTAAAGTCTACGCATACAATACATTCTTGTTTTGTTTGATGATTTCGATTGCCATTGGGATGGCGACAGAAGCAATTATTGCCCAGCGTGTGGGTCGCAAAGAATTTGATCTGGTAAATGTGCAGCTTAAGCAAAGCTTAAAGACTTCACTAATAGGCACAACCGCTTTGGCATTGATGTGGTTGCTATTCAATCAGCAAATATTGGCATTATTCAGCAGTGATCCTGAGGTTATTGCGATCGGGCTATGGGCATTTTTATTGAGCTTTTTGGCTGAGCCTTGGCGCACCGTTAATATTATTGTCGGAAGCGCTTTACGGTGCACTGGTGATGCGGCGTTTACATCAATATCCAGCATCGGCGTAATTTGGCTTTTCTCTGTTCCTGTTGCCTATGTGCTGGCGATTCCTTTTGGCCTTGGTCTCTATGGGTTATTAATTGCAGCGGTAATGGATGAATTTATTCGTGCGTTGATAAAACGCTGGAGGTGGAAGCAAGGCAAATGGCTGTACACAGGAGTGGCCGCGCGCGAGGCGCGGGTTCCTGTTAATAAATGATTACTGTTAGTGAGTGACGACTCCAGTAATAAATAAAATACCAGACAAGGTAAACAACGCAGACATAGTCAGCCCTATGTTTGCCATGCGCGTTGCACCAGACTGTTGGAATTTAATAATACTCACCGCATAAAGTGCACAAAAAGTTATTAATATTGGCACTATGTAACGGAAATCGATATTGGCTGGGAATGTCATCCGCATATAGGTTACGCCCGCCCACAAAAAGAAACCGGACAGTAAAATGGGAGCCATCCGTTTAAAATCGTCTTTCAGCATGTAATAAATACCAGCGAGCATATAAATAAACATCAGCACAGCGAGGAAGCTACTCGCAACTGCAGTGTTGATTGATAATGGTGCCGGATATTTGAACTCGCCGAATAACCCTGTTTTGCCGAGATAATTCCAAAAAAATTGACGCCCCATGCGGTCATCATAAGGATCAGTAAACGGTTCAGTGATGAAAATTTTGGCATCAAACCAAAAATAATTAGAAGCGGTGTTGCCTACGAGATTGGCGTGTGAGAGTCCATCGATATTATCGATATACAACTTATCACGCTTGCCTTCCAGCTTGAGTATTAACGCAGGTCCAACGGTAATTCCGACAGCAGTAACCATGATGATGCAAGGAAGTATCGCCATCTTGGTGTACATTGCCCATTGCTGGCTTTTGATCATTTTATAGAGGCCAATAACACCCAATACAGCAATCAGGATTTCTCCGTTTGCTTTGGTAATAATAGCGGCTGCTCCGATAATACTGGCGATCATCAGATCACGCTTCTTATCGTGTCTATACCAGCGAATAATGTAGTAAAGACTCGCGGCATAGAGGCAGTAAAGTAGTGGATCGTTTCCAATCCGCACAGAATGAATAATAGCGACAGGCCAGAATGCGAAGAGTGCGCCGATAACCCACAGGAGTTTGTCGTTGATAAACGATTGATACGCACGGGATAAAAGACCAGATTTTTCTTGTACTTCTTGTACTTCTTGTACTTCTTGTACTTCTTGTACTTCTTGTACTTCTTGTACTTCTTGTACTTCTTGTACTTCTTGTACTTCTTGTACTTCTTGTGCTTCTTGTGCGTGCGTGTCTAATGAATCTTGTGGTCTGCGATAGAGATTTAATAATTCGTTAAGAATTAGCAATCCAAACAATACAAACCCCATTGAATAAACCAGAACAAGCACCTGTTGGATGCGATAAATAACGACTTTATTATTGGGTTCGAACAACTGTGTCGCTTTGTAAACAATAGCGCCCGTATAGTAGTAAAGTGGAGGGTGAAAAAATGCACCACCTACAGCGTAATCAACAGGCGGTGGAGCCCAGTGTTGGGTAAGATATTCAGTGAACCCGATATGATCTCCCAAATCATGTTCCCGCACATCAGCAGGTGTCACTGAGAAGTACGCCAACCGAATCAGCAATGCACCGATGAAAAGCACCTTAAGGGGTGTGCTCAATTTACAGAGGTTTGCAATTTTTATTGCTAATAATAATGCGATGACAGTAAACAAAATATAAGCAAACAGTGTGATGCGAGGGCTGGTTTCGGCACTGATGACTATTCCCATAAGGCCTCCCTGATCCATGTAATGAACTTCTATTTGGTTATCACCTGGCTGAAGAAAATCTTTCAGCTCGTAAGTAAAACCTTTGCTGTAATCGCGTCGCTCATGGAGCGGAATCATGCTGATATCTACTGGTCGTTGGTTAATTATCAGCGAGTAAATCTCATCATCAGGAATAATGCGCAGTAAAGTGCTGGTGTATGTACCTAAGGTCAGTGTTCCAGTTAGGCGATAAATCCCGCTCTCGTTGGATTGCATAAATCCAGGTTCCGCAATGGGCTGCACTTGTCCTGACGGAGTCGTCAACGAAAAGTTAGAAAAAGAGGGCTGTATGTTTTGTAAAAGAAATACTAAAAGACCTATGCTTACTACGAGCAAATACAACGTTTTTGATTTTACTAATCCTACTAGCAGGCGTTTCATTTTATTCTTTGTCCTTAGCTAAGGTTTGTAGTTTTTTAAGCTCGGCCTTGAGAATACCTACTTCCTGAATCAAATTTTTATTGCTTTCGGCGAGTTTTGATATAACGATTGAAAATTGGATGAGTATAAAAAACACGGAGATAACCAATAGCAACAATAGTGCAGCGGGTGCGTATAATATGCCAAGAATATCTGCCACCACTTCAAGTAATGGTTTAAAGAGAGACAATAAAATAAAAATAAAGCCGAAGCCGATCCATAACAACGAGTATTCTTCTTTTAACTTTTTGCGTTTTACTAACCGGAGTATAAATAAAAATAATATCAGGCTGCCGGTAATGGAAAAAAGCTGGATGCGGTTTTCGAGTAGGCTTGTCCATAAAGTATTAATCATAACGAACTCCTGCGAATTTTTTGCCGTTGGGATGTCATGACCATCGCCAAGATTACCTTGATCATATAGTGCGCTGATTTGAGCCCCGATATAGAAGATTCTCCACCTTGCCGCTCTACCATCTCTACAGACACTTCCTGAATGCGGAAATCATTTTTGCCTAGCAAAATAATAGTTTCGGGCTCGGGGTAATCAGTGGGATAGTTGGAGGCAAGAAATGCTATAGCTTGCTTGTTGTAAGCACGAAAACCAGATGTACTATCTGTAATTTTTTTTCGGATTAAAACTCTATTCATTAACTCAAAAATACGGATGCCCACGCGGCGCATAAATGTAGATTGGAATCCTTGTGTTTTTTCAACAAAGCGGGAGCCTATACAGGCATCACTTTGATTTTGTTGTAGCGGAGCTAAAATTTTAGGAATTTCACTGGCAAGGTGTTGTCCATCACCATCAAACTGAATAGCATAATCAAAATCCTTATAGAATGCGTACTTAAACCCTGTTTGCACTGCGCCACCGATGCCAAGATTGGCAGGCAGTTGAATAACAGTGGCTAATCCATTTGCTTCCGCTTCGCGCTGTGTATCATCTTTGGAACCATCATTGACAACCAGACATTCGTAGTCTGGATTCGCATTTTTCAATGACTGAATAACCTTGCGAATATTTTTTTCTTCGTTGTAAGCAGGGATAATTATTAAAATTCGCTCACGCATAAAATCTCACCTTTACTCGCTAACAGGTGCAGCTTGTTCTTGATTGGTTACTTTTGGGGTAATTGTAATCACAGTATTTACCCAGTTGGCATGGTCCCATTTGTCATCTTTAAGGGGGGCTACTTTTAGTGTTAGTTTCTGTACGTTCCGAACATCGATTGTGGTCACAGGAATAGTTCGCTCGTAACCAAAAATGGGCGGCGACTCCCACAGCAGTTTGTCATCACCCCATACAGAAAATTGAACATCGGATGTTCCCACCTCATCATCCAAGGCAGCGATAAAACTGAACTCTGCTGCATCTGGCGGTAGTTGATATTGAATGTCAGAGCTGGCATGTGTGCCTATGCCTTGGGCGTAACGACGGTTAGCGATAGAAAGATGGTTACCATCGAAGCTACGATTCAAGGCCATTGTGCCGTGATCTTGTCTGGCGTAAACCAACGGGAGCGCGGTCAAAAATATTTGATTTTCTGCCAGTTCGATCTCGTGAATATGGAATCGATCAAAAAAGCATTTAGTCATTAATACTGTGGTTAACAAAAAAAACCATAAAGAAACAATGGGAATTTTCAGTGTAAAAAGCGCTATTTTTTTAAGCCAATGAAATGCTTTTCCATTTATGAGGAGGTCGATAATTGCTATCAAAAGCAACGCCATTGTCCCCCATGCGAGTCCGAACCATATGTCCGAGCCGTTGATCTCAAGGATGATCAACATATTCAAGCTGCAGAGCAGGCTGATAACTATCGGATACAATAGCTTTTGTTGTGTTACTGCACTGTATGCAAGTGCCATCACGACAGCGGGGAAGAGATAGCGTTCGTGCATTGCAGGCAATAATGCAAAAAAAGCTAATGCACAAATCGTAGCTGAAAAAAATGCTTGCGATAACAATTGACGACCACTAATTTGCGATCCGTTTTTAATGAAAAAATGTATTCCTTGGAAAAACACAGCCAGAGCCGTTAAAGAAAACAATAACATGCCAAAATATTTGGCGGTAAATATTGTGGCAAATACAGAATCAGCTGCCACACCAAATAAGATGATGCTGTCTGGTGCAACATTTCCTGTTAATAATATCCAGATATTGGCAGCATTAAAGGTTGTCATCGGATATTGGCCAAGTGTGTCGATATAAGCTTGACTGACAGACTGCCAGAAGTGACCAGCTAAAATTGATGGCATAAAAACAAGAGCGCCAACCAATAAAGAAATAAAAATACCTAGAATATTTTTCCCGATATTACAGAAAAAAAGAAAACCAAATACAGGTGCAAATGCAATCATTTGAAATTTGGTCAATAACGACAACGCAAAAACAGGAATGGCAAGATATGCATAACGTTGATAAGTGGTGAGCAGGAGAGCACAGAACACCATTGTGGCAGGAATCAAATCAACCTGACCCCAAATAGGGCCATTCACCAAAATGGCAGGGTTAATCGCTGTAAATAATAAGATAGTGTGAGTGAGATGACGCGGGCTACGAAAGCGCTGTAATTGACTATGTACTAAAACAACCAGCAGGCAATGAAAAGCGTTAACTGGTAATTGGGTAAGAAACTTTAAAAAATTATTATGCTCAAGTGGTATGCCTGCAACGTTATAGAATTGCCCAACTATATATAGCCAATGAATGTAAAACGGAGGGTAGTTACCATTAAAACCATCGTAACCAGTGGTTGACAGCTGTCGAACCCAATCTTGCCAATAGCCAAGATCTTGGCTGTATCCTTTTAAAAATAACAACAAAAAATTGGCTGTAATGGCCAGAACGATATAGCTATGCAGGATATAACGGTTGCTATTGGCTTCACCTAATGCCAGCGGTTTGATTTCCGGAAACGTAATAGCAGGTTGTGGAGTTTCTGGTGTAAGTGCTGCTGTGGTATCAGCCAATTGCGAGTGTGTTTTGACTTCGTCAGTAGCATCAGTTGAATTATTCATTTTATTTTATGCAACCTTTTATTGGTAAATGTGGTCGTCTATTTATTACTTCGGTTAACAATATCGCTGATATGAAATTTAGGGCGACGCTTCACTTCTTCGTAAATTTTTGACAAATATTCGCCAATAATTCCCAAGCAAATCAATTGCACACTGCCGATAAATAATAAAGGAAGTAAAACAGAGGCCCAGCCAGGTGTTGCGTTATCGGTCAGTAGACGTACCGCCAAAACCCAAGCAATTAGCGCAAACGATGCAAATCCTGAAAGCAGACCTAACCATGTGATCATGCGAAGCGGAGCAGTAGAGAATGCAGTAATTCCTTTCCATGCAAAAGAGAGCATTTTTTTCAATGGATATTTGCTTTCTCCTGCTTCGCGCGCTTGGCGTTCGTATTCCACAATACTCGATGGGTAGCCAACTTCGCGCACAATTCCGCGCAAGAACAAATTGGATTCATCGTATTCTTTTAAAGACTCTAATGCGCGACGTGACAGTAGACGAAAGTCGGCATGGTTGAACACCAGATCGACTCCCATTTTTTTCATCACATGATAGTAACCTTCAGCGGTGAAGCGTTTGAAAAATGTATCTGTATGGCGTGCTGACCTGACTCCATATACAACATCGTTACCTTTGAGGTATTCATCGACCATTGCTTCAATATTCTGCGGGTCATCTTGTAGGTCTGCGTCGATACTTACTGTGATGTCTTCCGTAGTGGTGCAAAGACCGGCATAAAGCGCATTCTGATGACCTTTATTTCGCGACAGTTTAATCGCTACCAGTGCACTATTTTCAGCTGCTGCTTGGGCGAGAATTTTCCAGGTTTTATCTTTGCTACCATCATCGACCAAATAAATTTTGGATGCTTCATTAATTTTTCCTTTGGCTATCATGGATTCGCGCAGTGATAGCATGGTCGCCAATGTTTTGGGCAACATCTCTTCTTCGTTGTA
This sequence comes from Cellvibrio sp. pealriver, assembly GCF_001183545.1. Lineage (NCBI taxonomy): Bacteria > Pseudomonadati > Pseudomonadota > Gammaproteobacteria > Cellvibrionales > Cellvibrionaceae > Cellvibrio > Cellvibrio sp. pealriver. The sequence goes on from NZ_KQ236688.1 coordinate 582,444, forward strand.
ACAGGGAATAACAACGGCAAGCGATGGAATTGTTGATGTCATTTTAATGACTCCTGTAAATCCAGAACTTATGCACCACAAAATTCAAGACCACGGTAATTCCAGTAGCGAGAAATTGGGCAACCAAATAGTGCTCGACCCAAGGGAGGGCGAGATAGTTATCGAATAACCATAAAAAAGCGGCAAACAACAATGTGTTTGTTGATAAGCCTATGCCAACCGCTAGCGCATACTTGGGAATAGTGTGCGCGTGGTTGCTAGTGCTCTGGAATGTATAGTGGTAGTTCGCCCAGTAGTTAAAAATTGAAGAAAGCACATAGCCTACAGCTGAGGCAAACACCTCCGGGAGCAGGCGGCTTTCTACAAACAAGATCAGTAATAAAAACTGAATCAGGGTGGAAATTCCACCAATACCTACAAATAAGGCGAAGCGTTTCATTGTTATTCTATTAAATAATGTTGCGACGGTTGGCCAACAACAGACTTTTTGTTGCTGGCTTTTACGGTTGATATCCCTGCTCAAATTCTGCTGCACATTACCACATTTTTGTGGCAATAGTGGTGTGAATTACAGTATTGACTGTGTATCAAAAGAGAGGGTGTGATTCAGGTTGTGATATTGATTTCAAGGGGGAAGGTTTCATCCTGATGACATCAGGCCCAACGCAATGCTGCTCCAGCGCGTTCGATGTACATGTACTCGGTTTTGTTGGTTATTGGATGACATGCATGACGTAAGTGGTGATGATCACTTGTGGAGCCCATATATTCCCAGCAGCTTCCTTCATGTACGCACAATGCGTCGCCATCATTGAGGCGATAGCTGGCCAGTTCGTCCCACATTCTTTGCCATTCAGGATGATTGAGATCAAGGTATTCCATATATTGTCCTTCAGGTGAAAAACCACATTGCAAGGATAAAATCTATTCAGTTATTCTGTATTATTAATTAAGTTTGTCAAATATAATTAATAAGTATTTGATTTTATTATCTTTATTGGTTTTTCAGCTGCATCAGCTGGCGCTTATTATATATATTTTTTATGAATTTGTGGCGCTTAAAGTTTCTTTTTTGTAATTAAATGTAGTAAAAAGAATGCTTTTCTGGCAAACGTTACATTTACAGTAAGGTTTTTTGTCGGAAATGTTCAAATAGGAGGGATGTATGAATATCAGCCAGGCTTCTGAAGCGTGTGGCTTGCCCGGTAAAACTATCCGTTACTATGAGGAAATTGGTTTGGTGGTGCCTAAGCGACAAGAGGGCAATGATTACCGGTTTTATTCTGGATATGAAATAGCGCAGTTGCGTCTCCTGCAGCAGGGTCGAATAGCGGGTTTTACGCTGGCGGAATGTCGGGAGCTGCTGGCGCTCTATAATAATCCCTCAGCATATAGTTCTGAGCATGCCAATCAGTTGGTTAATCAGAAGGTTTTACATATTGATCAGCAGCTTGCTGCTTTACAGGTCTTGCGTGCAACCCTACTTACAATCGGGCAGACTGGAGAGAGTAAGGGGGTAATTTCCGAGGCGCAAAAAGACACGGCTCAGCAGTTGACCTCATCAGGTTTAGGAATGGCGTTTAGGTTGGTGGACGAGTCCAGAGGGGCTAGTTAGCATTTGAGTACCGGTATTTTTCTACATCGAAAAACGCTATGATGCGCGCCATTTAATTATTTACCTCTGGGGTGACTATGAGCATCAAATCTGACAAGTGGATGCGCCGTATGGCTGAAGAGCATGGCATGATCGAGCCTTTCGAACCGGGGCAGATTCGTTACGATGCGGCGGGTCAAAGGATAGTTTCTTACGGCACGTCCAGCTATGGCTATGATGTTCGCTGTGCTGATGAATTTAAAATTTTTACAAATGTTCATTCAACAGTAGTCGATCCTAAAAATTTCGATGAAAAAAGTTTTGTCGATATTAAAAGTGATGTTTGCATCATTCCTCCAAATTCTTTTGCGCTAGCGCGAACTGTTGAATATTTTAGAATTCCTCGCAATATTCTGACCGTATGTTTGGGTAAATCGACGTATGCACGTTGTGGAATTATTGTTAATGTGACGCCGCTTGAGCCTGAATGGGAAGGGCATGTAACCCTTGAGTTCTCCAACACAACACCGCTTCCCGCTAAAATTTATGCCAATGAAGGTGTTGCGCAAATGTTGTTTTTTGAATCAGATGAAATTTGCGAAACATCCTACAAAGACCGTGGAGGGAAATATCAGGGTCAACGTGGCGTAACTTTGCCGCGCACGTGATTTGCGATGGGCGATGTCGTTCAGTTTAAAAAGCCGAGCCCTTTTGATAAGCATAAGGGTAAAACATTATGCCGCAGCGGCTTTCATAAGTGGGTTGTGATAAAAGATAATCAGTTTGATGTAAAGCAGGGAAAGTTAGTGACACTTTTCAAGTGTAGCCGCTGTGGCGAACAAAAAATGGAGCTGAAGTAAATCTTGTTATCGCTATTCGATTTGCATTAACTCTGGATTTACTGGATTGAACGCGTGTTTTGGCTGCTGGTGAGCATGTCATGTCACAGATAGGCAAAACCTGTTGTCGCTTATGTGTGCTCACACTATTTGCTGCGGACATCAGGCTTTGTTTTTTTAAAACTGCAGGGCTCTGCGCGTTAATTTCGATCCTTCGTGTAATGCTGGTAGTTAGCCTGCCAGCCCCACATAAACCTCATGTACATCGTCGTCGTTATCGATGGCAGCGAGGAAGGATTCCACCTCTTCCAGTGCTTCACCGGATAAGCTTACCGGGTTTTTCGGTTTGTAACCGAGCTTTGCAGATACTACGGTGAAGCCTTGTGCAGGTAGGGCTTTTTGAACCAAATCCAAATCAGTTAAATCGGTGTAAAAAGTTGCAGTACCGTCTTCATCGGCTTCGAAATCTTGCGCACCGGCTTCAATTGCCGCCATTTCCGGATCGGCATCTTTATTGGCTGGGCTGGCTTCAATAATACCCAAGTGATCAAAATCCCACGAAACAGAACCTGACGTACCCAACTGACCTTTGCGGAATAAACCACGAATGTTGGAGATGGTGCGATTTACGTTGTCGGTAAGGCATTCAACGATGACAGGAACCTGATGCGGTGCGTAACCTTCATAGACTACTTTTTCATAGTTGATGTTGCCATCGAGTTGGCCGGAGCCTTTTTTGATCGCGCGTTCTAATGTCTCGCGAGTCATCGATGCTTTTTTTGCTGCTTCAACCGCGAGGCGCAAGCGTGGGTTCATGTCCGGATCAGCGCCGTTGCGTGCAGCAACCATAATTTCTTTGGTGAGTTTGGTAAATAATTTACCTTTGGCATTCGCCGCTTCTTCTTTATGTTTGGCTTTCCACTGTGCGCCCATGATTCTCGCCTCTGTGATGCACATCAAGATGTGCGTGGTTATTAATTTATGTAGTTTATAAAATCGGGCGCAATTCATGCGCCCTTAAAAATGCTTTTCAGAACATTAATTCGCGTGCAATGCAGTATTTAATTGCAATGCGCTTTTGTTCGTAACAACTTCTACTCGGCCGGTTATAGAGTTGCGGCGGAATACCAAATCCGATACGCCTGCAAGTTCGCGGGCTTTAAGTGTTTTCACTTCGTTGCCTGCTTCGTCCAACACAACGACTTTGGTTCCAGCAGTGACGTAGAGGCCGGATTCTACTTTGCAGCGGTCGCCCAATGGAATACCAATTCCAGCATTAGCACCGATCAGGGATTCTTTACCCACGGAGATAACAATATTGCCACCGCCCGAGAGCGTGCCCATTGTTGAACTGCCGCCGCCCAAGTCTGAACCTGCGCCGACAAATACACCTGCAGAGATACGCCCTTCAATCATCGCAGGGCCTTCGGTGCCTGCGTTAAAGTTGACAAAACCTTCATGCATGATGGTGGTGCCTTCACCCAGATATGCTCCCAAACGCACGCGTGCAGTGTGCGCAACACGTACGCCTTTGGGTACGACATAGTTGGTCATTTTGGGGAATTTATCCACGCAGGATACTTCCAGTTCTTCGCCGTTCAGACGTGCTTGTAATTGGCGGGCAGGTAATTCGTTTACATCGATAGCGCCTTGGTTTGTCCATGCCACATTTGGCAGCACACCAAAAATACCCGCTAACACAGTGTTGTGTGGTTTTACCAAGCGGTGTGATAACAAATGTAATTTTAAATAACCTTCCGGTACGGACGCAGGATTGGTATCCGTTGCAAGCAGGGTTGCTACCAGAGGACGCTTGCTATTGGTCAATGCTTTGGCAATTTCTGCGTGTTCGGTATCGCCCGCAATCGTTAATGCCTGGGCGATTTCACTTGCTTGGTTGTTGCTGATGGCAATTGCCTGATTGCCTTCACTGTAGCCTACGATATTGGCAACAGCACGGGCACTTGCTTCAGACGGTGCGAGTATCGGTTTTGCATAAAATACTTCCAGCCATTCGCCTTTTGCGTTTTGCGTACCAATACCTAAACCGAGTGCATAAAGTTGAGTCATGATCATTCCTGCTGTATTTCAAAAAATTAATTAAAAAGAGTGCGGTATTCTGTTTCTTTGAAGCCGACATACTGTTGTTTGCCGGTATCCAGTAATGGGCGTTTTATCAAGGTTGGGTTCGCCAGAATTATATTGACTGCATCTGCGGTAAATTGTTGTTTGGTCGCATCATCCAGTTCTTTCCAGGTAGTGCTGCGTTTATTGACGAGCGCGTCCAACCCTAATGCATCAATCCAGTTTTTAATCTGTTGTGGTTCCAATCCATCTGCGCGAAAGTCATGAAATTGATAGGTGATAGCATTTTTTTCAAGCCAAGTGCGGGCTTTTTTTACTGTATCGCAATTTTTAATACCGTAGAGCGTAATCATAATCTTAAGGCTTCAGTACAATTTTGGGTTTTTTGCGGTTCGGATAACAGGTTGTGCATATTTCGCAAACAGTTCCATCGCATCCGCGCGCCGAACAATATTCGCGGCCGTAATAAATAATTTGCAGATGTAGCGCATTCCAGCTGGACATGGGAAACAGCCGTTTCAAATCTTTTTCCGTCTGTACCACGTTTTTGCCATTGGTCAGACCCCAGCGCTGCGCAAGCCGATGGATATGTGTGTCAACCGGAAATGCGGGATGGCCGAAACCCTGGCTCATCACAACGCTCGCAGTTTTGTGACCTACACCCGGCAATCGCTCCAGTGCATCCCAATCTTCTGGAACTTGCCCGCCATATTCCTCTACCAGCATACGTGATAACACAGAAATTGCTTTTGACTTTTGTGGCGATAATCCGCAAGGACGAATGATTTCCTGAATTTTTTCTACTGGCACTTTTGCCATGTCATACGGATTGTCAGCCAGTGCAAAAAGTGCAGGAGTAACAGTATTTACCCGCTCATCCGTGCATTGCGCTGACAGCAGTACAGCAATGAGTAATGTGTATGCATCTTTATGCTGCAACGGAATCGGTGGTTGCGGATACAACGCCTGCAACTTTTGTAAAATAAAGTCTACACGTTCAGCTTTGGATAAATTTTTTGTTGAATCCATAGACTGTGCCAAATAATTACAGTGATTTCACAAATTGTTTAATCCGTTGCGCTGCTTCGATGCATTCAGCTAGCGGCGCTACTAGTGCCATACGCACATAATCTTCGCCTGGATTAATACCCTGTGCTTCACGCGCTAAAAAACTACCGGGTAATACCGTTACTTTTTGCTGCGCAAATAATTGTTGTGCAAAAATTTCGCCCTTGATTGGTGTTTTAGGCCAGAGATAAAAACTCGCATCGGGCTTTGCTACGTCTAATACACCATCCAATATTTCCAATACGGCATCAAATTTCTGACGATAGGCATCACGGTTCTCGATCACATGGGTTTCATCCTCCCATGCAGCAATACTGGCAAGCTGTGTTGGCACAGGCATGGCACAGCCGTGATAAGTGCGGTATAGCAAAAATTTTTCCAGAATTTTTGCATCGCCACCGACAAAGCCGGAACGCAATCCAGGTAAGTTCGAACGCTTGGATAAACTATGGAAAACCACGCAGCGGGCAAAGTCATTGCGCCCCAATTCTGCGCAAGCTTGTAACAACCCCGCAGGGGGATTTTTTTCATCAAAGTAAAGCTCGGAATAGCATTCATCAGATGCGATGACAAAATCGTATTGATCCGCGAGAGAAATCAGTTCTTTTAGTTGGGCTGTGCTCATAACGGCACCCGTCGGGTTTCCGGGAGAGCAGATAAATAATAATTGACAGCGTTCCCATATAGTGGCGGGTACGGACGCAAAATCGGGAATAAAATTATTCTCAGGCGTGCAATTCAAAAAGTAGGGTTCAGCACCAGATAAAAGTGCCGCACCTTCGTATATTTGATAAAACGGATTGGGCGATACAATTAGTGCATCTGGTTTGCGGTGATCAATAACTGCTTGTGCAAACGCAAACAAAGCCTCGCGAGTACCATTAACAGGCAGTACATGATGTTCTGCAGTAAAAGTACCTGCTGTTAATTGGAAGCGCCTACTTGCCCAGTGAGCGATTGCGTTACGCAGCTCCGGCAGACCCTTTGTCGTTGGATAATTGGATAGTTTATTGAGATTTTTTACCAGCGTATCCAAAACAAATGCTGGTGGTTCATGTTTAGGCTCGCCAATCGACAGCATGATATCTTTTACATCACTCGGTGCAGAGACGGCAGCTTTGAGTGCAGCTAACTTTTCAAACGGGTAGGGGTGTAAGCGGTCAAGATCCGGATTCATAATCGTATATCAGTAGAATTAGTGTTTATCGACGCGTTTATCTAATTGCTCGCGGATTTCTTGTTGCAGTTTCTCGCAGAGATCCGGATCGCTTAATGGCTTTCCATTGCTATCAACAATAAAGAAAATATCTTCCACCCTTTCACCGAGCGTCGCAATTTTTGCATTGAGCAATTGAATATCGAAATCCATAAAAATACGCCCGATACAGGCAAGAAGGCCAGGGCGATCAGGGCTGATTACTTCCAATACGCTGCAGTTGCGGATCATGTCGGTATTGAGTGAAGTCCGCGTGGGTGATGCAAAATACTTAAGGCGGCGAGGCGTACGACGGCCAATAACTTCACGATAGTTGTCATTGACCAGGCTCAGTTCATCAATCAATGCTTGCTGAATTTTTTTGAGCAGTGTTGCATTGTTGCCCAATTGCTCACCATTTTCATTTAGCACAAAGAATGTATCGATGGTGTAGCCTGATTTTGAGCTGTAAATCTTTGCATCTTGAATGTTCAGGTTTAAATTGCTCAGTGCAGTAACAGCTGCCACAAAGACATTTTTCTGATTTTTACTGTAAATAAAAATCTGTGTTGCACCGGCAAGCTCTTTGTTAGTGGTTTTCTTGATAAGCACCAATGGTTTGTCATCAGTGCGTGCAGCAATCGCTTGTGTATGCCATGTGATATCTACAAAACTTTCACGCAGGAAATAATCATCACCCATGTCGCCCCATAGGGCGAGTACTTGCTCTTTATTTAGGCCTTTGCGCGCAAGTTTACGAATGGCTGCTTGCTGTGTTTCATCTATTAAGTCTTGCTTATCGACATTATTTTCCAAGCCGCGACGCAATGCGCGGCGGGTATCTAAATACAAATTGCGCATCAAGCTCGCGCGCCAGGTATTCCACAGTTCTTTGTTGGTTCCGTTAATATCCGCCACGGTTAAACAATACAAATAATCCAAATGCAATTGGTCACCAACCGTCAATGCAAAATTATGAATTACCTCAGGGTCGGAAATATCTTGCTTCTGTGATACTTGTGACATCAGTAGATGCTTTTCAACCAACCAGCAGATCAAGCGTGTTTCACGCGGTGAAATGCCGTGGCGCACACAGAATTCTTCTGCATCGACAGCGCCTAGTGTGGAATGGTCACCGCCGCGGCCTTTGCCGATGTCGTGATATAAGCCAGCGATATAAAGCAGTTCCAGTTTTGGCAGGCGATTCATAATAGTTGCTGCGACGGGAAACTCATCTTTTGCCGATGGCAGCAAAAAGTTACACATGTTCTGCACGACTTTTAATGTATGTGCATCCACTGTGTAGATGTGAAATAAATCGTGCTGCATTTGCCCTGTTACTTGGCCAAACTCGGGTAGATACAGCCCGAGAATGCCATAACGTGACATGCGCTTTAGTTGCTCTACTAACCCTGCAGGCTGTTGCAATAGTTTGATAAACAACTGGGTGTTTTTAGGATTGGTACGGAAGTTGTCATCGATTAAATGGCGGCTTTCGCGAATCCAGCGAATGGTAGATGCGCGTACACCTTGTATATCCGGGTTTTGTGCCATTAGCACAAACATCTCCAGCAATGCTGAAGGGTTTTCTTCAAAAACATAAGTGTGGGTCGCTTCAATAAAATTATCACGCAACTGGAATCGCTCATTGAGTGATACCACACTTTTGGTTTTGCCTTTTTGCAAGATAACTTCAGATAAAAATTGCAGTACGACATCATTCAATTCACGCAGTGCTAATACTGTGCGGTAATATTTATGCATGAATTGTTCTACTGCGAGTCCTTCGGGGCCATCTATATAACCGAAGGATTTTGCAATTTCGCGCTGGTAGTCAAACAATAATCTCTCTTCAGGGCGTTTTGCGGCCATATGCAGTGCATAGCGTACGCGCCATAAATATTCTTCGCCGGAGTTGAGTAGGGAAAACTCTTCGTCAGTAAAAAAACCTTTACCTTCCAACTGTTTTAATGTGCGCACACCAAAGTAGCGTTTGGTAACCCAGTTAATGGTTTGGATATCTCGCAACCCGCCTGGTGCATTTTTGATATTAGGCTCCAGGTTGTACTCGGTATCGTTATATTTTTTATGACGATCCAGCTGCTCTTGATATTTTGCGCGGAAAAATTCCTCGATCGGCCAAATCTTGTCGGGTGTTGATGCTTCTAATAACTCATGGCGCAGTGTTGGATCGCCCACCAAGGTGCGCGACTCCATAATGTTGGTGGCAACCGTAATGTCAGTGCGTGCAATTTCAATTGTCTGTTTGACGGTGCGTACGCTGCTGCCAATTTCAAGACCTATATCCCATAACAAGGTTAGAAACTTCTCGATGTTATCTTTGCAGTGTTCCAACACTTCGGGGCGATGCAAAATTAATAAATCAATGTCAGATGCCGGATGCAGCTCGCCGCGACCATAGCCGCCAACAGCTTCAAGGCTGATACTGTCAGGCCATTCGAATTGGTGCCATGCGTAATGTAAAACGCAATCGATAAACAGCGCTCGCTCATACACTAATGCGCGTATATCTTCACCTTCCGCAAAGCGACGATTTGCTTGAGTGCCTGCGGCGTTAATAGCGTCTTTAAAAACGGTGATAATGGGTTGTTCGTTTAATGCGCGGCGAAAACGGCTTTGGTCGAAGAAAAAAAGCGGCCGCTCAAAATAGGGAATAACTTTGGGCTCCTCGGGATTTTTGGTCTGCAGTGCAATACCGCTTTCTTGCGAGGGCTGATTGGAGTTTGTTGTGGTGTTTTCAGCTTGTGCGGGTTTATTGAAAACCCGCGAAAAAAAATTAGAGAGGCTCATTGATTAAAAAACTTCGCCAGTACGAGCAGTTAATACTTCCACACCATCTTTAGTCACCACCATAGTGTGTTCCCATTGTGCAGAAAGGCGGCCATCTTTTGTCTCTACTGTCCAGCCATCACTTTTCAATTTGGTTTGTGGCTTGCCCGCGTTGATCATGGGCTCGATAGTGAAAGCCATCCCTTCTTTTAACTCCATGCCCGTACCGGGGCGGCCGTAGTGAAGAATTTGCGGATCTTCGTGGAATACTTTGCCAATACCATGACCACAGTATTCACGTACTACAGAATAATAGTTGCCCTCTGCATGTTGCTGGATAACGTGACCAATGTCGCCCAAGCGGCAACCTGGCTTCACCAGTTTGATCGCTTTATACATGCATTCTTGAGTGATATTGACTAATCGCTCTGCGTGTGGTGCTGGCGTTCCTACAAAATACATAGCGCTGGTGTCGCCGTGATAGCCCTCATAAATCACCGTTACATCAATGTTGATGATGTCGCCAGCCTTCAGCACTTTTTTGTCGGAGGGAATACCGTGACACACGACCTGATTGACTGAAGTGCAAATCGACTTTGGGAATCCGCGGTATCCCAGGCAGGCTGGAATAGCTTTTTGCACATTAACGATATGGTCGTGACAAATTTTATCCAGTTCAGCGGTTGTGACACCGGGTTGGACGTATTGGCCGATCATTTCCAGTACTTCGGCTGCCATGCGGCCGGCAACACGCATTTTTTCGATTTCTTCAGGGGTTTTGATGGTAACTGACATGAATTCAGGCGATCTCGGGGGTGATTAAAAAAGATGCCGTATTCTAAACGATTTCGCGCTAATTTGCCCAAGATCATCCTCAATTGAGGCGATTGATAAAAGTGCAGCAGTATGAAAGCGATGAGCGAAGGGCTATGAATAGCCCTTGCGAAAGAGATGGTTGATGGGCTATCAGGCTGATCGACGACGCAAGCTCATCAAGGCATGAATGACGCCGCGCAACTCTGCCAAACCTTTCATGCGTCCGGCGTAAGAGTAGCCGGGATTGATACCTGACTTTCCAATTTCGTCGCCCATCAAATGGCCGTGATCCGGCCTCATTGCAATTGGTGGAAGCTCAATTCCGGCTTTTTTGCGGCGATCTTCTTCATCCAGCAGGGCTTCAATTAAGCCAACCATATCATTATCGCCATCAAGGTGATCGGATTCGAAGAATGAGCCGTCTTCCTCACGTTTGATATTGCGTAAATGAACGAAGTAGATGCGATCACCAAATTCACGCGCCATGGCTACCAAGTCGTTATCGCAGCGTGCGCCGTAGGAGCCAGCACACAGCGTGAGCCCATTGGATGGGCTGGGAACTGCATTGAGTAATGCGCGTGCATCATCAGCGGTAGAGACGACGCGAGGTAAGCCGAAGAGCGAGAAGGGTGGATCATCAGGGTGGATGGCCATGCGTACCCCCGCCTCTTCTGCCACTGGAATGACTTCGCGTAGGAAGGCAAACAGGTTGGCGCGCATGCCTTCATCTCCCATTTTGATGAACAGGTCGATGGCTGCCCGAATGCCTTCTCGATCATAGGAGCCTTCCCCTCCAGGGAGTCCGGCGATGATGTTTTTCTCTAGCAGAGTTTTTTCTTCTTCATTCATGGCATCCAGACGAGCTTTGGCTTTTGCAAGAACGTCGGGGCGATAAGCTTGTTCAGCACCTGGGCGCTGCAGGATGTAAGCATCGTAAGCGGCAAAGTCGCTCATCTCAAAGCGCAGGGCTCGGGCATTGTTTGGAAGTGTGTAATTGAGGTTGGTGCGGGTCCAATCAACAACAGGCATAAAGTTGTAACACACATCGCGGACACCGGCGGCACCTACGTTGCGCAGGGATTCTTTGTAGTTGTCGATGTATTGCTGGAAGTTGCCAGTGCGGGTTTTTATATCATTGTGAAGGGGGATGCTTTCTATCACAGCCCACTCAAGCCCATGATCTTCAATGAGTTTTTTGCGTTCAAGGATTTCTCTCAATGGCCATGCTGCGCCGGTAGGGATGTGGTGGAGTGAGGTTACAATACCGGTTGCACCGGCTTGGGCGATACTCTGCAGGTTGATGGTGTCTTTGGGGCCAAACCAGCGCCAGGTTTCTTTCATGGTGAGATCTCTGGAGTTTTTGATGAAGATTTTACTAGTATACAAGTAACCCGTGGTACGGCCTAGTGGTTAACTAGCTAGAAGCTAGGTAGTGTCCTGCAGTTACTGATTTTCGGCTGCCTATTTACTTTTCAGTATATTATGTTGCTCGTCTGTGGTATAAAGCGCGCCTCATTTTTCAGGTGAGAGTTCATTCATGCCAGAAATTGAGAATCCAAATCTATTTAATTAACAAACGTCACACATACATCGACACGCAAAACCTGGGTGCCTAATGACCGCGAGAGCGGGCATGCTGGTTGGTTAGCGGGGTGTATGGAGGCCTAACCCAGTAGGAATACTAAAATGCCACAAGTAAGCATGCGCGACATGTTGTCTGCCGGTGTCCATTTCGGTCACCAAACCCGTTACTGGAACCCAAAGATGGGCAAATACATCTTCGGTGCACGTAACAAGATTCATATCATTAACCTTGAGCACACTGTTCCTGCATTCAACGAAGCTTTGGCTCTGGTGCAGCAAATGGCGTCGCAAAAGAAAAAGATTCTATTTGTTGGTACCAAGCGCGCTGCGCAAAAGACCATCAAAGAACAAGCTGAGCGCGCTGGTCAGCCATTCGTAAGTCATCGTTGGTTGGGCGGTATGCTCACTAACTACAAAACCATCCGTGCTTCGATCCGTCGTTTGTCTGATCTGACTACCCAGAGCCAAGATGGTACCTTCCTGAAGTTGACCAAAAAAGAAGCTCTGATGCGTACCCGCGATATGGAAAAGCTGGAGCGTTCAATTGGTGGTATCAAGAACATTGCTGGCCTGCCTGATGCAATGTTTGTAATCGACGTTGATCATGAGCGCATTGCGATTCAAGAAGCTAACAAATTAGGGATTCCTGTAATTGGTATCGTTGATACTAATAGCAACCCTGAAGGTGTTGACTACGTAATTCCTGGCAACGATGACGCTATCCGTGCAATCAAACTGTACGTGACCGCAATTGCTGATGCTTGCTTGGAAGGTTCCAAGTCTGCTTCATCTGTACCAAACAAAGATGAGTACGTTGCTGCAGAAGGTGCTGCTGAATAATTTCAGTGGTTGCAGTTATCAAATGACATATAACCCTGCTAGCGTTGCTCGCAGGGTTGTCGGAAGAGGGGGCTAGGCCCCCTTTTTTCAAACTGAATTCGAACACTTTTATTTTGAGGAATTAACCATGAGCGCTGTTACTCCTGCACTGGTAAAAGAACTGCGTGACCGCACTGGTCTGGGCATGATGGAATGTAAAAAAGCCTTGGGTGAAGCCAATGGCGACATCGAGCTGGCGATTGAAAACTTGCGTAAAGTATCTGGCTTGAAAGCGGCCAAAAAAGAGGGTCGTACTGCTGCTGATGGCGTTGTTGCTGTTAAAGTTGCTGCAGATAACAGTTACGGTGTTGCGATCGAAGTTAACTCTGAAACTGACTTCGTTGCACGCGATGCCGGCTTCCTTGGCTTCGTAAATAGCGTGTTGGAAAAAGCATTCGCCACCAAGCAAACTGATGTTGCTGCAGTTATGGCAGGTGAGCTGGAAGCTGCACGTGAAGCGCTGGTACAAAAAATCGGTGAGAAAATCAGCGTGCGCCGCATCAGTTTGGTAGAGGGTGGTGTTGTGGGTGGTTATCTGCACTTGAACAACCGCATTGCTGTGTTGGTGCAGTTGGAAGGTGGTAGCGAAGAAGTCGCTAAAGACGTTGCTATGCACGTAGCGGCAGTTAACCCAACCGTAGTTAGCTCTGACCAAATGCCATCTGACGTCGTAGAGAAAGAAAAAGAAATTATCCGTGCTCAACCAGACATGGCTGGCAAGCCTGCCGAAATTGTTGAGAAGATGATTGTTGGTCGTATCAGCAAATTCCTTAAAGAGGCTAGCTTGGTTGATCAGCCTTTCGTTAAGAATCCAGAGCAGACCGTTGCCCAATTCGCCAAAGCTGGTGGTGCAACTGTGAAGAGCTTTGTGCGCTTGGAAGTAGGCGAGGGCATTGAGGTGACTGTTGTGGACTTCGCTGCTGAAGTTGCTGCTCAGGTGGCTGCTGCCAAAGCGTAAGCCATTGGGCGCCACAAGTGTGGCATCACAGTAATGAAAAAGAGGCCGGGTGGCGACACCCGGCCTCTTTTTTTCTGTTACACTGCACCGATTTTTTTGGCCCCCCGGTGTGGGTGGGTATTGGTGGCTAACTCATTGTTTTGGAGAGCATTTATGTCCAGCCCAAGAGATAAAAAGTACAAGCGTATTTTATTGAAGCTCAGCGGCGAAGAGCTGATGGGTACCGAAGGATTCGGTATTGATCCTAAGGTGCTCGACAAGATGGCACTGGAAATTGGCCAGCTGGTGGGGATAGGTGTTCAGGTTGGTTTGGTGATTGGTGGTGGCAACCTGTTTCGCGGTGCTGCGCTGAGTGCTGCTGGGCTTGATCGTGTGACTGGCGACCATATGGGCATGCTGGCTACTGTTATGAATGCGTTAGCCATGCGTGATGCTCTTGAACGTTCCAATATTTCTTCGCGCGTTATGTCTGCAATCCCGATGAGTGGTGTAGTTGAGCATTACGATCGTCGTCGCGCGATCCGCTTTTTAAACTCTGGTGAAGTTGTTATTTTCTCAGCTGGTACCGGTAATCCATTTTTTACGACTGACTCAGCTGCTTGTTTGCGCGGAATTGAAGTTGAAGCTGATATTGTTCTAAAAGCTACCAAGGTGGATGGCGTTTACACTGCTGATCCAAAGAAAGATCCAACGGCAACTAAATACGATCGCCTGTCTTATGATGAGGTCTTGGATAAAAAGTTGGGTGTGATGGATTTGACTGCGATTTGTCTGTGTCGCGAGCACGATATGCCTGTGCGTGTTTTCCGCATGAATAAAACGGGTGCGTTATTGAATATTGTTGTGGGTAGCAACGAAGGTACTTTGATTGAAGAGGATAAATCATGATTAATGACATCAAAAAAGATGCTGAAGCGCGCATGAAAAAGGCGATCGAAGCGCTAGGTAATAATTTCAATAAAATTCGTACCGGTCGTGCTCACCCAAGTTTGCTGGATGGTATTTCCGTAGATTATTACGGTACCCAAACACCATTGAGCCAAGTCGCCAATATTAATATCGAAGATGCGCGTACTCTGTCGGTAAGTCCGTGGGAGCGCAATCTGGTTCCTGCAATTGAAAAAGCGATTATGAAATCCGATTTGGGTTTAAACCCATCGACTAATAATGGCCTGATCCGTATTCCATTGCCGATGCTCACTGAAGAAACACGTAAAAACTTTATCAAGCAAGCGCGTGCAGAAGCAGAAAATGGCCGTGTTGCTGTGCGCAATGTGCGTCGTGATGTATTGGGTGATGTAAAAGCGTTATTAAAGGATAAAGCGATTGGCGAGGATGATGATCGTCGTGCGCAAGATGATATTCAAAAGATTACTGACAAATATATTGCTGAGGTTGATAAAGCCTTAGCTGCAAAAGAAGCGGACTTGATGGCTATTTAATCCATGTCTTTATCCGGTTTGGTATTGCCAAACCGGATGTCTTGCCTGTTATCGCAATAAGTTGCACTGCAAAAACAGTATTACAAAAAATGTAGAAAACAGGCTAATGCTTGTTGATGACTTCAGCCTGTCGTTGGGAGATGCGCGTGACTGACAATAGCCTTCGCCATGTGGCGATCATTATGGATGGCAACAATCGTTGGGCCAAGCAGCGCGGAATGGCTGGCGTATCTGGGCACAAAGTAGGTGTTGAGCGTATCCGCGATGTTATGTCTGCATGTCAGGATTTGGGTATAGAGGTATTGACGGTTTTTGCTTTCAGCAGTGAGAACTGGCGCCGTCCACCGGTCGAGGTTGAGGCCTTGATGTCATTGTTTTTGCTGTACCTCAAAAACGAAGCTAAAGCTCTTAAGAAAAAAGATGTTGCCTTGCGGGTGATTGGCAACCGCGAGCGTTTTACTCCTTCCATTCAAAAAGCAATCGTGGATGCTGAAGAGTTGACGCGCGGCGGTAAAACTACTTTGGTTATTGCTGCGGATTATGGTGGCCGCTGGGATATAGCGCAGGCCGCACAAAAAGTGACACAACAAGTTTTGGATGGGCAGTTGGCGTTGTCGGATATCAACGAAAATATTCTGCATACACATACTTGTCTCGCAGATTTACCTCCACTGGACTTATTGATTCGCACAGGCGGCGAAGTTCGGATTAGCAATTTTTTACTATGGCAATGTGCTTATGCTGAATTGTTTTTCAGCGATAAACTGTGGCCTGACTTTGATGGTGAAGAGCTAAAAAAAGCAGCATTGAGTTTTAATGATCGCCAGCGTCGTTTTGGGATGACAGGTGATCAAATCGAGGCAGGAGCACTCAATGCTTAAACAGCGTGTCATTACCGCATTGATACTCGCAGCTATTTTTTTGGCGGCTTTGTTTGCGTTGCCGGCGGGTTATTTCTCTTTTTTCATAGGGGCAGTTTTGTTGATTGGTGCTTGGGAGTGGGCTCACCTGTCAGGATTTACCGCAATTTGGCAGCGCCTGCTTTATTCAACTGTATTGTTGCTGTTGCTCATTGGAGCGGCAGCTTATTTTGGCTTTGCCAGTGAGGTTCGTCCGCGTCTTGCTGATGACGCGATACGTGATTTGTTGGTAATTGGTTGCATTTGGTGGACAATAGCTTTGCTGTTGGTACAAGGTTATCCCAGTAGTAATTTGCTATGGGGGCACCAATTATTGCGCTTGTGTATGGGAGTGTTGGTGTTGATCCCAACGTGGGTCGCATTGGTATATGTCCGTCAATTGCCTAATGGTGCTTGGTTGGTACTTCTTTTGATATTTGTGGTGGCGCTAGCTGATAGCGGTGGTTATTTTGCAGGGCGTCGTTTTGGAAAGCATAAATTAGCGCCAGCAGTAAGTCCTGGTAAAACGTGGGAAGGATTTGCGGGGGGATTTCTTGCCAACTGCCTATTGGCTTTGCTACTGGCGACAGTATTGGATGTCGGGTTGTTGTGGGCCTTGGTTGTGATTTTGCCCGCCAGTTTGGTGTCTGTGTTGGGGGATTTACTAGAGAGCATGGTCAAGCGTCATGCCGGTGTGAAAGATAGCGGTAATATTTTACCGGGCCACGGCGGTATTCTTGATCGTGTCGATGGTATCACTGCAAGTGCACCTGTTTTTGCATTGGCCTTGTTGGCTGCAGGTGCGTTTGCTCCGGTTACAGGTGGCTGATTTATGCAAACCAAGTTGCAACAAATCACCGTCTTGGGGGCGACTGGGTCTATTGGTGTTAGTACGTTAGATGTGATCGCGCGACACCCTGATCGCTATCAGGTTTTTGCGCTGACTGCTGATCGTCGTTGGCAATTACTAGCAATCCAATGTCTCACGCACAAGCCTCGCTATGCGGTGTTAAATGATCCTGCGGGTGTTTTGGAATTGGAGCGCGAGCTTCGTCTCCAGGGTTGTAACACTGAGGTACTACAAGGTGTTTCTGCATTAGAGATGGTGGCCAGCCATGAAGGTGTTGATACCGTCATGGCTGCGATTGTTGGTGCTGCGGGGCTGATTCCAACTTTGGCGGCGGTCAATGCAGGGAAAAAAGTATTGCTGGCGAATAAAGAGGCGCTGGTCATGGCGGGTGGATTATTTACCCGGGCAGTAGCAGAGTGCGGCGCTGTCTTATTGCCAATTGACAGCGAGCACAATGCTATTTACCAATGTTTACCCAATCACCGCCCCGATTATCTTGCCGCTGGATTGGATTCCTGCGGTGTACGAAAAATCCTTTTGACTGCATCAGGCGGCCCATTTCGTAATACGCCCATTAAGGAGCTTTCGCTTGTTACTCCTGAGCAGGCTTGTGCTCATCCAAATTGGAGTATGGGGCAGAAAATTTCCGTTGATTCTGCAACCATGCTGAATAAAGGGCTGGAGTTAATAGAGGCTTGCTGGCTATTTAATACTCGTCCACAGCAAGTGGAGGTAGTTATCCACCCTCAAAGCGTCATCCACTCAATGGTAGAGTACATTGACGGCTCGGTTTTGGCGCAATTGGGCAATCCAGATATGCGCACACCTATTGCGCATGCGTTGGCGTGGCCTGAGCGGATTGAGTCTGGTGTATCCAGTTTGGACTTGATCAGTATTTCGCGTTTGGATTTCAGTGCTCCAGACTATGATCGATTCCCCTGCTTGCGTTTGGCTCAATCAGCAGCGGAAGTATCAGGTACTGCGCCAACATTGTTGAATGCTTCGAATGAGGTGGCTGTTGCTGCATTTTTGCAGCGTAAAATCCGCTTTGATCAAATTGCTGTGGTTATTGATCATGTGTTGTCGAGAATGACATCCAGCGAGCCGAAATGCCTTGAGCAAATTCATAGTGCTGATACTGAAGCTCGCGCTCTTGCACGGCAGCTGATTGCAACCTGGTAATTATTGGTTCGAGGTTTTCCTGTGGAATTCATCCAGACTGTTTTGTCTTTTTTGGTTGCATTACTGATTCTTGTGTCCATTCACGAGTTTGGACATTTTTATGTTGCTCGTCGCTGTGGTGTAAAGGTCTTGCGGTTTTCAATTGGCTTTGGGCGGGTGCTTTGGTCTCGTCGTGATAACCAGGGTACTGAGTATGCTTTGGCTGCATTGCCGTTGGGCGGTTATGTCAAAATGCTGGATGAACGCGAAGCAACGGTTCTTCCCGAGGAGCGTCAGTTTGCCTTTAATAATAAGAATGTGTGGCAGCGTATTGCGATTGTAGCCGCAGGGCCGATTGCCAATTTTATTCTGGCGATTCTTTTGTTCTGGGTGCTGTTACTGCAAGGCCAAAAAGATCTTATACCAGTTATCGATCAGGTTACCCCGGGATCTATTGCTGCTCAGGCTGGTTTGGAAGCAGGGCAGGAAATTATCGCTGTCGATGGGACACCAACGCCTACTTGGCAAGCTTTGAACAGGGCTTTATTGAATCGATTGGGTGAGAGTGGGGCACTCAGTATTGTGGCTGCTTATCCTGATTCACATTTTCAATATGAGTCAGAAGTTCAGTTGGTTGATTGGATGCGGGATTCTATCGATCCTAATCCCGTCGCGGGGTTGGGGATTACCCTGCATCTTCCAATACCGCCGGTAGTAGGCGAAGTTGCACTTGGCGGTGCAGCAGAAAAAGCCGGACTTAAAACTGGCGATATTATTTTACAGGTCAATGGTATTGTTGTAGACAATTGGCCTGACTGGGTTGAGTTCATCCAGGAAAGTCCGGAAACCCCCCTCAATGTAAGTCTTGAGCGTGATGGCAGGATTGTGGATTTACAAGTAATTCCGGATGCAGTCGAAGAAGATGGGCACCGTATTGGTCGCATTGGTGCGGGAGTCCAAGCGTATACACTACCCGAGAATTTAATCCGTACTTATGAATACAATCTCGTCAGTGCTTTTGTTGCAGGCGTTAATAAAACCTGGGAAACCTCTGGATTTGTTCTTTTATCAATCAAAAAATTGATTCTTGGCGAAATTTCTACGAAAAACTTGAGTGGACCGATAAGCATTGCTAAGGTGGCGGGCTCTTCAGCCGAGAGTGGCCTGAAAAGTTTTATTGGTTTTGTCGCTCTGCTCAGCGTATTTCTAGCAGTTTTCAACCTTTTACCTATCCCGGTATTGGATGGTGGTCACTTATTTTATTACTTTATTGAAGTAATTAAGGGGAAACCGGTGTCCGACAGAGTGCAGATGCTAGGGTATCAGGTTGGACTCTTTTTGGTGATAAGCCTAAGTGTGCTAGCGCTGTATAACGACATACTGCGGCTTTAATTGGATCCCCCCAACCGCAACCAACATCCATTTATGATTAGAACAAATTCTATGAAGCGAGTTTTGATGCGATTTATTGGCTGTTTTTTGGTGCTCTTGCTGTCTTGTGCTGTGCAAGCGCAAACTTTCCGTGTCAGTGACATCCGTGTAGAAGGGCTGCAACGCGTTTCTGCAGGTACGGTCTTCAGTGCTCTGCCTATACGCGTCGGTGATGTGTTGAATCAGTCAGATATACAAAATGCAACCCGTGAACTGTTCAAGGTCGGTTACTTTTCGGATGTAGCGATTAAGCGTGATGGTGATGTATTGGTATTGGTCATCAAAGAGCGCCCAGCGATCAATAGTATTGAACTGAAAGGCAACAAAGCTATTAAGACTGAAAACCTGATGGATAGCCTTAAAGATAATAATTTATCAGAAGGTCAAATTTTCCAGCGTGCTACATTAGAAGGCATAACTCAGGCATTGCAGCGTGAGTACGTAAATCAGGGGCGCTATGGAGCAAGCGTCAATATTGAAATTGAAGATATGCCACGTAACCAGGTCAAAGTTCTGGTAAAAATCGACGAGGGTAGCCCATCCCGTATCAAGCAAATCAATATTGTCGGTAATCACAGCTATACCGAAGAAGAATTGGTAGATCTCTTCGAATTAAAAACTACAGGTATGTGGTCCTGGATTTCAGGTAACGACAAATACAACAAAGAAAAAATGAAAGGGGATTTGGAGCGGCTGGAATCCTGGTATATGGATAGAGGCTATTTGAATTTCAAAATTGATTCATCTCAAATCTCATTGAGTCCTGATAAAGCCAAAATTTTTATTACTATCAATGTCACAGAAGGCGACATCTATAAAGTTAGCGATATCGATTTGGCGGGTGATCCTGCTATCGATGAAGAAATTATCCGCAGCATGATTTTAATGCGTAAGGATCAGATTTTTTCTCAAATTCTCATGACAACCTCTGAGGAATACGTTACCAAACGCTTGGGCAATGAGGGGTATACATTTGCCAAAGTCGAGGGGATGCCTGAACGGAACGATGCTGATAAAACCGTAAAAATTACTTTCTTTATTGAGCCAGGCAAACGCGCATATGTGAATCGTATTAATTTCCGCGGCAACACTAAAACGATCGATGAGGTGTTGCGCCGTGAGATGCGTCAAATGGAAGGTGGTTCTGCAAACTCTGCACAAATCGAAAATTCAAAAGTGCGACTGGAACGTTTGGGCTTCTTTAAAGAGGTCAAAGTAGAAAATAAAGAAGTTCCGGGCACTTCAGATCAGATAGATGTTGAATACACTGTTGAAGAGCAGCCATCTGGAAGTATGGGATTACAAGTAGGCTACGCTCAATATTCCGGGCTATTGTTCTCAGCGAGTATTCAACAAAACAACTGGTTTGGAACAGGTAAGCAGGTAGGCTTTAGTTTTAGTCACAATCGTTATCAGACAGCCTATAATTTTAATTACAATGATCCTTACTTTACCCCCGATGGTGTAAGCCGTGGTGTGAATTTGTATTACACCAAGAGTGACTATGGCTCATATAACATTACTCCTTACAGCACAAACGTATATGGTGGAAAACTAAATTTTGGTTATCCTATTTCAGACATTGAGCGTATTGGCTTTGATATAGGTCTACGTAGTTTGGAAGTTGAACCTACAGGATATTCATCACAAGAAATTATTCGCAGTCCGTTTTGGAACGATAAAATTGGCTATATAACCCAGCAAGAAAATTATGACTTGATCCAAAGAGCGCAGCAGGGAATTGATTATCCCAACGGTAGCTATGAAATTAAAACGGTTACTGAGGATATGCTTGGAGCTCCCGGGTTTCTTGATATTTATGGCGATACATTTAATGATGCTCAATTGAGCATGTATTGGATGCGTTCAACTCTCAATCGTGGAGTTTTGGCAAATCGTGGTGCTTCGCAGCAATTAAGCTTTGAGCTTTCATTGCCTGGCGGCGACCTGCAATATTATAAGTTCGACTACAATGGTCAAATTTTTAAGCCGCTAACTCGTTCTCTAACATTGCGCTTACATACTCGCTTGGGCTACGCGGCTTCCTATGGAGATTTGGACGAGCTTCCATTTTTTGAACACTACTATGCGGGCGGTTTTGGATCGGTTCGTGGCTTTGAGCGCAATACTCTTGGTCCCCGTAGTTCACCACGCCGGAGTGCAGATGAGACGATAACAGCTACTGTATGGGATGACCTTAACGGTGACGGTATCGCCCAATCTAATGAGCGTGGCGGCTTAGCTTACGTGTTGTGTGAAGATTCAAATGCGCCCGGTATAGGAGCTAATAGCGATGGGTACCCACGCCTTTGTAATCCAGGTGAGCTGATAACCGATGTAATAGTGGGTAGTACATACACTAGCCGCACCCGTGGTGCATTTGGTGGTAATGTGTTGATTCAGGGTGGTGCGGAAATTTTATTCCCGCTGCCATTCATCAAAGATCAACGTTCTCTGCAAACGACATTCTTCGTAGATGCCGGTAACGTATTTGATACTGATTGCGGCGCAACCCAATTGAATTGCTATGGCATTGATATTGATCGTATTAACGCGTCAGTTGGGTTTGGTTTGACTTGGATATCCGGCTTTGGCCCTATGACATTTAGTATTGCTGAGCCGTTTAGGGAAAATGAATATGATCGTACAGAAGTGTTCCAGTTCTCCTTGGGGCAAACTTTCTAACAATAAATGTTTCATCTCATTAAAGAGGAATAGATTGTGAGCGTTACACAAAACATGTTGGCTGCTGTGGTGTTATCTTTGGTCTCGGCAGTATCTTGGGCGCAAGGTAAAATAGTTGTTCTTGATCCGACAGCTGCTGTGATGGGTACTGCTGCAGCCAAAGCAAAATTTGAAAAGTTGCAAAAAAGCGCTGAATTTGCAGCGGCAAAAGCAAAGCTTGATGGTTTGGCTGCGGATATCAAAGCATTACAAGCTGAGTATCAAAAAGATGGTATGACGTGGAGCGCTGAAAAGCGTGCAGAGAGCGAGAAAAAGTTGCAAAGCCTTGGACAAGATTATCAATTTCAGGGCAAAAAGCTGCAAACTGAACAACAAGCACTCATGCAGCAAATCATGCAAGAGCTGGGTCCGAAAATGGAATCAGTGGTAAAGCAATTGGTCGATTCAGAAAAAATTACTATGATTGTTGATGCCAAAGCAGTCATGATGGCAAAGCCTGAAAATGATCTGACGCCTAAAGTTACTGCCTTGCTTGATAAAGCTAAATAGCACAGGTTGTCGTGTTGTGAAGCGCTCTTATACATTGTCAGATCTGGCAATCAAGCTTAATGCTGAAGTTGTCGGTGATCCATCGCATGAAATAATGGCGCTTTCAACATTGCAGTCAGCAACACCCAAAGATTTAAGTTTTATTGCTAATCCCGCATATAAAAAATTTCTCGCATCTACGAAAGCTGGAGCCTTATTGGTTAACCCGGATTTTGCTAAAGAATACAGCGGGAACAAATTGATTGTAAAAAATCCATATCTTGCTTATGCACAGCTTTCTGCTGTTTTTGAAGTACTGCGTGCTCCCTATTCTGGAATTCATCCTACAGCGGTAGTTGGGGTTGATTGTCAGTTAGGTGAGGCGGTTTCTATTGGTGCCAATGCTGTTATTGGTGATGGCGTTATTCTTGGCGATGGTGTTGTTATTGGCCCTGGCAGTTATGTTGGTAATGACAGTGTGGTTGGTAAAAACACGCGTCTGGCTGCCAATGTGAGTATTTATCACGGGGTAATTATTGGTGCTGATTGCATGTTACACAGTGGTTGTGTGATCGGTGCAGATGGTTTTGGATTTGCTCCAGATGCAGGAGGGTGGGTTAAGATCCATCAGTTGGGTGGAGTAAAAATAGGTAATAAAGTAGAAGTCGGGGCATGTACTTGCATTGATCGTGGTGCTCTCGATGATACTGAAATTGCTGACGGTGCAATCATCGATAACCACGTGCAAATAGGCCACAATGTTCGCATTGGGCGCAATACTGCAATTGCTGCGCATACAGCAATTGCGGGCAGTACAATAATAGGTGCTAATTGCACGATAGCTGGTGCAGTTGCTATTGCCGGGCATTTAACTTTAGCTGATAAAGTTCATATCTCTGGCAAAAGTATGGTTTCTGCATCTATCAATGAACCTGGTTCTTATTCTTCCGGTACTCCTTTAGCACCAACAAAAGATTGGCGCAAAAATGCCGCGCGTTTTCGTCAATTGGATAACTTGGCTACACGCTTAATAAAACTCGAACGCACTCATGGTGCGGAATAAATTTTAATTGATTGCTTGGGGCTTGCACCATGATGGACGTTAACGAAATTCGCCAATACTTACCTCATCGTTATCCATTTTTGTTAGTGGATCGCGTTGTGGAGTTGATTGAGGGCGAATCAATTATCGCTTATAAAAATATTACCGTTAACGAAGAGGTTTTTAATGGGCATTTCCCTCAAAGTCCTGTTTTCCCCGGTGTAATGATTATTGAAGCTATGGCTCAGGCGTCGGGGATTCTGGGTTTCAAAACAATGAATAAAAAACCACAAGACGGTTCTATTTACTTGTTTGCCGGTGTTGATGATGTTCGTTTCAAACGTCAGGTTGTACCTGGTGATCGATTGCAGCTTGAATCACGTGTCATTTCAGAAAAGCGTGGTATTTGGAAATTCGAATGTAAAGCCAGTGTTGATGGCATATTAGCTGCCTCTGCAACCATCCTCTGTGCAGACCGCAAACTCTAATTGATCAAAAATAGTTGATCATCGATTGTTTTGAATAAGTGAGAGCCTACTTTGATAGATTCATCCGCAATTATTCATCCCGACGCCAAGCTTGCTGCTGATGTGAAGATTGGTCCTTGGACAATAATTGGTCCCGATGTGGAAATTGGGGAGGGTTGTGTCATAGCTTCCCATGTTGTGTTGAAAGGCCCAACTAAAATTGGCAGGCATAACCGTATATATCAGTTCTCTACTATTGGTGAAGATACCCCTGATTTAAAATATAAGGGCGAACCAACGCGTCTGGTTATTGGCGATAACAATATCATCAGAGAAGGTGTGACTATTCATCGTGGCACCATACAAGATCGCAGTGAAACTACAATTGGCGATAACAATCTATTAATGGCTTATGTTCACGTTGGCCATGACAGTGTTATTGGGAACAATTGTATCTTGGTAAATAACACTGCTCTGGCTGGGCATGTGCATATCGGTGATTGGGCAATTTTGAGTGGATTCACTCTTGTCCATCAGTTTTGCAAAATTGGCGCGCACAGTTTTTCAGGTATGGGCAGCGCGATTGGTAAGGATGTGCCTGCATATATAATGGTGAATGGAAGTCCTGCTGAAGCGAAGAATATTAACGTCGAGGGGTTGCGTCGCCGTGGTTTTAGCAAAGATGAAATTGCACTCTTGAGCAAGGCCTACAAAATTATTTATCGTCGCGGTTTGACATTAGATGAAGCTCTTGCAGAGTTGAATCCATTTGTTAATGATAGTCCTGCATTGCAAGTGCTAATCGATTCTCTTAATGCCTCGACGCGCGGTATTGTCCGTTAGTGTTGTTTTACGGCTACTCCACGATTGTTATAACATCTAAAAAACGGAGGGCTGCATGTCTGATCACATACATATAGGTATTGTTGTCGGAGAAGCCTCTGGCGATATTCTCGGTGCAGCTTTAATGCAAGAGCTGCGTAACCATTTCCCGAATGCTGAATTTTCTGGAATCGGCGGCCCTCGCATGTTGGCGCAAGGCTTTCATTCCTATTTTGCGCAAGACCGTCTCGCAGTGATGGGTTTGATTGAGCCACTCAAACGCTTGCCTGAATTATTGCGCATTCGTAAGTTTTTGCGCGATCACTTTATTGCAAATCCCCCAGCTGTATTTATTGGAATCGACTCACCTGATTTTACAATTTCTCTTGAGGCTGCGCTCAAGCAGAGTGGAATAAAAACTGTGCATTATGTGAGTCCATCGGTATGGGCTTGGCGACAAAAGCGTGTACTGAAAATCGCTCGTGCCGTGGACTTGATGCTCACTCTGCTCCCATTTGAGGCAAAGTTTTATCACAAACATAATGTCCCCGTAGAGTTTGTCGGACATCATCTGGCTGATGAAATTCCATTGGCTGTCGATAAAGTAGCAGCGCGCAAAGCTCTGGATTTACCTGAGGAGGGACGGATAGTTGCGCTTTTGCCGGGCAGTAGAGCCAGTGAGGTCGAGCGCATGGGTGAGTTGTTCATGCGTACTGCGGTTTATTGTCTTGAGCAAGATCCCAGTCTGCAATTTATTATCCCAGCCGCTAGCCCGGATCGTTATCGTCAGCTGCATATTGAGTTAAATGATTATGTTGATTTTCCCATTGAGCTTATTAATGGGCATTCTCATGAAGCTATGGCGGCAGCAGATGTCGTGCTACTTGCGTCGGGAACCGTAACGCTAGAAGCATTATTGTTGAAAAAGCCAATGGTTGTTGCTTATAAAATGGCACCGCTCACGTTTAAAATTTTATCCTGGTTGGTAAAAACTCCCTGGGTTTCACTGCCGAATTTGCTTGCGCAAAAAATGTTGGTGCCAGAGTTGCTGCAAGACAAAGCAACTCCTGAGGCGTTAAGTGCAGCGATAATGAACTACTTTGAAAACCCTGATGATGCTATTGAGTTGGCTCAAACATTTATGCAGATGCACGGCGAATTAAAGCGTGATGCCAGTGCCCGTGCCGCGGATGCTATTGCCAAACTAATCATTAAAAATTAATTCTCACTTATTCAATATTGTACAGGTGCTGCAGTGCTAGAGCCTTTCGTCAGTGTTTATCAAGGATTCCTTTGTGCAGGTTGTGATGAGGTGGGGCGAGGGCCTTTAGCTGGTGATGTTGTCGCCGCTGCCGTTATTCTTGATCCCGATAATCCAATTATTGGATTAGATGATTCAAAAAAACTGACTGAAAAAAAACGCGAACTGTTATTTGACGAGATACAACAAAAAGCAAAAAGTTGGTGTATTGCACGAGCTTCTGTTTCAGAAATCGATAAAATTAATATTTTACAAGCCAGTTTGTTAGCAATGACCCGTGCTGTTCAAGGTTTACATATTCAGCCTGAGCATGTTCTGGTTGATGGTAATAAATTACCTAAATGGCATTATCCTGCTGAGGCAGTTGTTAAGGGCGATAGTCGTGTTGCTGCGATTAGTGCTGCATCCATACTCGCCAAAGTAACGCGCGACCGTGAAATGATTGAACTGGATAAAATATATCCTGGATATGGTTTTGCCGATCATAAAGGATATCCCACCAAAGTTCATATGGAAGCGTTGGATCGTTTAGGTATTACGCCTATACATCGAACATCCTATGCTCCTGTGAAATCCAAAATTGAACAAATAGCATTGTTTTAGCCCATTTATTTTTAGAAGTTAATTATGCCAGCTGCTAATTTTGTCCATTTGCGCTTACACACCGAGTTCTCACTGAGCGATAGTTTGGTGCGAATAAAATCGTTAGTGAAACGTGTTGCTGAATTAAATATGCCTGCTTGCGCAATTACGGATCAGACAAATTTTTATGGGTTAATTAAGTTTTATAAGGCTGCACAAGGTGCAGGTATAAAACCCATTGCCGGGAGTGATTTTTGGATTGCCAGTAATGACTCAGAAGGAAAACCCACGCTGATTACTTTGTTGGCAATGAATGATAAGGGCTACAAAAATATCATTGAATTAATTTCCCTGGCATGGCGACAAGGGCAGCAACAGGGCATAGCGTATCTGCAGCGTGATTGGATCGGCCGGCACAGTGAAGGTGTTATCGCACTGTCAGGTGGGAAATTGGGTGATATAGGAATGGCATTGCTGGGAGGGCGTAGTGCACAAGCGGGAGAATTGTTGCAAGCGTGGATGCAAGAGTTTCCCAACCGCTTTTATTTGGAATTGCAACGCACTGGCCGGGAAAACGATGAAAATTATTTGCATGCAGCGGTAGCTCTTGCGGCTGAGTTCAATTGTGCAGTAGTTGCCACCAATGATGTGCGTTTTCTTAAGCAAAGCGAATTTGAAGTGCATGAAGCACGTGTTTGCATCGGCGAGGGGCGCACACTGGATGATCCCCGCCGTGAGCGTCGCTACAGCGACCAGCAATATTTGCGCTCTGCCGAAGAAATGGCAGAGCTTTTTAGTGATATCCCGGAAGCTATTGTCAACACAATTGAAATTGCCAAGCGCTGCACGATCAATATTCAAATGGGTAAATATTTTTTGCCTGAATATCCGGTGCCAGAAGGTTTAACTGAAGCAGAATTCTTTCGTCAAATTTCGCATAAAGGATTGGATGAACGGTTGGAGCGAATCCTTAATAAGTCCGCCGAGAATTATATGGAGCGGCGGAAGGTTTACGAAGACCGATTAAATTTTGAATTGGACATTATTAACCAGATGGGTTTTCCTGGTTACTTCCTGATCGTGATGGACTTTATCCAGTGGGCAAAAGATCATGATATTCCTGTAGGTCCAGGTCGTGGATCGGGCGCAGGATCATTAGTTGCATATTCGTTGAAAATTACTGATCTTGACCCTCTGCAATACGATTTACTCTTCGAACGTTTTCTAAATCCCGAGCGGGTTTCCATGCCCGACTTTGATATCGATTTCTGTATGGATAACCGCGATAAGGTTATTTCATACGTTGCTGATAACTACGGACGTGATGCGGTTAGCCAGATTATTACCTTCGGTACTATGGCCGCAAAAGCGGTAGTGCGCGATGTGGCACGTGTACAAGGAAAATCTTACGGACTCGCTGATAAATTATCAAAAATGATTCCTCCTACGCCGGGAATGACGCTTGCACAAGCATTGGAAGAAGAGCCGCAATTAAAAGAATTTATTGCAGTTGATGGCGATGCCGGTGAAATTTGGGAGATGGCAGTACAGCTCGAAGGTCTCACACGTAACGTTGGTAAACACGCCGGTGGTGTTGTTATTGCGCCGACAAAACTGACTGATTTTTCCCCACTGTATTGCGATGAAACCGGTAGTGGCCTTGTTACCCAATTTGATAAGGGTGATGTAGAAGAAGCGGGGCTTGTGAAATTTGACTTCCTCGGTTTACGCACCCTGACTATTATCGATTGGGCGCGTATCATGATCGATAAACAGCGCCTAAAAAAAGGTGAGCCTCTCCTCGATATCAGTGCGATTCCGCTCGATGATCCCGCTACATTCAAATTATTAAAACGTGCAGAGACTACTGCGGTATTCCAGTTGGAATCGCGCGGTATGAAAGATCTGATTAAGCGTTTGCAGCCTGACAATATCGAAGATCTGATTGCACTGGTGGCGCTATTTCGTCCCGGCCCCTTGGAGTCGGGAATGGTGGACGACTTTATTAACCGTAAACACGGCCGCGCACAAGTTGCTTATCCCGATGCAAAATTTCAACACCCAAGTTTAAAGCCGGTTTTGGAACCTACTTATGGTGTTATTGTTTATCAAGAACAAGTTATGCAAATTGCGCAGGTGCTCGCGGGTTATACCTTGGGTGGTGCAGATATGTTGCGCCGTGCGATGGGTAAGAAAAAACCGGAAGAGATGGCCAAGCAGCGTGCTGTATTTGAAGAAGGCGCAAAAAATCAGGGTGTTGATCCGGAATTGGCGATTAAAATTTTTGACTTGGTGGAAAAATTTGCCGGTTATGGTTTTAACAAATCCCACTCAGCTGCTTACGCAATTGTTTCTTATCAAACGGCTTGGCTAAAAGCCCATTATCCAGCACATTTTATGGCGGCGACTATGTCGTCGGACATGGACAAAACCGATAAGGTAGTTACCTTTATCGAAGAATGTCGCACCATGAAATTAAAATTGTTGCCGCCGGATGTTAACTCCGGCGAGTTTCATTTCACGGTGGATGATGCAGGGCGAATTATTTATGGCTTGGGTGCTATTAAAGGCTTGGGTGAAGGGCCGGTTGAATCGATTATTGCAGCACGCAATGAAGGCGGCCCGTTTAAAGATTTATTTGATTTCTGTGCGCGTGTTGATCCGCGCAAAGTAAACAAGCGTGCGTTGGAAGCGATTATTCGTTCTGGTGCAGCGGATAGCTTGGGGCCAACTTACAATTCTGCCAACCATTTAATTGATCATGACCGTGCCGTTATGTTTTCTTCAATGAGCGAGGCGGTTAAAACGGCAGAGCAAGCTGCTGCAAACTCCAATGCAGGCATGATGGACTTGTTTGGTGCTGTGATTGCAGAAGAGCAATCGAACAAAGATGTTTATGCAGATTTTCGTCGTACGCGTACGTGGACAATGAAAGAGCGTCTACATGCTGAAAAAGAAACATTGGGTTTGTATCTTACCGGTCATCCAATTGATGAATACGAAACTGAATTAACACATTTGGTGAGTTCACGTATCGCCAATTTGAAACCGGAAAAGTCAGCGCAAACAATTTCCGGATTGGTTATTTCACAGCGTATCGTTAAAACCAAACGCGGCGATAACATGGCGATTCTAACATTGGATGACCGCACTGGTCGCATGGATGTCACCTTGTTTGCAGAAACGTTTAATAATGCGCGCGATGTGTTGGCAAAAGATGGATTGCTGGTAATCAATGGACAAGTTAGGTATGACGATTTTAGTGGCATGTTGAAAATGAGCGCTGAATCGGTGCGCTTGTTGGAGGATGTGCGACAGGAAAAAGTACGGGAATTGTGGTTAGAGTTGGAGTCCGGCATCTTGCCTGCAAATTTTTCACGCGAACTGATGGATATGCTAGATCCTTATCGTCAATCACCTCAACAAGAAGCGCGTTGCGCCATTGTTGTTGATTATGTGCGTAGTGATGCGCGAGCGCAGTTGCGCTTCAGCAGTCAGTGGAATATCCGCCCGGAAGATGAATTGCTGCAGCGCTTGCGCGATAGTTATGGCAGGGCCAAAGTAAAATTGGTTTATTAACACATGTGATGTAATTGAAAAGGCCGCAATACGCGGCCTTTTTTATTGATCATTTGTTGGCTGTTGGTGACTGAGTGCTTGGCTTAGACATTGTTGATATAACTTTGCAGTGCTGAAAGATCTTTTCTGTCTCTTAAGGCTATTTTCAGCATCTACACTGTCATAGAAGGGTGTAAAAACTGAATGAGGAGTACAGTGATATGTCATCTATTCTCGTTAAAGATTTTATGCAGGCTAACGTACAGGCAATTAAGGCGGACGCGAGTGTTCGCGATGTAGTTGAGCATTTGTGTAAATGGAATATTACTGGTGCGCCTGTAGTGGATGAGTCTCTGTGTGTAATCGGGTTTGTATCTGAGCAGGATTGTATGAAGGAAATGCTAAATAGTGCATTTTATGCGGAGGAATCCGCACCGGTGACCAGCATTATGCGGCGCGATGTCCTTTGTGTGAGCCCTGAAGCCAGTATTCTGGAAGTTGCTGAGACCATGTTAGGGAATAAGCCCAAAAACTATCCTGTAGTAGAGCAGGGTAAGTTGGTGGGGTTAATTAACCGTCGTCATATTCTGGAAGCATTGAAATATCACAATGGTGCTTATTTCTCACCTGCCAGAGAGCGCCCCCAATTTTCATTGGTGCAGGATTCATTGCAATAACTACTGTGGATCCTGATACCCCTTAACCAGAACCGCATTGGTTCTGGCACCCCTCATTTTCACTGGAAAAGATCGACTAAATTGCTCTTTTCGCGTAAGGTAGCGACCCAATTGTGCTGCCTGTTAATATGGTCAGAAAAGCGCCAAATCAGGTGATTGCACTTACCCCATAAGTCAAAATGGTAGTTTCCTACCCGGATCAAGAGCTCGCTATGAATCTGAATTATCTGGATTTTGAACAGCCCATCGCCGAACTTGAAGGCAAGATTGAAGAGTTACAGCTGGTTGGTAACAGTTCCGATGTGAACATCGCTGATGAAGTTGCCAAACTGCGTGAAAAGAGCACCAAGCTCACTGAAACTATTTATTCCAAACTGACGGCTTGGGACATCGTAAAAGTAGCCCGTCACCCTTTGCGTCCTTATACCTCTGATTATATTTCCCGTGTGTTTACCGATTTTGACGAGTTGCACGGCGACCGTCATTTTGGCGATGATCGCGCGATTATTGGCGGTGTTGCCCGTTTGGATGGCAAACCAGTGATGGTGATCGGCGAAGAAAAAGGCCGCAGTGTGCATGAGAAAGTGATGCGCAACTTCGGGATGCCGAGACCTGAAGGTTATCGCAAGGCTCTGCGGTTGATGGAAATGGCTGAGCGTTTCAAGCTTCCGGTTCTGACCCTGATTGATACTCCCGGTGCATACCCCGGTATCGATTCGGAAGAGCGTGGTATTTCTGAATCGATTGCCCAAAACCTTGCCGTTATGTCTCGTTTGCGTACACCGATTATTTGTACTGTTATTGGCGAAGGCTCTTCAGGTGGTGCGCTGGCGATTGGTGTAGGCGACCACTTGAACATGCTGCAGTACTCTACTTATTTTGTGATCTCGCCAGAAGGTTGCGCCAACATCATTTGGAAAACCGTTGCCAAGGCGCCAGAAGCGGCTCAAGCAATGGGCGTTACCTCTAAAGTGCTTCAGGATTTGGGTATTGTGGATGAAACCATTCCTGAGCCATTGGGTGGTGCGCATCGTAATGTGGATGAGATGGCGAAAAAACTGCAGGAGCGTTTGGTGGCGCAAGTGGATCGTTTGAGTAAAGAGCCAATTGATGCACTATTGGAGCGTCGTTATCAACGTCTGATGAGTTATGGCAACTAAATCATAAAAACTACGCCAGAAAAAATTACGTCATAAAAACTGGCTCCATAAAAAAACCGCTGACATACATCAGCGGTTTTTTTATGGGCGATTCAATGCTAGCGAGTTTTTTTAGGGCTGCCTGAGTGGCTATTTTTACTTACTGTACTGCTCGCAGGTTTTGCTTTGGCTGCTACGTTGGGTGTGTTGCGCCCGTTCACTGGTTTAGCGGTTGGCTTGGCCGTTGTAGTTTGCTGCTGATTAAATTTCTTTGCACTTTCAAACTTATCGCCAAAGGCTTTTGCGGCTGGTTTTCCCTGAGGTTTTGCAACGCTACCTGCGCGCGGTTTTTGTTGCTGCGCGCGCGCATTAGGGTTGTGACCACTGCGCGGTTTATTGCGCGCTTCGGTTTGCTCATCCGGTATCAAGGCGGATGCACTACTACCAATCAAGTGCGGTTTACGCATCTTACGCAATGCTTCGCGAATAATTGGCCAATTCGCAGGGTCATGATAACGCAGTAATGCTTTTTGCAAACGACGTTGTTCCAAACCGCGTGGAATAGCAATTTTACTGCTCTTATAGGTTAATTTTTTCAGCGGATTGCGTTCACTCACATACATCGCTGTTGCTAACGACATCGGAGATGGATAAAAAGTTTGTACCTGATCTACTTCAAAATTATTTTTCTTCAGCCAGAGTGCAAGATTGAGCATATCTTCATCGCGTGTGCCCGGGTGCGCAGCGATAAAATACGGAATTAAAAATTGTTCTTTCCCAGCTTCTTTCGAGAATTTATCAAACATGCGTTTGAACTCGTAGTAGCTGCTCATTTTCGGTTTCATCATTTGCGAGAGCACACCTTCCTCTGTGTGTTCCGGTGCGATTTTTAAATAACCGCCCACATGATGGGTCACCAATTCTTTTACGTATTCGGGATCGAGCACCGCCAAGTCATAACGCAAACCCGATGCGACAGACACTTTATTGACACCGCGAATTTTGCGCGCTTCGCGATACAAATTGGTGGTGTGCTTATGACTGGTGGTTAAATTTTTACAAATCGTTGGATACACGCACGACAAGCGACGGCACTTGGAAAGCGTCGGCATATCTTTACAGGTAAGGCGATACATATTGGCGGTCGGGCCACCCAAGTCTGAAATATGGCCGGTAAAACCCGGCACTTTATCGCGTATATCTTCAATTTCTTTGAGGATCGATTCCTGCGAACGGCTTTGGATAATCCGGCCTTCGTGTTCAGTGATCGAGCAAAAAGTACAACCGCCGAAACAACCGCGCATGATGTTTACCGAGGTTTTAATCATGTCGTAGGCGGGGATTTTTTGTTTGCCGTAAATTGGGTGCGGCACGCGCGCATAAGGCAAATCAAATACACCATCCAACTCATCGGTTTCGAGTGGAATCGGTGGCGGGTTAATCCAGACTTCGCGGTTCTCGTGTTTTTGAATCATTGGGCGCGCGTTGTAAGGGTTAGCTTCCTGATGCAATACGCGTGAAGCATGTGCATACAGAATTGGGTCTTTGCGCACTTTGTCGAAAGAGGGCAGGCGAACGTACACCTTCTCTGCATCCATCATTTCACTGCGGTTTTGCAGCGGCATGGGAATGATACGAATCGGTTGCGGTTCATTGGGGTCGAACGCTTTTTCGCTCTCAATACCTTGCGCGGGGCAGCCTTGAGTTTTCAATTGTTCGGCAGCTTCCGGATTCAATGCCGCGATTTGCTCTGCCATTTTTTCTGGATCAAGTTGGCGCAAACCAATTTGCGAATTATTGATGTCAGTTTGCGCTGCATCCACAACAGATTTCGCGTTGTGTTGGTATTCGTAGGGGTTGGGTAATTTATCGATATTGCCCGGCCAATCGATGCGTGTGGAATCAATTTCCGTCCAGCCCGCAGGCGGTTCTTTTTTGATAACGGCGGTGCCGCGAATGCTATCTAGCTCTTTAATGCTTTTGCCAGCGGCGAGCGAGTGGGCGACCTCGGCAATCGCGCGCTCGGCGTTGCCATATAACAAAATATCCGCCGTCGCATCGATCAATACCGAGCGGCGCACTTCGTTGCTCCAATAATCGTACTGGGCGATACGGCGCAGGCTGGCCTCGATACCACCCAGCACAATCGGTACATCTTTGTAGGCTTCTTTGCAGCGCTGACTATAAACGGTGACGGCGCGGTCAGGACGTTTGCCGCCTTGTCCGCCGGGGGTATAGGCATCGTCCGAGCGCAAGCGTAAATCGGAGGTGTAGCGGTTAATCATGGAGTCCATGTTGCCCGCGCTCACACCAAAAAACAGGTTAGGTTTACCCAGCGCTTTGAAGGGCTCGGCGCTTTTCCAGTCCGGTTGGGCGATGATGCCTACGCGGAACCCTTGTGATTCCAAAAATCGCCCAATTACTGCCATCCCAAAACTGGGGTGATCTACATAGGCATCACCACAGACGATGATAATGTCGCAGGTATCCCAGCCCAGCTTGTCCATCTCTTGTCTGCTCATAGGCAGGAATGGCGCAGGCTTATAGGTTTTCGTCTGGGCATGAATATTGGGTTTGGCGTAGGAAAACAGGTGTTTGGCGGTATTCATAGGGACTGCAATCGAGGGAATTAAACCAGCCGCTATTGTCCCAGAATCGCGGCTGGTGAGACAGCATTAATTTGGGCGTTTATTGGCTTGCCTGTTTTTGTATAAGTGCTTCGTATCCACCTTCGTTTACGGCATTTTTAAAGCCCATTGCTTGCAGGGTTTGCAAGGCGATGCCCGACCGGTTACCTGAGCGGCAATAGAGACGGATGGTTGCATCTTTGTCTGATGTGACTTCGTTGATTCGCGCAGCAATTTCCTCATAAGGGATGTGTTTCGCCCCTTCAATGTGACCGGCATTAAATTCATCGATAGTGCGGACATCGATCCAAATATCATTGGCAAAGGTGAGGTTGGACATAATGAATAGTAAACCTGTGATGATGAGGTAAGGAAAGCGGCGCAGCATAACAATCTCCTCTGGCGGTGTTCCACTTTTTATAGCGCGTTTGACATTCGTAAACAACAACGCCCGCAAAAGCGGGCGTTGTAAGGTGAGTTGTCTAGTCGATTTATGCGCTGGCGAGCAGGCGGTCGTACTTGCGGCTTAGCATATCGTAAAACTGCTCGCGCACTTGGGTTATAGCATTCTTCAGCGCAGTGATCTGCTCCAGAGAGATGTCTTTGCGGCCAACATACACTTGCTTGCGGTATACAGCGATTTTAGCCCCATATAACCGCAAGCTGCGTTCCAGATTCTTTTCGCCCAGCATCAATAGTCTGGCTTCGGCTTCCGCCAATTTTTTGAACTCAGCGACCAATTCTGTATTGACGCTTTCCAGCTCGATGCGGCGAGCCTGTGGCCAGCGTTCACCGAACTGGATGGACTCTACGACCAGTGACGAATATTTGGCGAAAATATGGGTAACCGTACCCACCTGCGTTGAGACTTCTTCCAATATCTGCAAACGACGATTATCGCGCAGGCTGTTCGATTGCTGCGGTGCGCTGCGGCGCAGCACTACCCAAGCGGTAACGGCGGCAATCAGTGCGCCCAAACCAATTTTTAAGGAGGTGTCAGTAATTTGTAGAAAAAGCTCGCTATCCATTTGGTTTGCCCCTCTGTCAGAAAAACGGCGGTTTTAGTTCGATGACAGGGTTTTTGCAAAAAATAGGCCAGCGCGGTTGATTCTGACTTGCGTCGGTTTTCAGGGATGTCGTCATCCTCGCGTAGCGGGGATCCATAGGTTTTAAGACTAGCAGCTGGACTCCCGCGAGCGGGAGTGACGATGCGGAATTAACGCAGAGGCTTGAGTAACGGCTCCAAACCATTCAAGCGGATTTCATACATCAGTCCTAATAATTGGCCGAGTTTGCCTTTGGGGAACCCCTCTCGTCCCATCCACATTAAGTAGTGTTCGGGAATATCGGCGATCACATGGCCGGCATATTTGCCATAAGGCATGGGTGTTGTAACCAATTCTTTGAGCAGTTGGGGGTCAAAAGGAAACTCGTCCACGTTCAACCTCCTGCTAACTTCACTGTGAAGCCACGTTTTTCCAGTTCAGCTTTAATCTTGTCGCGCTGATCGCCCTGAATTTCAATGACCCCATCTTTCACTGAGCCGCCTACGCCACAAGAGACTTTCAGTGCTTTGGCAAGGTCTTTGAGTTTGGCTTCGTCGAGCGGTACACCAGTGACGGTGGTTACGCCTTTACCGTTTCGGCCAGCCGTCTCGCGACGGATGCGGACTATGCCGTCGCCCTGCGGAATGCTGGCCGCAGGCTTTTCTTCTTTGATGCGACCGGTATCGGTGGAGTAAACCAAACGGGAATTTTTGTTATTGCTCATCGCTAAATCCTCTCTCTACTTGCCGCCAATTCTAACTGCTGGGGCTGTTAGAATGCGCGACATATTTTGGCGAGGTCAACTTATGACAATTGAAATCAAAGGCCATTGGTTACCCATGTGGCAACCGGTGGTGGATGCGTTTATCGCAAACTTCGATCGTGGCGAAGAAGGCGCAGGCATAGCACTGGTGCATCGCGGTGAGTTGGCCGTGAATATCTGGTCTGGCCAACGCAGTAATAAGCTGGCGGGTGTAGAGAGAGCGGATTGGAGCGAGGACACGCTCGTCAATATTTTCTCTGCAGGTAAGGGCTTGGTTGCACTCTGTGTTTTGCAGTTGGTTGCCGACGGCAAGCTACAGTTGGATGAGCCTGTTGCAATTCTGTGGCCTGAGTTTGCCCAAGCTGATAAACACGCCGTTACTGTGCGCCAACTTCTGTGTCATCGCGCCGGGCTGTCGGCCTTTCATCAGCATATCGCCAATGACCAGATTTTTGATTGGGGTGTGATTACACAATTTGCTGCCGCAGAATCGCCTTGGTGGGAGCCGGGCACCGCGCAAGGCTATTCGCCATTTATGTTTGGCTGGATTCTTGGAGAGCTGGTTAAGCGCGCAAGTGGATACGCGAGTTTCAATGATTATTTCCAGGCTTGCATTGCCCAGCCTTTAGGTGTGAATTGCTATTTTGGTGTGCCCGAGCATCTCCTGGATAGCATTGCCGATACGGGGCCACTCAAGCGCCCATTGGGAGCGACAGCCAGCTCCACGGGGGCTGATAGCATTGCTCTGGGCAAACTGATGAAAGCTGACCCGCGCGGAGTAACCAATCGCGCGTTCTCCAACCCTATCAGCTTGATGACCGCGACTAATTCCCGCGAATGGCGACAGGCGCAAATTCCCGCAGCCGGTGCCCATGCAGATGCCCGTGCGTTGGCGACAATTTATGGGGAATTGGCCAAGGCAAAACAACACTTACTGAATGAATCATTTTTGCCGCTGTGTTGGGCTGAACAAACCTTCAGTGATGACCGCACTCTGGGTTTACCGTTGCGCTTTAGCCATGGATTTATGTTGTCACAGCATGATCGTGCGGATTGTCGTTATGGCCGTGGTCAGCGCGCTTTTGGTCATCCGGGCGCTGGCGGCTGTATCGGATTTGCCGATCCTGATTTTGAATTGGGATTTGGTTATGTGACCCATCGCATGGGGCAGGGGCTTTTAATTGACGAGCGTGCCGTGCATTTGATTGATGCGGCTTACCGTATTCTGGAGTAAATAATGTCAGACCTTGAAGAGCAATTGATTGATGTTCAAACCCGTGTTGCCTATCAGGAAGATACGCTGGCGCAATTAAATGAAGTGATCACCCGGCAGGACGCAGAAATTATTCAGCTGAAGCAGCAATTGCGTTTGCTTGCTCTGCGTATTGATGAGATCCAACGTAATCCTGCATCGGCAGGAGACGATATCAGTAACGAGCGACCGCCGCATTATTGACCCTTTTTTTAAGCTGTCATTACTCGCCCTTCAAAAGCCATTTATCCGGCGCAATTTGCGTTGGCAAATGGCGCACAGTTTCACATTTGTCACAATTGGTGTGACCTATTACCCACGGGGCGCGCATCAGGAAAATTCTTGGCTACACTGTGAGCTTGATAAGTCTTTTTTGGGTGCAGGGCAGTTTTATTCACTATGCAAGATTCCAGTTTTGCGGGAAATTCAATGGGATATTCGCCCGGCGACTTGGCTATTGACAAGGCGCTGGATGCATCGGGCATTGCTTCCTGGAACATGGATGTCATCAGTGGTGAGTTATGTCTCTGCCCTGAATTCGCAGAGTCTCTTTCTGTAACCCTGGCTGGGATTGAGCGGCTTCCTGATTTTTTAGCGCTGCTGTCCAAAACAGATAAATATCTATTTTTTCAAGCGTTTAATCTCGATCCTCAGGATCAGGATACTGAGCGTTTGCGTTCCTGTGATGTCAGATTGGCGGGTATCGAAGGCGAGCCGCGTGTACGCTTTATTGGGCGTTTGCAAACGGGAGCAGATATCTCCGGCCGCCGTTTTTCAGGATTGGTCGTCAGCGCTCGTCATTGGCTGGCAAGTCCGGGTGATGAATATGCATTGCAGTTATTATCCGGATTGTTTGCAGAAAGTCCTATCCCCAGTTTGATTACCGACAAGCACGGTATTCTTCTGCATATGAACCAGTCTATGGAGCGCCTGTTTCATCTGTCCCATAGGCAAGCTGAGAGTGCAGCTGGCTTTTATTCTATTTTGCGTGATAAACGCGTCTGTGCCGACACCGAACTGAGCGAGGCGATTCGAGCAGTTTATGACTCAGGCAAAATCCAAACCATTGAAATGAATTATTCGCTGGGGAACATCCATCGCAGCCGGTTTATTTGCGATAAAAATTTATACTTCCGCGCAAATTTTTTACCCATCCGTGACGCTCAAGGAAATACCGAGCGCGTACTGGTGCAGCTTCAAGATTTATCACGCGAAAAAAGCGCGCGTGATGCGTTGCAAGAAAGTGAGGCGAGCTACAAGGCATTTATCACCAACAGC
Source organism: Cellvibrio sp. pealriver (assembly GCF_001183545.1). NCBI lineage: Bacteria > Pseudomonadati > Pseudomonadota > Gammaproteobacteria > Cellvibrionales > Cellvibrionaceae > Cellvibrio > Cellvibrio sp. pealriver. The sequence continues at coordinate 621,762 of NZ_KQ236688.1, forward strand.
TCCGAAGCTATATGGTGTTACGACATGCAGCCGCCAGTGCCAGTTACGTTGGAATTGGAAGAACAAGTCAAGCGGATTGCCCGCAGTGCGCGTTTGGTAGAAGCGAACAAAGTTCTGTTGAGTATGCTGGGTGCCCAATCATTGGACGATATTTTGGGTATGGGGTTGGTTGAAAGCGGCTCAACCAATTATGTGTTCGATATTGATTATTTTGTGAATAATCAATATGAAATGATTGATCACGATATAGTGCGCCAAGATCCACGCGGGAAAAATTTTTATTTTCAAATTTGCTGTACGGGTATTGTAGAAGAGGGCTTGCTCAAGCGTGTGTGGGGAACCACAAAAGATATTACCGCACGCCGACGTTACGAAGAAAAATTACGCTATCAATCCTTCCATGACTCGCTCACGTCGCTGCCTAATCGTGAAAAATTATATTTCGACATGGAAACCTGCTTTGAGCAGCGCAGCAGTGATCAAATCAGTGCGCTGTTATTGATTGATCTTGATCGTTTCAAAGAAATCAACGACACCCTAGGGCACAATGTGGGTGATCAATTGTTACGTTTGATTGGCCCGCGGTTAGCACATGAGATGGCAGAGGTTCCAGGTACTGTGGCGCGTTTGGGGGGCGATGAATTTGCGGTGTTTTTGCCGCGTATCCGCAGTACGCATCAAGCCGTTGTATTTGGCCATCGTTTGCTTGATGCACTTGCGCAGGAATTCGATCTTGATGGATTCACCACACAAATTTCTGCAAGTATCGGTATTGCAATATCGCCCCAGCAAGCACAGGATCATCATGGCCTTATGCGCTATGCGGATATCGCCATGTATTACGCCAAAAGCCAGATGCTTGGCTTGTCAATTTATAGCCCGGAATATGATCCTCACTCCGCCAAACGCCTTGCTATTGTGAGCGAATTAGGGCGCGCGATCCGCGAGAATCAATTGTGTTTGTATTACCAGCCAAAAGTTTGTTTGGATGAAAAACGTTGCTATGGGTTTGAAGCATTAATTCGCTGGATACATCCGGAGTTGGGCTTTGTGCCTCCCGGGGATTTTATTCCAATTGCAGAATTAACCAGCCTGATCCATCAACTCACTGCCTGGGTATTGGAAAAAGCCATAGAGCAATGCCGACGTTGGCAAGATCAGGGAATGACACTGAGTGTGGCAGTGAATTTATCGGCGCGTAATTTAATGGATGACAACATTCCCAAATTGGTTGAGCGCTTGTTAATAAAATATCAGTTACCCGCTGCGCGTTTGGAGTTGGAAATTACCGAAAGCTCTATCATGACTGATCCTACACGCGCACTACGAAATCTGGATGCGTTGCATGAATTGGGCGTGCATCTATCGATTGACGATTTTGGTACCGGGTATTCATCGCTGGCTTATCTCAAGCGTTTACCAGTACAAACGTTAAAGATCGATAACTCATTCGTGCGTAATATGCTGGAAGATTTGCAAGATGAGGTTATCGTCAATTCCACGATCAATCTCGCGCACAACCTTGGGTTAACCGTTGTGGCTGAAGGTGTGGAAAACGAAGCGTTATTAACTCGCTTGAGTGAAATGGGGTGCGATGAGGCGCAGGGATATTTCATCGGCCGCCCTATGGCTGCGTTAAATGCCGATGAATGGATTGTTGAATCGGGTTGGATCAAGCAGCCGTCTTGATAAATTAAAAACCGCCGTTGCGCATGTGTTCTTCTACATACTTCAAACGCTCTTCCAATAACGCTGTGCGGTACTGATTCCCCTGGGTTAATTTCAATGCATTGCGCAATTGGATTTGGGCACGGTCATAAACACCATTCAAAATAAAGTATTCGGCACGTGCTTCGTGCACTCCCAGGATATTTCCGGCCAAACCGTTTACCTCTGCCAGTAAATACCACACGTAATCATCGTTGCTGCGCTTGCGCGAATAGCGATCCAGAATGTCAGCGCATTGTTGGTAAATACCTGCTTTCATCAGCGCTTCAGCGTGGCGAATGATCAGTGGATAACTATCGGGATGTTGTTTCAATTGCGCTTCAATAATATCCAGGCCAGCTTTGTAACGCTCGGCGGCAATTTCGATGTCGGCACGCATGATTTGATAGGTAATGCGAGTTGGGTCTTTTTCCAATAGCGGCGCAAGAGCATCGCGTGCAGCATCAAATTGGCTGGACTCCATCAATGCCAATGCCCAGCCGTACCGACTCGCATCAGGATATGCGCTCTCTTTATCCAGCTCACTTTTAAACATGCGCGCAGCAATTTGGGGGGTTTCTTCTGCATCCACCCGGACGCGGCTTCGCATCAATTGAAACTCAAGGTTGTCTTCCACTGGTTTGCGCTCATATTGCATGGCGCGGTTGCGGGCATCAGCCACGCGGGTTTCACTCACCGGGTGGGTTAGTAAGTATTCGGGTGGTCTGCGATTAAGCCTATTGGCGCGTACCATTTCTTCAAACATATCTGCTGCAGCATGAGGGTCAAGTCCAGCCTGCACCATGGTTTGCATACCAATACGATCCGCTTCTTGCTCATTTTGACGGCTAAATGCCAGAGACGCTTGCTGAGCTGCAGCCTGGGTTCCCATGATTGCTGCCATGCCCGCATCACTATCGCTGTTAGCTGCCAGAACCAGTCCGGCCAGCATGCCAGCGAGCATCGGCATCATCATTTTCTTTTGTTGCTCAAGTCGGCGTGCATAGTGGCGTTGGCTCAAGTGCCCCATTTCATGGCTTAGCACGGCTGCAAGCTGGTTTTCGGTCTTTGCGTACATCAACAGGCCTGTATGTACACCAATCACGTTGCCGGGTACCGCAAAAGCGTTAAGCGTGTTATTTTCGACGACAACCAGATCTATCCGTTTATCGTCAAGCTGGCTATACGGTAACAAGCGCCCGAATAGTTGCTCCAGATAGTCGATGATCAGCGGATCTGATGATGTCGGGACTTGGCTCCGGTAGGCTCTGAGCCAGCGCTGCCCCAGGATTTTCTCCTGCACGGGTGAAATCATCACCGAACTTGTATCGCCCAAATTGGGCAGCTCTATTTCAGCCTGACTCTTGTATGGATTGGTAGCCAACAGGGCAATCAGTAATAGGGTAAAGCCAGCAGCTGCTAGAAACTGGAGATTAAAGAGGAAGAATCGACGGTAAAAAAGCTTGGGCACGGTACTCAATGACTCCTGCTGGAACCCGCATATGACCTGCGTATTAAGTGGTAGGCGGCAAAAAAATAGGGCATCACTCTAGCCTTTTTGACGCTTAAAGACTAGGTTAGCAACTTTTTATGACCACAAGCACTGGTCTCAGTTCTGTCTCCGTACGAATAAACTCTGTGCTGAAAGGTCAACCTATCGGATTTTTGAGTGAAATCCATTGTTGAGTGCCAGGAAAAACTTTGAGTGAAATAATCGATTGCTTCACCTACGTCGCCGCACGCGAGCTGGATGCTTGTGGCTTACGCTGCCCGTTACCCTTATTAAAAGCAAAGCTGGTATTGCGCGATATGAACCCCGAGGAAGTGTTGCGTGTATTGACGACGGATGCGGGTTCGGTGCGTGATTTTCAGGCCTATGCCCAATTGAGCGGACATTCATTGTTGGCCTTCGCCGAGAAGGGCGGCACTTACTGTTATTTGCTCAAAAAACCGGCGGCAAACCCGGCGTAACGTTTAATCAATTTGCGTTTTTTGCAATCTGCGTTTTTTACAGGACGCTGATAGCTAAGTGAGTGTGTTATGGTGAAATTGGGTTGCAGATTACATCTGGATTTACATGTGTGCTGGCTGGCCGCAGTCTTTTTGCTATTCGCAAGTCCCTTATTGTCCGCCCAGGATAATCCTTCAACTATCGACACGAATTCTATCTTCAACGCAACAATTGACCTGCATACCAATAATGGTGTGATCAAAAGTGAAAATGACAAGCGAAATTATCGTTATTTAACATTAGAAAATCAGCTTGGAGTGCTGCTTATTTCTGATCCGTCTACTGAAAAATCGGCTGCTGCATTAGATGTTAATGTTGGCGCTAACCAAAATCCGGTAGATCGCGCCGGTCTCGCTCATTTTCTTGAGCATATGTTGTTTTTAGGTACAGAAAAATATCCACAAGCAGGTGAGTATCAAAAGTTTATTTCCCAGCACGGGGGTAAATTTAATGCTTATACCGCTGCCGAAAATACCAATTATTTTTTTGAAATTGACAATGATCAACTTGATGTTGCACTGGATCGTTTTGCTCAATTTTTCATTTCACCTTTATTTAATCCGGAATATGTTGAACGCGAACGTAATGCGGTGCATTCAGAATATCTGGCCAAATTGAAAGATGATGGTCGGAGAGAGAAAGACGTCTATCGCGAATTGTTTAATCCTGATCATCCAAGCGCTAAATTTTCGGTTGGTAATTTAATGACATTGGCTGATCGAGAAGGGCGTCCAGTTCGCGAGGATATGGTTGCTTTTTATCAGCAATACTACTCATCGCATTTGATGAACGTGGTGATAATGGGGCGTGATAGTTTAGATAGTCTTGAAGCCAGTGCACGTAAACATTTTTCAGCTATTCCCCGGCGTGATATTAATATTCCATCAAGTTACCCTTCTTTATTCGCAGGGAAAAGCTTGCCCGTTAGTGTAGAAATCAAACCAGAAAAAGAGCTTCGCAAGCTGACTTTTAATTTTCCTATTCCAAACCCTGAGCAGTTTTATCAGAAAAAACCCTATGCCTTTATTGCTCATATGCTTGGGCATGAAGGTGAGGGCAGTTTGCTGTCCTTGTTAAAGCGGCTGGGGTGGGCGGAGAATATTTATGCGGGTACTGGTTTTCAAAGTCGTAACGATGCTCTTTTTCAGCTGTCGATCCAATTGACTCCACAAGGTGTGCGTGCACGCAACCAAATTGTGTCATTGGTGTTTTATTGTCTGGGACAGATTGAAAGCCGTGGCTTAAATGTGTGGCGTTACACAGAGCTGCAACAACTCGGTGATTTGGGGTTTCGGTTTCTCGAAAAAAATGCACCTATGCAAACTGTCAGTATGCTGGCGCAGTCAATGAAATTTTATGCACCAAAAGATATTTTGCGCGGTCCCTATTTGTATAGCGCTTACGATGAGCGCTTGATAAAAAAAGCGTTATCTCATTTGAACAGTGAAAATATGTTGTTAGTACTTACGGCGCCAGAAGCTGAGCCGTATCGAATAAGCACACTTTACTCTGTTCCATTTAGTGTCAGAGCAAGCATCCCTGAATTGCTGGATTTGAAGCCTGCGGTAAGAAAAGAACTCTTTCTGCCTGGAAAAAATGTATTTATTCCAAAGCGATTAATAGTTAAATCGGGATCGTTGTTAGATGAAGAAATCACGCTTGGTTCCAAGCCTCAACTCATTCTTGCCAATAAAAATATGCGTGCCTGGTTTGCACAAGATCAACAGTTTGCGCAGCCTCGTGCACTTGTGAATTTTCGCATTCAATCTCCTTTAATTGCCGCCAGTGCAGAGGGGGCTGCACAGGCACAATTGTTTGCTGCTTTACTTGGTGATCAAATGAATGAGTTTTCGTATTCTGCTCGCTTGGCTGGAATTGATCATTCTATTGTTGCCAATGCGCGTGGTTACGAAATCAGTGTCTTCGGTTATTCCAGTAGGCAAGGATTGTTGTTAAACAAGTTGATGGAGGGTATGCGCGTTAGCCGTTTTAAAGAAGAGCGATTTAATCTGCTCAAGGAAAATCTATTGCGTGGTTGGCGCAACCAAAATAAAAACCTGCCCTATCAAGTGCTCGCGAGCCAGGTTGCTGTGCTGCAATCTGATCCTGCATGGAGCAATGCGCAGTTAATTGATGCATTAAAGAATAAAACCTTCGATCAATTCCATCAATTTGTTGTACGACAATTAATTGATGCAAAAATAGATGCGCTATTTTATGGTAATTATTTTCGTGCAGAAGCTTTAAAGCTTGCAGTGCTGGTCGAACACGAATTATTAAATCGTCAGACTGGGCGTAATCTCCCGGCCTCAAAAGTGTTATTGTTGCCTCAAGGGTCTGAAAAACCTTGGCTTTATAGGCATTCTTTAATGCATGATGATAGTGCGGTGGAATTATTAATTATGAATCCATCTGTTTCGATTGATGCTGCCGCTCATATGATGTTGGCGCGGCAGTTGTTACAGCCAGCGTTTTATCATCAGTTGCGCACAGAAAAACAGTTGGGGTATGTAACGGCGGTAATCGCATCGCCTATCGCACAACTTGAGGGTACATTGTTTGTGGTGCAGTCACCAACCGCAAATGAAGGTGCTCTCATTCATGAAATCGACTTATTTTTAGATGAAGCGTTGCCAGCGTTAAATGAAAATTTCGTAAATAATCAACAGTCATTAATTAAAAAATTACGCGAACCTGCACGTTCCTTAAAAGAACAAGGTGAACGTTATTGGAGCTCGATTGTGGATTATAATGAACATTTTTCCCGCCGGTTGGATTTGGCGGAGGCGGTTGCGCGCATTACACCTGAGTCTCTCCATGATTATTTTCGCGAAGTCTTCATGAATAAAAATCGCCGCTTATGGTTGACATCTGACACTTATGAAAAAAGTGAAAATTTTTTTCATGTTGATGATTTGTTGGTTCATAAACAGCAAATGCAGGTCGTAATATCGCCTTGAGTTAACTTCTTTTTAGTTAAATGAATCGCGTGTACTTCAGTAAGTAAATTTCTGCTATTTTTTGGTGCAAAGAAAAAGAAAATTATCAGTTTTTTTACTGATATTTGCTTGGTGAATAGTAAAAGTTTGGGTAATAATGCCAACCCTGTTGCGACCAGACCTCTTTGATAAGCACGCATGCAATTAAGGCGCTTTGTCCGACAATTTTCGCACTAAAACTGTGCCCCTCCAGAGTGTTACCGTATTGGCTAGGGCTGGTAAAAAATTCCCATTTATGCAAGAATTCGGGGATTTTTTACACAAGTAAAAGGAATATTCCTCCTGTAACTCCATGAAAATTCTGCACATTTACCCGGTGTGCGCAAATTTTGTGCGAAGCCAGATCCAAATTCCTGTATTTAGAGACTACTGCTACGTGATGTGCGCCTTGCGCATAGCTGAGGAGATTTGAATGCTACAAGATATCGATGCCATTGAAACCAAAGAGTGGCTGGACGCCCTTAAGTCCGTCGTTCGCCACGCTGGCAAAGACCGCGCAGCCGAGCTGCTAAAAGCCCTGTCCGAGTCTGCCGTTAACCATGGCATTGAACAGCCTTCATCTATCCAGACCCCCTATCGAAATTCTATCCCTACCGATAAAGAAATCACCTCTCCTGGTGATGTGGCGCTTGAGCGCAAAATCCGCTCAATCATCCGTTGGAATGCTATGGCAATGGTGATGAAAGCTAATGACAACGACGAAGGTCTCGGTGGTCATATCGCGTCGTTTGCATCTTCTGCCACCTTGTATGATGTGGGTTTTAACCACTTTTTCCGCGGTAATGATGGCGACACTCCTGGTGACCTGATTTACTTTCAGGGGCATGTCTCTCCAGGTATGTATGCTCGCTCTTATGTAGAGGGGCGTTTAAATGAGTCACACCTCGACAACTTCCGTCGCGAAGTGAATGGCGGTGGCTTGTCTTCTTATCCGCATCCTTGGTTAATGCCTGATTACTGGCAATTCCCGACTGTATCTATGGGCTTGGGGCCAATCAAATCCATCTATCAAGCGCGTTTCAACCGTTATATGGAAGCGCGTGGTTTGATTCCCGTAACTGATCGGAAAGTATGGGCGTTCCTGGGTGATGGTGAATGTGACGAACCAGAAAGCTTGGGTGCTATTTCCTTGGCTGCTCGCGAAAAGCTGGACAATCTGATTTTTGTGATCAACTGTAACTTGCAGCGCTTGGATGGTCCGGTGCGTGGTAATGGCAAAATTGTCCAGGAACTGGAAGGTGTTTTCCGTGGCGCAGGCTGGAACGTGATCAAAGTTCTGTGGGGCCGTGGCTGGGACAAGTTACTTGCCAAAGACAAAACTGGCCTTCTGCAAAAGCGGATGGATGAAGTAGTTGATGGCGAAATGCAAAATTATAAAGCCAACGGTGGTGCCTACACCCGAGAACACTTCTTTGGTAAATATCCTGAGTTGCTTGAGTTAGTGAGTGACATGAGTGATGACGATATCATGGCGCTGGCGCGTGGTGGTCACGATTCACATAAAGTGTACAACGCCTATTACCAAGCCACTAATACCAAGGGCAAACCAACGGTTATTCTTGCCCAGACCGTCAAAGGTTATGGTATGGGATCATCAGGTGAGGCAATCAATAAGACTCACTCGGTTAAAAGTCTGGTAATTGAAGATCTTAAAAAGTTCCGCGACCGTTTCGAGTTGCCGATAAGTGATGAAGACCTGCCCAATTTGCCCTATTACCGTCCGGCAGAAGATAGTCCGGAAATGCAATATATGAGGGCGCGCCGCCAGGTATTGAAAGGGTACCTACCTTCGCGTAATGCGAGTTTTGATCCTTTGTTGGTACCTGCTCTGGATGCCTTTGCAGCCCAATTGAAGAGCACAGGTGAGCGTGAAATCTCTACTACCATGAGTTTCGTACGTATCCTGTCTTCCTTGGTAAAAGATAAAAACATCGGCAAGCAAATTGTACCGATTGTTCCCGACGAAGCTCGTACCTTCGGTATGGAAGGGATGTTTAAAACTGTAGGCATCTATTCTTCCGAAGGCCAGAAATATGTGCCTCACGATGCCGGCCAGATGATGTCCTATCATGAATCTGCCACTGGCCAGATCCTTGAGGAGGGCATTAATGAAGCGGGCTCCATGGCTTCCTGGATTGCAGCGGCTACGGCTTACAGCAATTACAGAAAACCGATGATTCCTTTCTACATCTACTACTCCATGTTCGGGTTCCAGCGTATTGGTGACTTGGCATGGGCTGCAGGCGATTCGCAAGCACGTGGTTTCCTGATGGGCGCTACGGCTGGACGTACCACATTAAATGGGGAAGGTTTGCAGCATCAGGATGGTCACAGCCATGTATTTGCCAATACCATTCCGAACTGTCGCTCTTATGATCCAACTTATGCTTACGAGTTGGCTGTAATCATTCAAGACGGTATTAAACGCATGTATCACGACAATGAAAACGTGTTCTATTACGTTTCATTGATGAACGAAAACTATCAGCATCCAGACATGCCTGAAGGTGCCGAGGAAGGCATCATCAAGGGCATCTACCAATTGGAGAAAGGTACTGGCAAAGCCAAAAACCGTGTTCAGTTGATGGGGGCTGGTACTATTCTGCGCGAAGTGCGTTTTGCTGCAGAAATTCTGCGCAGCGAATTTGATGTTGAAGCGGATGTATGGAGCGTAACCAGTGTGAATGAACTGACCCGCGATGGTCAGCGCGCTACTCGCTGGAATATGCTGAACCCAACAGCAGCTCCGCGTAAGCCTTACATTACTCAAGTGCTGGAAGCAGCAGAAGGTCCGTTCATCATCTCTACTGACAACCTCAAAACATACTCAGAACAGCTGCGCGCTTATATTCCCGGCGATTACACTGTATTGGGAACAGAAGGTTTCGGTCGCAGTGATACCCGTACCCAGTTGCGTCATTTCTTCGAAGTAAACCGTTACTTCGTGGTAATTGCAGCACTCAAATCTTTGGCAGACCAAGGCAAAATCAAAGCCGATGTGGTTGCCAAAGCCATCAAGAAGTTTGGTATTGATCCGGAAAAAGCGGATCCAATGAGCGTATAAAACCATCGCCCTCTCACAAAGAGGGCGATGTTGTTTGTACTCTTCAAAACATTTATCAAATGTAGAAATAACCGATTAGCGAGGAACTACAGTGGCAATTCAAACTATTAAAGTGCCTGATATTGGCGGCGCAGAAGGCGTTGAAGTAATTGAAATCTCCGTAAAAGTGGGCGATGTCATTGCCGAAGGCGATTCAATTGTCGTACTTGAAACTGACAAGGCTTCAATGGAAATCCCCGCCGATAAAGCAGGTAAAGTTGTCGCTATTAAAGTGAATGTAGGTGACAAAGTCTCTCAGGATGCTTTGTTGTTGGAGGTAGAGGCGGAAGGTGCAGCTGCGCCAGAGCCAGTGGCTGCACCTCAAGTTGCAGCTCCGGCAGCTTCAGCGCCTGTTGCTGCGGCTCCTGCGGCCAGTACTGAAATCAATATGGTAGTTCCTGATATCGGTGGTGCAGAAGGCGTTGAAGTCATCGAGATTTCCGTGAAAGTTGGCGATGAAATTGCCGCTGGTGATTCGTTAATTGTACTGGAAACTGATAAAGCTTCGATGGAAATCCCCGCGGAAGCGGCCGGTAAAATTATTAGCTTGGCAGTAAAAGTAGGTGACAAGTTATCCCAAGGTTCTGTCATCGGTGTATTGGCTACCGCTGGTGGTGCCGCACCAGCCGCCGTACCTGCAAAAACTGAAGCAGCCTCAGCGCAAAAAGTTGAAGCAGCACCCGCACCCAAAGCAGAAGCTCCGAAAGCTGCTCCTGCACCTGCTGCAGAAGTCGAACAAACTGGTGATGTGTACGCTGGCCCCGCAGTGCGTAAACTTGCTCGTCAACTCGGTGTTGATATGGGCAAAGTGTCTGGCACTGGCCCGCGTGGTCGTCTGCAAAAAGATGACATCCGCTCTTATGTGAAACCTATCGTACAAGCTGCACAATCTGGTGCTTCTGTTGGTGGTTCTGGTATTCCAGCTCTGCCAGTGATCGATTACTCCAAGTTTGGTGAAATCGAAATAGTTAAGATGAGCAAAATCAAGAAGCTGACTGCCGAAGCAATGACGCGCAGCTGGTTGAATGTTCCTCGTATTACCCAATTTGATGATGCCGATATCACTGATCTTGAAGCTTTCCGTAACAGCATGAAAGCAGAAGCGGAAAAGCGTGGCAGCAAATTGACTCCATTGCCTTTTATCGTAAAAGCAGTTGCTGCAGCTTTGGTTGCTGAACCTTCGTTTAATGTATCTATGCATCAAGATGGCGAAAGCATTGTGCACAAGAAATTTGTACACATTGGTATAGCGGTAGATACACCAAATGGTCTGTTGGTTCCTGTTGTGCGTAATGCCGATAAGAAAGGTTTATTCGAGCTAGCCGATGAAATTAATGTGCTCGCTAAAAAAGCGCGTGATGGCAAATTAACACCAGCAGAAATGCAGGGCGGTTGCTTCACGATTTCCAGTTTGGGCGCTATGGGTGGTAACGGCTTTACACCAATGGTATCTGCACCAACTGAAGTGGGTATTTTGGGTGTATCACGCGCGCAAATGAAACCGGTATGGAATGGTAAGGAATTTATTCCGCGTAACATGTTGCCCTTGTCACTGTCATACGATCACCGTGCTGTAAATGGCGCGGATGCTGGTCGCTTTATGACATATTTGGTTTCTGTGATTGGCGATTTACGCCGTTTATTGTTGTAATGTTTGTGGTGTGTTAATCAAAAAGGCCAGCAATTGCTGGCCTTTTTGTTTTGATTATTTTTTCGCTTACCACTAATAAAACTAATAAAAGTGATTTTTCAAAGCGGCACAAATTTCGGTAACCTCAATTTACCGCTGAGTGGTTATCTATGCGTATTATTAGTTATTTTTTGCGTGTGGCTTGTTGTCTTTTATTGGCCCTCACTGTTGCCGGGTGCCAATCAGTTACCACGTTTGATGATCCTTCCAACACCTACACACCTGAAGCTACTTATCAAAAGCTGATTGGTCAGTATCCGTTTATTAGTATCGCTAATCGTAATGTTCCTGCATCAGTGCGTGAGATAAAAAACATTACCTATGTGCGATATGGACAGCGCGCGTTGCAACTGGATATGTATTTGCCCAAACGCATACAGCAACAAAATCTTCCCGCTGTATTATTTGTTCATGGCGGAGGGTGGCGCGCGGGATATCGAACAAATTTCACAGCATTCGCTATTGCGATGGCTGATCGGGGATATGTGGCTGCAACGATGAGTTATCGCTTGTCGCCAGAGGCGAAATATCCTGCGGCTATTCACGATACAAAAGCGGCAATTCGCTGGCTGCGAACCTATGCTAAAAAATATGGTGTGCATCCAGAGCAAATTGCAATCGCAGGTGGGTCTGCTGGAGGCCAAATTGCCAGTCTGACAGGGGTTACAGGTGATCTTGTCACATTTGACCCACAAGCGAAGTCGTCGCGTATTTCCAGTTCTGTACAAGCCATTATTAATATTGATGGGCTATCCGATTTCACTTCAGAAACGGCGCGTTTCTATGAAGATGATCCACGCAAAAATCCTTCCGCCGCCGGAGCATGGTTTGGTGGACGATATGCAGAAAAAATGGAGTTGTGGCATGAGGCATCGCCAATTTTTTACGTGAATAAAAATACGCCCCCCATTTTATTTTTGATCAGTGCCCAAGCGCGTTTTAGTGTTGGGCATAAAGAAAAGACTGCAAAAATGAAACCACTAGGGATTCCTTATCAGATTGTACAAATTCCTGACACGCCGCATTCTTTCTGGTTATTCGATCCTTGGTTGCAACCATCAGTTGATGCGGTTGTTCATTTTTTGGATGAACAATTCAAGGTGGTGCGTAGCGATAGTGACCGGTAATTGGATAGCTAAATAACATGTCTTCAAGTTGTGGGCCGGCACCAATGTTATGAATAATTAATCTACGGCCCTCGGCGGATAATTGATTGCTCACTATGCCTATGTGCGGCAGGTTGCCAGGGAGCATCCAGGTAACAAGATCTCCGGGGTGATAATCAATAGGATTGTTGGATGTAGTGAGTTTTTTGCCGTGACGGGTAAAAAATGTTTGTAAGTTAGGTACGCGGCGGTGATCAATATTCCTGTCTGTTTTGGTTTGGCCCCAATTGCGTTTAGCGGGGTATGCTGAAAAATAATCGCGCATGTCTTCATGTACCCGCTGCTGCAAATCGATGCCTATTTGACGATAAGCTCGTATGATCACATCAGTACAAACGCCATATTCAGCGGGTATGTCACCCATTGGGTAGGCAATTTTAAAGTAAGCCCCGTTATAGGTAACTGCTGTTTTGGTCTGCGCTAAAGCGGCATCAATGAATGCCTGCTGTTTTTGCTGGGTAATATCATCTGCGTGTGCAAAGTTGATTGCAAAAGCGAATAACAATGTTGGCCGTAAAAAAATAATTCTCCTCATCACCAATAGTCCTTTTTGATTGCATTAATTTTTCACTAAGGGTGTATTCCAATAAAGAAGTTTGGAAAAAACGGGTACATATTTTTGCAACACCAAAACAATTACCAAGCCTACAAGTACACCGCCACTGTTGGCTAGCATGTCGCTCAGGCTGAAAGTGCGTGGTGGATTAAAATATTGGCCGATTTCAATAGCAAAAGAGTAGGCAATCAGCAGTACAGCGCGTTGCCAGATTGGCCATAGTGGACGAGCAAAGCTAATTGAAATGCCTGCAATAACATAACCTGCAAAATGCATGAGTAAATCATTGAAGACAGGTACTGAGTTTTCAGGGTGAGGGGTTAAACCAAGGTAGGTATATATGGCAAGCAAACAATAAAACTGCGCAACACACAACAATCGCCAAAACATAGTGGGCTCCTTAAATATTGGATGGGAGCATAACAGCTTGATGTTAAATGGGCGATGTGTCGCGCTGCAGGTTATTTGATTTGTGCTGCCAAAGGTTCCGCTGCGTATAAATCCTGCGGTGTGTTGATATTAAAAAACGGATCGTAAGCCTCTGCTTCAAAATCGACTTCAACCATTTTTTGTTGCGCAATCCAATCCTGTAGACGAGGGATACTCCCTTGCTCTAATTGCCCTGCAATTTTGCTGATTAAAGAAGCATGCCAGAGTGCAAAAATAGGATGGCTACGCCCTTTGGCTGTCGCTACCGCCAATTGTGCATGGTGGGTATTCGCAGCTGTAAATAAACGCTCAACCAGATCGGTGGGAAAGAATGGTGTGTCTGAGGCAAAACTTACCAGCCATTCGGCGTCGGGGTTATCGTTTTGCATCCAGCACAGCCCGGCGTGGATACCGGCTAAAGGCCCGAGGTTATTCGGGAATAGATCGGGGATTACCGGTAAACGGGTGCGGGCAAAGCGCAAGCTGCTGCCATTGGCATTGAGTAAGAGTTTGCTTACCTGGGGTTGGGCGCGTTCAATCGTCCTTTGCAGCAATGTCTTGCCTGCCAGAGGGAGCAAGCATTTGTCGCCTCCCCCCATACGGCGCGCCAATCCTCCGGCCAAAATAACGCCGACAACAGATTCGGAAATACTCATAAATGTTTACTACGTCAGGATCTGGTTGGATTAATACGCCGTTTGATCCTTATTTGGCGCATTAATCATCTTAAGTGCATGGTGACTAGTTTAACTGCTGGACAGTTGCATCACCACTACCTCTTTGTGAAACAAGGTTAGATTTTCATCAGAGCCTATCCCTTGGCGCGATTTATCGCTAGGATTCGCGGTGCTTGTCTGCGGGATAGACTATGGATTACCGCGGCAACATACCTAAAAATTACAAATGAATAAGGATAATGGATGATGCAAGTTTCCCCTACCCATCGATTGCTATCCTGGCAGTCTCCGTTGTTTTGGACAGTGTTTTTAGCCGCGTCACTTATCGCAGCAATTGCTGCAATTAAATTGATGTTTGTCGCAGCACCGGGTCTGAGTGTTGATATCCAATTTTCACGTGACCAGGCTGTATCTTCAGCCAGGCAATTCCAGCAGCACCAATTTCCCGATTTAAAAACTGAGCGTTCTGCCGTCATTTTTGTGAGCGATCGCGGTTTGCAAAACTATGTCGAATTAGAAGCGGGTGGTGCCGATAAGGTTCAAGAGCTTATTCCGCAATTGGATGCAGTGACGCACTACTGGAAGGTCCGCAGTTTTGCGCCGGGGCAAGAAGAGGAGCTGATTACCGCCTTTAGCCCGCGCGGCGAGCCTATTTCGTTTGCTTATTTGATTGCAGAGAAAACACCCGGTGCAGCTTTGGATGAAACTGCAGCACGGGCATTGGCAGAGGAGGGGGCCCGTGCCTTTATGGGCGAGCGCTTTGATCTTTATAAAACCTTCGAAACCAAGCAAAAACGTCAGGCATCTGGCCGTGTGGATTACAGCTTCACCTACGAACATTCCACGTTAATGGTGGGCGAGGCGCGTTTTCGGCTGGAGTTAAAAGTCGCGGGTGATCGGCTGGTTGCGGTGGATACTTTCAAGCATATCCCCCAGGCATTCGACCAGCGCTTTGGTGAGATGCGTGCGTTAAACACCCAGATCAGCCAGATTTCCGCCTACATCATGGCGGTACTGTTCGGTTTGGGCGGATTGGTTGGCGGTGGTATTTGGTTGTTTCGCCGCCATCAATTGCAATGGGTCAAAGCCTTTTGGCCTGCCTTGGTAGTGGGTGCCGGTTTGGGAGCAGCGACCTTGGCCAATATGCCAATGGCGTGGATGGGCTACCAAACAACCAGCTCGGCGCAGACCTTTCTATTTCAACAGCTAGCGCAGGCGGGTGGGGTGATATTCGTCGCCAGTTTGGCCTTTGCGACCATTTATGCTGTGGCCGAGGGTTTGACCCGTATGGCGTTTGCCGATCACCCTCGCCTGTGGGATATGTTCCGCAAAGAGACGTTATCGCCCGATATTTTAGGCCGAGTGTTGGGTGGCTTCGCATGGACAGGGTTCTTTCTGTTGTATGCGATGGTGTTTTATTGGTTCAGCACCAAAGTGTTGGGATGGTGGCAACCAACAGGGATGGATTCCGACCCCAATATCCTCGCCAGTTGGCGGCCAGCTTTAGCACCTATTTTTACTGCCTTGCAGGCTGGAACTTGGGAGGAGTGTTTATTCCGGGCGATTCCTCTGGCGCTGGCCGTACTGATTGGCAACCACTACGGCATCCGCAACAAGTTGGTCATCGTCACCTTGATAGTGCAGGCGCTGGTATTTGCCGGTGTCCATGCAAACTATCCCAATCTTCCTGGTTATAGTCGCTTGATCGAACTGTTTATTCCCGCCATCGTGTTTGGTTTGGTGTACCTGCGTTTTGGTCTGGCGATCTGCATGATTACCCACTTTGAATACGATCTGGTGCTCATGAGTCTGCCGATTTTTATCGCTGAAGACTCCAGTCTCTGGATCGACCGTGCGCTGGTGATTGGTGCAGGCATCGCACCGCTTGCTGCATTACTCTGGGCGAAAGTGCGCGGCGGACAATGGCAAGCCTTGGGTAGTGAATGGCGTAATGGTGTGCCTGTTGCCGTGGTGCCCGTCAACGTGGAAGAGGTTGCCCCTGAGCCACAAGCAGCAGGTTCAGCATTGGTCATCAAGCCCTTGTGGATTGGGTTAATTGCGGTAGTGGCTATTGGGTTGTTCGCGGCAAATCTGACCAAAACCCCTCGCTTGGATTGGCCAGCTTATGAAATCCATCGTGCACAAGCACAAGAAAAGGCCGAGGCGTATCTGGCGGAACGCGGTGTGAAACTGGAAGGCGAATGGCATCGTACTGCAACGACCTATGGTGGGTGGTCGCAGCCGCTGGAGTTTGTCTGGCGCGAATCCGGAAAAGAAAAAACGCAGGGGCTGATTGGCCAATATCTGGATACGCCCTTCTGGGTTATCACCTGGCGCAAGTTTGATGGCCCGGTTGAAGAGCGCTCCGAGCAGTGGCAGGCCTGGCTTTATCCCGACGGCCGCTTGCATGAATTGGTACATCAATTACCGGAAGGGCGCGCAGGAGCGAAGCTCAGCCGTGAACAGGCGGTTAGCAAAGCCATGGAATGGATTATTCAAAAGGGCTGGGGAGATCTCTCCTCGCTGGAAGAAAAATCAGTCGAGGAAACACTGCGCCCGGCGCGCAGCGATTGGGTGGTCACTTATCTCGATAAGGGCGCTTACGATCACGAAGGTGCGCGCGCAGCCATTATCATCAAGCTGGCTGGCGATGAGGTCACCAGCTATGTGCGCACAATTGATATTCCTGAAGAATGGAAACGCACAGAGAGCGAAGAATCATCGCGCCAGCAGCCTTACAACATCGTTTCCAAAGTGGCGTTGTTAGTGCTAATAGGCATGGCGTTGATCTGCTTTTTCCGCCGCGCAGCGGGCAGCAAGTTCAGCTTTATGGCGGCTTTACCGTGGATATTGGTTGTCTCCATTGCCAATATGAGCGTCACTCTTTTATGGAGCGATCCGGCGTTTGCCAGCTTCCAAACGACCATGGGTTGGTGGATGCAGGTGGGCATGCTGCTATTCGGGGTCGGTATTGCCACCAGCGTACTTGCGGTATTGGTGTTTTTGGTTGCCCAGGTTATCCACGGCGAGCGCCCAAGGGTTGGGGCAAATTTGAACAGCGATTTTATACTTGGCAGTCTTCTGGCTTTGGGGCTGATGGGATGTAAATCGCTTATCGATCTTGTCGTGCCCGCAAGTTGGACACCAACGCCTTATTCAGCGGATTGGGCGACCGTCATGCCTTGGCTCACCGCGATACTCAATGGGTTCAAAGGTGTTTTCCCGAAATTATTGCTGATTATTGTGGCGGTTGGTTTTGCGCGTTATCTCACCAAAACCTGGCGTTGGGCACTGGTGATGGCAACGGTGTTGGTGTGGCTATTGTGTTCATCTATGGCGAGCCGCACATTCATCAATACCTTCGCCGAGCAGCTTTTTACTGCTGCAACTGTGTGGTTGGCATTTATCCTGATCCGTCGGCAACAGATGGGCGTAGTGCTTGCGCTAATGGGCGGCCTTATTGCCTTACAACAGCTGTGGGTGACAACAGCCATCTACCCCGGCGCTTTATGGCATGGCTTACTAAGCTGCGCCGTTTGCGTTGGTTTATCTTATGTTTTGCTCCGGCATTGGTATCGTCGTGGGTTAGAATAAGCTGATTGCAGCGGTTGATAAAAAAGGCACTGCATTCAGTGCCTTTTTTATTTTTGAGCGCGCGTGGGCGTTTATATAACGCAGATCGATAAATCTGGTGGAGATATTTTATGGAATTAAAACTGGAGGATTTTCGCCGGGAATATACGCAAGGCGGATTGGATATTACCGATGTTGCAGCGAGTCCTTTTGAGCAATTCCAGCGCTGGATGGAGCAGACTATTGAATCCGGAATTCCTGATCCGAATGCGATGACGGTTGCGACAGTTGATGAAACCGGCCAGCCATCACAGCGAATTGTATTGCTCAAGCATATGGATGAAAAAGGCTTTGTGTTTTACACCAATTTAAACAGCCGTAAAGCGCAGGATTTAAAACAAAATCCTAAAATCAGTTTGCAT
This sequence comes from Cellvibrio sp. pealriver, assembly GCF_001183545.1. Taxonomy (NCBI): domain Bacteria; kingdom Pseudomonadati; phylum Pseudomonadota; class Gammaproteobacteria; order Cellvibrionales; family Cellvibrionaceae; genus Cellvibrio; species Cellvibrio sp. pealriver. The sequence goes on from NZ_KQ236688.1 coordinate 640,095, forward strand.
TTTCCCTGGTATTTTTTGGAGCGACAGGTGAAAGTGTGTGGCGTTGCCGAGCAATTATCCAAAACAGAAGTGTTGAAATATTTTGTCACCCGCCCGCGCGATAGCCAATTAGGTGCTTGGGCATCCCAACAGAGCCGTCCTATTTCATCGCGCGCGCTATTGATGCAGCAATTTGAATCGATGAAAAATAAATTTGCCAAAGGCGAAATTCCGGTGCCGGATTTTTGGGGTGGTTTTCGTGTTAGACCACATCAGATTGAATTTTGGCAGGGCGGTGCAGCGCGCTTGCACGACCGCATGCAATACAGTTTGCAAACAGATGGCTCATGGAAAATCCAGCGTTTGGAACCCTGATGAAATTTATCGCCTTAAAAAATTCCGGTGACGCCTCGCAGTTGTTTGTTAGCCAAGGCGAAATGCCAACACCCAAAAAAGATGAAGTATTGATTCGCGTATACGCTGCAGGTATCAATCGGCCGGATATTTTGCAGCGTCAGGGGTTGTATCCTCCGCCTGCTGATGCATCGCCTATTTTGGGGTTGGAAGTGGCGGGTGAAGTGGTTGCATGCGGTGCTGACGTAAAAAAATGGCAGGTTGGCGACCGCGTGTGTGCGTTGGTAAATGGCGGTGGTTATGCTGAATACGTTTCAGCCCCAGTTGGGCAATGCCTACCTATACCTGATCAATTTTCTTACGTTCAAGCGGCTGCTTTACCGGAAACTTTTTTCACGGTGTGGCACAACCTGATTCAACGTGCACATGTGCAAGCCGGTGAAACCTTGTTGGTTCATGGTGGTGCCAGCGGCATTGGTACCTGCGCAATCCAACTCGCAAAGGCGATGGGGGTGAACGTATTTGCTACCGCAGGATCATCGGAAAAATGTGCGGCGATTACTGCGCTTGGTGCAGTCGCTATTCATTATCGTGAACAGGATTTTGTTACGGTTGTTAAAGAGCAAACGAATGGGCAGGGCGCAAATGTCATTTTGGATATGGTGGGTGGCGATTATATCCAACGCAATTTTTCAGCTGCTGAGAAAGAGGGGCGTATTGTGAATATTGCTTTTTTGCAGGGCAGTAAAGCAACAATCGATTTTATGCCGCTAATGTTAAAACGCTTAACCTTGACCGGCTCAACGCTGCGCGCGCAATCCGTGCAGGCAAAAGCGAACATTGCCGCTGAGCTGGAAGCACAGGTATGGCCATTATTGAATGCACAAAAAATAAAACCGATTATTGATTCGGTGTTTCCATTTGAGCAGGTTGCAGTGGCTCATGCGCGAATGGAGTCGAATCTGCATATTGGGAAAATTATTCTTAATTTACAGTGAAAGCCCATTCGATTGCATTCACTATGCAAGACACGCCGTAAATACGTTTCTGTAGGCTAGATTCGGCATTTATGCCTCATACGGTCTTTATATAGTGCATTCAATTGAATGAGCTAAGTGCTTCGTAAGGAAATTAAAAATGACAAATATTTCACAAACCCGTCGTCCTCTCGACGGTATTCGCGTTATCGAAATTGGCCAATTGCTTGCAGGCCCTTTTGCTGGATGCATGCTGGGTTATTTCGGTGCAGAGGTAATTAAGATCGAACCGCTGGAAGGCGACCCTATTCGCGGTTGGCGTGTATTGGAAAATGGGACATCGCATTGGTGGCGCAGTATCGGGCGCAATAAAAAAAGCATTACGCTGGATTTAAAAAAAACCGAAGCCCAACAAATCGCACGACAATTAATTGATAGTGCGGATGTCGTTATTGAAAACTTTCGTCCGGGAGTAATGGAAGCATGGGGGCTCGGACCAGAGGAAATAAAAAAAACCAACCCTGATATTGTCTACGCGCGTATTTCCGGTTACGGGCAAACAGGACCTTATGCAAGTAAGCCGGGGTTTGCATCAGTCTGCGAAGGTATGAGTGGATTCCGTTACGTAAATGGTTTTCCAGATCAGGCACCTGTGCGGCCTAATCTGAGTATTGGCGATACGATTTCCGGTATTCACGCTGCACTGGGAATTGCATTGGCATTATTGGAGCGCGAAAGAAACCCCGAAGGTAAAGGCCAGGTGGTCGATGTTGCCTTGTATGAGTCCATGTTTAATTTAATGGAAGCTGTGGTGCCGGAATTTTCTGGCGCTGGTGTTATACGTGAACCTTCGGGAACAACGGTTACGGGCATAGTGCCTACAAATACCTATCGTTGTAAAAATGGAAAATACGTTGTGATTGGTGGTAACGGCGATTCAATCTTTCAGCGGTTGATGGAAGTGGCGGGGCATCCGGAAATGGCATCTGATCCGCGCATGGCAAACAATGCGGGTCGCGTGCAACATGATTTGGAAATTGACAATGCACTCGCTGCATGGTGTATGAGTAAAGACGCGGATGATATTTTGCAATTGTTGGAAGCCGCGCGTGTTCCTGCGGGACCTATCTACAATGTGAAGGATATGTTTGCTGATCCACACTTTAATCAGCGTGGAATGTTTGAGCAGGTGGAAATTAATGGCAAGCCGTTAAAAATTCCCGCTATCTTGCCAAAGTTGGAAAATACACCGGGTCGTACTGAGTGGCCGGGTGGCGATGTGGGCAGTCACACGCAAGAAATTTTACAATCGGTGTTGAACTTATCGTCTGAAAAAATTCACGCATTAAAATCAGCGGGTGTAATTTAAATGTCATTGATGCAAGATGTGTTAAAGAGTGGATTGTATCGTCATTACAAAGGTAATGATTATTTTGTTTTTCAGGTCGCGCATCACAGTGAAACGCGCGAGCCGTTAGTGTTTTATCGCTGTTTGTATGGCGATTACTCATGGTGGGTTCGTCCACTGGAGATGTTCACTGAAACTGTTGAACTCGCGGGTGAAACCATTCCTCGCTTTCGTTTTGTGCGGGAATTGACGGCGGCAGAACAATTCAATTACTTGTCGGAAACGGTAGAGAAATAACTTGTGACTGATCATCAAGCTGAAAATAATGCAGCGGAACTTGATGCATTATCTGCGGACGATATTCGCTGGATGGATTACGCCATTGGTTTGGCTGCGCAAGGTGAAGTATTGGGCGAGGTTCCTGTGGGAGCAGTCATAGTGGCCGATAACCAGATCATCGGGGAAGGTTTTAATCAACCCATTTCCCTGCACGATGCAACCGCACACGCGGAAATTGTTGCGTTGCGCCAAGCATCGGCGAAGATCCAGAATTATCGCGTAGTGGGCGCTACGCTTTACGTTACTCTGGAGCCTTGCACAATGTGTGTTGGCGCGTTGGTTCATGCGCGTATCAAGCGGCTGGTGTTTGGTACCACTGAGCCCAAAGCTGGCGCTGTGGTGAGTAAGGCAAGGTTATTGGATAACGAGCACTTCAATCATCGTATTGAGTATGCCGGGGGGGCTTTGGCCGATAAGTGCCAGCATCAGCTCAGCCAGTTTTTTGCTTATCGCCGTGAGGAAAAACGTAAACAAAAACTGGCCAAACCGGAGTCATAACCTCCATCGCAATTTCCGCGTCATTCAAGAGTGCAGGCTCATGCGCTCAACGACTTCGTCTTATTATCGATTGATAGCTCACTGTTATTGTATTTTTATTTTGAGGGTGAGCTATTGATAGTATTTATTGATTCTTCGTCCTGTTCCTCTCTCATTCTGTGCTTCACTAGAGTCAAATATTAGCCTTCCAGGAAAATTTCTTATTATTTGGCTAGAAAGATATTTTCAATTTGGTATACAATTTTTGAAATATAAGAAAATTATTTACAATAATAAAGTATTGCCGTTAGCGCCATGCAATAGCAGGTGCTGCAACCACTAGTGCCGCAGAAGAGAACGCAAGATCAAGGGTTACTTTTTGCAACTATTGCAACAAGTCCGCCCTTCATTCCTATTACCCAGTTGTTATTCGATGTTTTGTATCGCTCCGATGTTCAGGATGAGGTGTACACCTATACCTGTTCAGTGGTGCGATTACGGGTAAAGCGTTTTATAAGACAACAAAAAGGCGCGAATGACGATGATAAAAACACTGATTGTATATGCTCATCTATTGGCCGCCTGTGTAGCGGTAGGTGTCCTGCTAGTCCAAGATATGGCATTAGCCAAAACAAGAGGGAAAAGTCTTTCGGCCGACGTCATAAACGATTTGGTAAAAGCCGCCAATCTGGTGTCTATCGCGTTGGTAGTCTTATGGGTTTCTGGCTTGGCACTTGTGCTGGTCGGGTACATGGAGGATCCGCAGCAGTATCTGCAAAATGAAAAGCTCTGGGCCAAATTTACCGTGGTAATGATTCTGACACTCAACGGCATAGCTCTACATTACTTCAGTTTCCCTCGTGTTATCTCAGCTCACGGATTGCTCGGGCAGCCCTCGTTAACACAGGTATTAGTCGTGCTGACGGGAGCCATCTCATCGGTGTCCTGGTTGTTTTCTTGTTACCTGGGGATCGCGCGCCCTTGGAATTACACCGCCAACTATGGTTTTGTGATGGCGATATATGGATTGGTATTGGTCGGTGCTTTTATTGTGGCGGGGGAGGTGTTGCGCAGCATGCGTAAAACAATGGATTTTTCGTGTTCCCTAAATGAGTAGGGGGCGCATAAGCGCCCCCGTACAAATACTATCCCTAAGTAGAAGTAGTCAATTAGCGTCGATTTTCCTTTCGAATCCCTGACCGCCTTTCCTCCTGCGCTAGTGCAGTCCCTTGATGTCGTCCGACATCGCGTCCCTAACAGGTGGGCGCATCCATTGACCTTGCCTGGCCAGATCACATCATTGTCTACTTCCTTGATGTAGCCATTATGCGTCTGGAGCTGGCGGCGGAATAGTCGCAAAAGTCGCTACTTTTTGTGAGACATTGACTACAACCTATAGCTGAATAATCTATGTAATAGATTACTTTATAACCTTGTAACAGGGGATATAGGCTCTACCTGGTAATTTCATCCGGTTTTGACGTGCAAAGGATTCAAGCAGTTCGTCTACAGGATGCATAATTTCGTAATCGCCATGCAATTCAAAATGGCCGTATTTTTCAATTGCGCAAATACCTTCCTCTTTTACATTACCGGCTACGATGCCTGAAAACGCACGGCGTAAATTGGCTGCCAACTGGTTGACAGGTTGATTTTTGTGAAGCTCCAGATTTCGCATGTTCTCGTGAGTAGGGATAAACGGTTGCTGTAAATCCGGGCTGATTTTTAATTGCCAATTGAAATAGTAGGCATCATCACTTTGTTTGCGGAATTCGCGTACTTTTTTAATGCCTTCTTTCATTTCTTGTGCAACAGCTTCGGGATCATTAACAATGATTTTGTAATGTGCTTGCGCTTCACTGCCCAAGGTATCGCCAATAAATTTGTCGATGCGTGAGAAATATTCAGCCGAGTTCTCGGGGCCGGTAAATATCAGTGGAAACGGAATATTTTTGTTGTCAGGATGTAACAGCAATCCAAGGATATAAAGAATTTCTTCTGCAGTTCCTGCTCCGCCCGGGAATACAATAATGCCGTGCCCTAACCTTACAAATGCTTCAAGCCGTTTTTCAATGTCGGGCATGATTGCTAATTGATTCACAATAGGGTTTGGCGCTTCAGCGGCAATAATGCCGGGCTCTGTAATACCTATGTAGCGACCATTATTGATGCGTTGTTTTGCATGCCCGATGGTTGCCCCTTTCATTGGGCCTTTCATTGCACCTGGACCGCAGCCAGTACATATATCCAAACCGCGTAACCCCAATTGATAGCCCACTTCCTTGGTGTAGTCGTACTCAATACGGTTAATAGAGTGACCACCCCAACAAACGACTAGATTGGGATCTAATCCCGCTTTCAATAAATTGGCATTGCGCAGCATATGGAAAACGGCATCGGTAATTCCTTCCGATGTGTGCATACTGAATTTGGGATTGCCATTTAGCTCATCATTGTTATAAATCACATCGCGCAGCACGGTGAATAAATGCTCGCTAATACCGCGGATCATTTTGTCATCAACAAATGCATTTGCAGGTGCATTTTTTACAGCGAGTTTTATACCGCGCTCTTCTTGCACAATACTGATATCAAAATCTTTGTAACGCTCCAAAAGTTCTTTGCCATCATCCAGGTCATTACCTGTGTTAAGTACGGCAAGTGAACAGTTACGGAATAGCTTATAAAGGCCGCTTTGGCTGGAGTCGAGTAATTTGGCGACTTCAACTTTGGAAAGTACATTTAATTGGTCGAGCGGAGAAATCAGTGCGTTGACTGTTTTATATGCGCCCGATTCATGAAAGATAGGTGCATTGGGATTCAAGTTGCTCATATTGGTCCTTAGCATCGTCGATGCAGTGATTCTGTTAGCGAGGTTTTTAGCTGTTTATGCAAGTGTAGTGTTATTTTGGCTGTTATGCCTGAGCAGAGACTTGCCCAAATGTGTAATTGCTATCAAGATGACAAATAGGCTAATGATTTGCACAAAAATTAAACAAAATCTGTGCCGTAGAAGTGTGTATCGTTTTACATAATCACACATGGCCGCACATATTCGCGAGAGAGTTGTTATGAAATATTTACCTTGTGTTGAAAAGGTCACCCAGCCTCAATTACCTGTTACCGCGAGCGTGATTTGGTTGCATGGCTTGGGCGCAGATGGCAATGATTTCGCGCCTTTGGTGCCTGAGTTGCATTTGCCCGATACGCTATCAATACGCTTTATATTTCCTCATGCCCCGAGCATGCCAGTGACCATCAATGGTGGTTACGTTATGCCTGCCTGGTACGATATTTTGGAAATGAATCTCGATCGCCGTGTAGATGAAAAGCAATTAATCGCGAGCGCAGATGCAGTGAAGTTGTTGATTGATCGCGAAATTGAACGCGGTGTTGCAAGTGAAAATATTATTCTAGTGGGGTTTTCCCAAGGTGGTGCCGTCGCCTACCATGCAGGGCTGACTAGCGATAAGCCGCTCGCTGGGTTGTTAATCCTATCGAGTTATTTTGCGACATCTTCCTGTGTGGAAATTCAGTCTGCAAATAAAAATATTCCAATTTTGATTCAACACGGCAGCGCAGATCCTGTGGTCCCTGAAGTGTTGGGGCAGCGTGCATATCACTTTTTACAAGAGCGTGGTTGCAATGTGCAATTCGAATCTTATCCAATGGAACATACCGTATGCTTCCCGCAAATTGCTGCCATGTCGCGTTGGTTTCAGACGGTATTGATTAAATAATTAATCCGTAAGGCATGCAGGGTCAAATTCATATTTTCCATCTAACCAGTCGATAATTTCTTGCGCGTAATGATTATTAGTAAATTGCTGATAGCGTGCGCGCAGCTCTATTTTTTCATTATCTGTTAACTTTTTTAAGCCTTGATCCTGGAGCAAATGAAGATCTTGTTCCAGTTGTTGCGCTAATTTTTCCCCACACAATGTTGTTGTAATCTGCGTAAATGCCAGCGTTGGGTTGTATGTATGCGGGTTTTCGTAGGCAAGCGGCAAGCTGGCAAGAGGTAATTGTGAAAGCCAAGGTTGATTCATTGGGTTAACCGCATGGCCGGCTAATTTTCCGTTGAGTAGGCGATGGCTTTGATCGAATGCGCGCAGCTGCAATAAATTGGATTTTACGGCGCTGTCGTTAACTGGATAGTTGTCCCATAAAAATGGTTTTCTGCCGAGTAATTCTGCCACGGTGTCCAAGTGCGAAGTAGGGTAATTGGATGAGCAGACCTTTTCTCCGGTCCAAAACATATCAATGCTTTTATCCAAATGCCGGGAAAATGATTGCCAGTAATGCTCAGGCATTTGACCAAATACTTTTTCCAAAACAGGATCAAAACTGTAGTAAGTCGGACAAAAAATAATTTTTTTAGCTGTACTTGCATCGGCTGCTTGATGGGCGATGTCAATCTGGATTTGGGCGAGATGTGGGATGTCACCGCGCATATCATCAAATAATATGCACAGTATGTCGGGCTCCAGCTGATTGATCTCTTTAATACGTGTTACGAGTTGGTTGCGTTGGTCGTGTGAATTATCCAGATAAATTTCATGCGGACTTAAACCGATACCAAAACTGATCTGTTGATCACGGTAAACCTCCCGCAACTCCCGAAGATGCACTTTGGTTTCTTCCGGCCAGTCTGTTTGCCATTCGCGCCGTAAATTTTTGTCACTTTTTGGTGCGTAGATGTAAAAGTCATACTGATGCTGCGCAAGAAATTGTGCGTAATTTTTGCGGTCTTCCCAGCTCCAGGTGCGACCAAAAAAACCTTCGATTATGCCGCACGATGTTGAATGGTTTTTATACATAGAGGGTTGTTTCTGTGGCGTTAATTGGATTCGGTAGGGCGCAGCACGTGAATTGACACCAAAAACCCATCTGCCTATCATAGCGGCCTTTTTGTGCTGGGCAAATTCGCATTATTTACACTATTTTTTGCGTATCTGGAGAGAGAAAGGTCTGGCATATCTTTCGAGTGCGTTTATTTGCAGTCGTTCATTTCAAGCTTGAATTGCGCGTAATTAATAAAATCTAGGATGGTCTCGCGCAACTTGGAAATGTTGTAGGAAGGTTATCCTTCCTTTTTCATGGTGTCCAGTTTTCAGTAATGTAAAAGATGCGAGCAGGTCGGGCAGGCCTTTGTTTGGGCTCTCGTCTCTTGCCAAGGTCGCAATAACCCGAACGGTAATGGCATTTTGCGGATGGCTTCACCGCAGTTGTTAATTAAAAGGCGCAGACCTGACAACAAAAAAGAAGCTGAAATAGGAATCAACCACCTGTTTAGGTGCATCGTCTCATAGAGGAATAGCACCTAATGCATTTTTGTTTGTGGAGTAGAAATGACTAACCCTGTTGTGCGTCCTACCGACTTGCCTACCTGGAAAACCCTTGAAGCCCATGCGGCGCAAATGAAGCCCCAACATCTGAAAGATTTGTTTGCAGCCGATGATGCGCGGTTTGATAAATTTTCCCTGCAGCTTCCTTCTTTTCTGTTCGACTACTCCAAAAATCTGATTGCCGATGAAACCAAAGCAGCGCTTTTGGCGTTGGCGAAAGAATCTGATGTTGAAGGTTGGCGCAGCAAGATGTTTGCGGCTGAGCATATCAATGCAACGGAAGATCGCGCTGTTATGCACGTTGCCTTGCGCGATAAGTCTGACAAGCCAATTATCATCGATGGTTCTGATGCGCGTCCGGCCATTAATGCCGAGCTGGAACGCATGCGCAAGTTGAGCGAGAAGTTGCGCTCGGGCGCTTGGACTGGCTATACCGGTAAAACGATTACTGACATTGTTAGTATTGGTATCGGGGGGTCCAATCTCGGCCCGCTCATGGTGTGTGAAGCGCTCAAAGATTACAGCGATAAACGTTTTAACATGCATTTTGTATCCAATATCGATGGCGTGCAGATTGCTGAAGTGTTGGCCGGTTTGAATCCGGAAACGACGCTGTTTGTTATCTCCTCCAAAACTTTTACCACTCAGGAAACTATGACCAATGCCCGCACTGCCGAGCAATGGTTTATGGCGGCAGCGGGCGACAAGGCTGCGATTGCCAAACACTTTGTAGCAGTCTCCACCAACCGCAAACTGGTAACTGCATTTGGAATTGCAGAAGAAAATATCTTCGATATGTGGGATTGGGTAGGTGGGCGCTTCTCATTGTGGTCCGCAATTGGTTTGCCAATTGTGTTGTTCCTCGGTTATGCGTTATTCGATGAGCTGTTACAAGGCGCTTATGAGATGGATCAACATTTCCAAACAGCGCCGTTGGCTGAAAATGCTCCGGTGATGTTGGCGTTAGTAGGGGTCTGGAATCGCAATTTCCTTGGTTATCCTGCTCATGCGTTGCTGCCATATGACCAATGCTTGCATCGTTTCCCTGCCTACATGCAGCAGGCGGAAATGGAAAGTAATGGTAAGTCCGTTAATTGGGCCGGTGAGCAAATTACTTATGGTAGCGTGCCGTTGGTCTGGGGTGAGGTGGGTATCAACGGACAGCATGCTTTCTATCAAATGTTGCATCAGGGTACGGATATTATTCCGGCTGATTTCATTGGTTCGATTGCGCCGACTGTGTCAGTTGAAGGGCATCATGATGCGCTAATGGCTAATTTCTTTGCGCAGACCCAAGCCTTGATGTTGGGTATTGATGCGGATCAGGTGCGCCGTGAGCTTTCAGCTAAAGGTGTCAGTGCCGAGCGTATCGAAGAGATTGTTGAGCACAAAGTGCATCGCGGTAATCGCCCCACCAATACCTTTCTGCTAAACAAAGTAGATGCCCGCTCACTGGGGGCATTGATTGCGCTTTATGAGCACAAAATTTTTGTACAAGGTATCATTTGGCGTATTCACTCCTTCGATCAATGGGGGGTTGAGTTAGGCAAAGTACTTGCTGCGGGTATACAGCCTGAGTTGGATACCGGCAAAGCGACTAATGCCAAGCACGATGCCTCAACGCGTAACTTGATTGATTTTTATAAGCGCGCGAAAAGCGTGTAACTGTTTCGAGGCAGGTCGTTGCCTCAGACAGTTAGATTAACTGATTAGAAGTTGAAAGCGTCGGGCAATGAACCCGGCGCAGGATGCACAACCGCTGTGGGCAACTTTGCCTGCTACAGGCTTAAAATCCTGTTTCGGTTGGTGTACGAAGTTGAGCACCTCGGTTGCAAATCTATGGTTTGCGGTAGGTTATAGCCCTAAGAGCAATGGTATTCACATGACAGACGTTTCAGCTGTAAAGCCCAATACAGATCCAAGACTTGTTGCTATCACCGAGCGAATTATCGCCCGTAGCCGCGATACTCGTGCCGCCTATCTTGCGCGCGTTAATAAATTTCGTAGCAAAGGTCCTGCTCGCCATCATTTGGGTTGTGCCAACCTCGCGCACGGTTTTGCTGCCTGTAATAGTGCGGATAAAGAAGCTTTGGCGGAGGGGCAGGCCCCTAATTTGGGTGTTGTAAGTGCGTATAACGAAATGTTATCGGCTCATGTTCCCTATGGCGAATATCTGGAACCTATCAAAGCTGCAGCCAAAGAAATGGGTATGACTGCGCAGATGGCGGGTGGTGTACCTGCGATGTGTGATGGCGTGACCCAGGGGTTTCCGGGGATGGAGATGTCGCTGTTTAGTCGCGATGTGATCGCCATGAGTACAGCAATTGCACTTTCGCACGATATGTTTGATGGTGCTATCTGTTTGGGGGTGTGTGACAAAATCGTCCCCGGCCTGATGATGGGCGCGCTCTCTTTCGGCCAGCTGCCTATTATTTTTATCCCGGCAGGGCCAATGACTCCAGGATTGCCGAATGCTGAAAAAGCCAAGGCGCGCCAGTTGTTTGCTGAAGGTAAAGTGGGGCGTAAAGAGCTATTGGCTGCTGAGAGTGCCTCTTACCACAGTGCAGGTACTTGTACTTTTTACGGTACAGCCAATACGAATCAGATGCTGATGGAGATTATGGGGGTTCATTTACCCGGAAGTACATTCATTAATCCCTATACTCCGCTGCGGGATGCCTTAACTCGCGCTTCTGTCCATCAATTGGCACGTATCACTCGTGATGAGGTTGTTTCGCTCTCGGACATAGTCACTGAAAAGTCTATTGTTAACGGTATCGTAGGTTTAATGGCAACCGGCGGCTCAACCAACCATGCGATGCATATTGTTGCGATTGCCAGAGCCGCTGGTGTGCAAATTAACTGGCAGGATTTGTCTGACATTTCAGATATAATTCCACTTATGTGCCGCATTTACCCGAATGGTCTTGCTGACATTAATCGCTTCCAGGCTGTTGGTGGTATGGGCTTTTTGATGCGTGAACTGCGCAACGCCGGTTTGTTACACGATGATGTCAAAACAGTCATGGGCGGTACTGGATTGGCGGCTTACACCAAAGAGCCTTTTTTGGAAAATGGCGAAGTGGTATGGCGCGAAGCTGTGCAGGAAAGTCTGGATGATGCAGTTCTGCGCCCGGTTGCCAAACCCTTTGCTCCTGAAGGTGGAATGAAATTATTGAAAGGTAATATAGGTCGCTCAGTGATCAAGATATCTGCAGTTAAGCCGGATCATCGTAAAGTCACTGCACCGGCAATCGTATTTCATAGTCAGGAAGAGTTGCAGGCTGCATTTAAACGCGGTGAATTGGAAAAAGATTTTGTTGCTGTCGTTCGTTTCCAGGGGCCTAAAGCCTGTGGAATGCCCGAGTTACATAAGCTGACTCCACCTCTGGGGGTACTGCAAGATCGTGGTTTCAAGGTTGCACTCTTGACTGATGGCCGCATGTCGGGAGCGTCTGGTAAAATTCCAGCAGCAATTCATATGACACCGGAGGCTCTGGATAATGGGCCGATAGGTTTGATCCGTGATGGCGACATGATTGAATTGGATGCTGAGGCGGGTACGCTTCAGGTTTTGGTGAGTGAAGATGAGTTGAAATCCCGCCAACCAGCGCAATGTGATTTATCGGCTGTCCACTACGGTATGGGGCGTGAATTATTTGCTCCGTTACGTGCCACTGTGGGCTTGGCCGAAGAAGGAGCTACTGTATTTAATTGGTGATACACCGTTAAATCTCGACCCCGGACCTGTGTTCGGGGTCTTCGTTTCTAAACAACTAAAACCACTATCAAGATTCACGAACAGGATTACTCCTCATGCTCGACGCATTTGATTTTGTCATCTTTGGTGGCGCAGGCGACTTGGCTCTGCGCAAATTGATTCCCGGCTTGTATCGGGCTCATCGCGAAGGCTCCCTGCATGTTGGTGCTCGTATTATCCCGACTTGCCGCAATACCCAAATGGTCACCGAGTACAAAGATAAAGTGCGCGCAGCGGCTGAAAAACATCTGAATGCTGATGAGTTTGTAGCAGCTGATTGGGATGAGTTTGCCAAACGTTTATTTCCGGTATTCGTTGATATCGGTACCAAAGATGAGCATTGGGACGCACTGGCAAAACTGTTGAACAATGGTGGCAATAGCGAGCGTGTTTTCTATCTATCAACTCCTCCGTCTGTATTCAGTATTTGCTGCAAACACTTGCATGAATGTAATTTGATTACCGACAAAGCGCGAGTTGTTGTTGAAAAGCCCCTGGGTTACGACGCGAAAACGGCAGAAGAAATCAACAGTCAGATTGCTGAATATTTCCGTGAAGAAGCTATTTTCCGCATTGACCACTATTTGGGTAAAGAGACCGTTCAAAATCTGCTGGCATTGCGATTTGCCAATGGCATGTTCGAGCATTTGTGGGATGCAAAATCAATCGATCACGTTCAGATCAGCATATCAGAAACAGTTGGGCTGGAAGGTCGTGCCAGCTTCTATGATGGTGCTGGGGCACTGCGTGACATGGTGCAAAACCACATCCTCCAGTTGTTGTGTCTGGTGGCGATGGAATCACCTAACAAAATGACTGCTGAGCGTATTCGCGCTGAAAAATTAAAAGTGCTGGAGAATTTGCGTCCTCTGACGGGCAATACCGTTAAATACAATACTGTGCGTGGACAATACGTTGCCGGCGAGATGGATGGCAAACAAGTGCCAGGTTATCTGGAAGAATTGGGGCAGGCGAGCAACACGGAAACCTTCGTTGCAATCCGTGCGTACATCGATAATTCCCGCTGGGCAAACGTACCTTTTTACCTGCGCACAGGTAAGCGCATGAAGCAGCGTTTTGCAGAAATCGTTATTCAATATAAAGATGTTGCCCACCGCGTGTACCCTGAGTCGGCAGGCGCTGCTACACCTAATCGCCTCATCATCCGCCTGCAGCCGGAAGAGAGCATCAAAATTATCATGGTTTCCAAAGATCTTGAAAAACATGAAACCCATTTGCGTCCGGTTGTGCTGAATTTAAATTTCGCTGACACCTACAAAGATTTCTACTCAGATGCATACAAGCGTTTGATGCTTGATGCCGCCGCAGGTGATGCAAGTTTATTTATCCATCGTGCTGAGGTTGATGCTGCATGGGCTTGGATTGATCCGATTATTGAAGCATGGCAGCGCCCTGAAAATAAACCGCACGGTTACATGGCAGGTAGTTGGGGTCCGCAAGCATCTGCACAATTGATGGCAAGTGATCGTCGTCGCTGGTTCTCGATTGATGAAGTTTTATCGGGAGCTGATCAGGAATGGTAACCGAGCATTTATTCGATAATCGCGCAGATATGATTGCGGCGTTGCAAGCGGAATGTGAAACGGCGCTGCGTCAGTCGATTGAAGAGCGTGGCGAAGCTACGTTCTTGGTGTCTGGCGGTAGTACGCCAGAACCTTTGTATAAAGCATTGAGTCACTCTGATCTGGATTGGGAATCTATTTATGTTGCTTTGGTTGACGAGCGTTGGGTTGATTTTGGTCATGATAAAAGCAACGAAGCGTTCACCGTAAAACATCTGATACAGAACAAAGCAGCAGTAGCGAATTTAGTGGGTATGAAAAACTCTGCTGAAACTGCGGCAGAAGGTTTGGTTGATTGTGAAGCGGCCTATCAGCAATTGGCTCAGCCATTTGACATCACAATTTTGGGTATGGGATCTGATGGGCACACAGCATCATTATTTCCTCATGCGCAAGGCTTGGATGAGGCGCTTAATCCGGATTCCGCTCAACTTTGCGCAGCGATTATTGCAAAACAAAGCGAAGTAACCGGTGCTATCGTGGAGCGTATGACCTTGTCTTTGGCTGGACTATTGCGCTCCAAATCACTGGTGTTGTTAATCACTGGTGATGAGAAGCTTGCCGTATTGCGTGCTGCCCAGGCTGGAACCGATGTAAAAGAAATGCCTATCCGTGCGGTGTTACAGCAGCAACTGGTTCCGGTAAGCATTTACTGGGCACCTTGATTGTTACCAAATTATTGAGCGAACCTTTATTTTTTTCAGGTGAAGGTTTTTTACGAACCTCTTTTATGAACGAGGGACATACAGTGGCTTTAACTATTGATCAAATTGTAAAAGTAGCACCAGTTGTACCGGTGATGGTGGTAGAGCGCATTGAGGATGCTGTGCCTCTGGCGACAGCACTTTATAACGGTGGTTTGAAAGTATTGGAAATTACTCTGCGCACCCCTTGTGCGCTAGATGCCATTACTGCAATGGTAGAAGCTTTACCGGACGATGCTGTTATCGGTGCCGGTACCATTATTACTCCAGCAGATCTGGAGAAAGCAGTAAAAGCAGGCTCTACCTTTTTGGTAAGTCCAGGTACTACACCGGCATTGATTGAAGCGGCGAAAGCCTCGCCTGTACCTTTACTGGCTGGTGTTGCAACGCCGACGGAAGCGATGAATCTGTACACTCAAGGCTTCACTCACCAGAAGTTTTTCCCTGCAGAAGCCGCCGGTGGTGTGCCAATGTTGAAGTCAATCGCCGGTCCATTGCCGCAAATTACTTTCTGCCCAACTGGCGGTATTGATCTGGCCAAGGCACCAAGTTATCTAGCGCTGCCTAACGTACATTGCGTAGGTGGTACTTGGATGGCACCAAAAGAATTGATGAAAGCAGGGCGCTGGGATGAAATTGAGCGTCTTGCCCGCGAAGCAGCCAGCCTGCCGCGCTAACTAGGTCCAGCAGGGGCGCAATTATTGCGCCCCTGTGTTTTTAACTTACAAGGGCACAGCATTGTGCCTATACAGCAAAAGAATCAGCGAAAGTTTACTTAGGAGAATGTAATGACTATCAGAGTGGCAATTAACGGTTACGGTCGTATCGGTCGCAATGTACTGCGTGCACTATATGAATCAGGCAAGCGCAGCCAAATTCAAATCGTTGGTATCAACGATCTTGGAGATGCCCACCTCAATGCGCATCTCACCAAATACGACTCTGTTCACGGTCAATTTAATGGCACTGTGAAATTCGAAGGCGACACAATGTTCGTTAATGGTGATGCGATTCGTATTACCGCTGAGCGCGATCCATCCAAATTGCCTTGGGCGGAATTAAATGTTGATGTGGTTTACGAATGTACCGGTATTTTTACCAGCAAAGAAAAAGCGGGCGCACATTTAACTGCAGGTGCTAAAAAAGTCATTATCTCTGCTCCTGGTACCGATGTGGATGCAACCGTTGTTTTCGGTGTGAATCACAATGTGTTGAAAGCCACTGACACCATTATTTCAAATGCATCTTGCACCACTAACTGCTTGGCTCCTGTTGCTAAAGTATTGAACGATAAGTTCGGCATTGTGCAAGGCTCTATGACAACTATCCACGCATACACCAATGATCAAGTGCTGTCCGATGTATTCCACAAAGATATCTATCGTGCGCGTTCAGCTACCCAATCAATGATCCCGACCACCACAGGTGCTGCTAAAGCAGTAGGTCTGGTATTGCCAGAATTGAAAGGCAAAATGGACGGTATTTCTGTGCGCGTTCCAACCATCAACGTATCTCTGGTTGATTTGAACGTGTTGGTAGAAAAGGATGTCTCTGTTGAGGCAATCAACGCAGCAATGAAAGAAGCCGCTGAAAAAGAAATGCCGGGTGTATTGGCATATGTTGATGAGCCGTTGGTATCAGTCGATTTCAATCACAACCCTCACTCATCTAACTACGACTCATTGCAAACCAAAGTGTACGGCAAGTGGGTAAAAGTATTGAGCTGGTATGACAACGAGTGGGGTTTCTCTAACCGTATGTTGGACAACACCATTGCCCTGATGAATGCTAAATAAGAGAGCCCATCATGTTAAGACGTACCAAGATCGTCAGTACTTTAGGGCCTGCTTCTGAATCACCGGAAGTGCTTGAGCGTTTGATTCTCGCAGGCGTTAACGTTGTGCGCTTGAATTTTTCCCACGGCTCACCGGAAGATCACAAGCGTCGTGCAGAAACCGTACGCGCACTTGCTGCCAAACATAATCGTTTTGTAGCAGTGTTGGGTGATTTGCAAGGGCCAAAAATTCGTGTTGCACGTTTTGCTGAAGGCAAAATTCATTTAAAAGTAGGCGACAAATTTATTTTGGATGCTGCTTTGGGGCGCGATGAAGGCAACCAGCATCAAGTAGGTATTGATTACAAAGAATTGCCGAACGATTGTAAAGCCGGTGATGTTTTGTTGCTCGATGACGGTCGTGTTGTACTGACTGTCGACAAAATCGAAGGCACTCGTATTTACACTACCACTAAAGTGGCTGGTCCTTTGTCAAACAACAAAGGCATCAACCGTCAAGGTGGTGGTTTGACTGCGCCTGCACTGACTGAAAAAGATATTGCTGATATTAAAACTGCAGCAGAAATTGATGTGGATTATTTGGCTGTATCTTTCCCTCGCTCAGCAGAAGATATGAACTATGCGCGCAAACTGATGCAAGAAGCTGGTGGGCGTGCAGGTTTGGTATCCAAAGTTGAACGTGCCGAAGCAGTAGCAGATGATGAGACGTTGGATAGCATCATCATGGCCAGCGATGCGGTGATGGTTGCTCGCGGTGATTTGGGCGTAGAGATTGGTGATGCAGCATTGATTGGTGTACAAAAGCGCATCATTGCTCGCTCACGCGCGCTGAACAAAGTTGTGATCACCGCAACCCAGATGATGGAGTCGATGATCAACAGCCCGTTGCCAACACGTGCGGAAGTATTCGACGTTGCTAACGCTGTGCTGGATGGTACTGATGCGGTAATGCTGTCTGCAGAGACTGCAGCGGGTAGCTTCCCAGTTGAAACGGTTGAGGCAATGGTGCGTATTATTCTCGGTGCTGAAAAACATCCTACGGCGAGTTTTGATAACTATCGCATGGATCAAGCATTCAGTTCCGTTGATGAGTCTATCGCATTGGCATCTATGTTCACTGCCAATCACTTGGACGGTGTTAAAGCCATTATTTGCTTTACTGAATCTGGTAGTACGCCGCGCTTGATGTCGCGCGTTGGATCACAGTTGCCGATTTTTGCATTCTCCCGTCATGTGAGCACTCAGCGTAAAGTGGCTATGTATCGCGGAGTGCAGCCTATTGCATTTGATACTAACAGCGCACCTTGCGCAGATGATTTTGTGCGTGCAATCGCGATGCTCAAGGCACAAGGCACCTTGGCGAATGGCGATTTGGTAATTGTGTCCAGCGGCGATACCACATTGCTGGGTGGTACAAATACCATGAAGATTTTGCGCGTTGATGAAACGATGAAATAATCGTGGCGAAAAAGAAAAAACGGCAGCTTGTCTGCCGTTTTTTTTGTCCAAAAATTACCTTTTTCAGGAGCTAATTGTGAAGCTGCCACAAATTGCTATATGTCTCTTTTCCATGCTAGTAAGTATGGGCTCCACTGCTTTGGAAGTAACTGGCGAATGGCAGCAGGGAGGTGTGATTATCGGTAAAGTCCCACAGGGTATGTCAGTGGAGTATCGCAATAAACTATTGCGCATTTCGCCAACGGGTGAATTTGTGATTGGGCTAGGTCGCGACGCAGACAAAATAGCAACTCTCATTACTATTGATAGCGCAGGCGTTCGTCGTGAACATCGGTTTACAGTGAAGTCACGTACTTACCGAACTCAAAAAGTGACAGGTGTTCCGCAGCAGACGGTAGAACCAGATCCAGCTCAAGTTGAACGTGCAAAACGCGAGGCGCAAATGGCAGCTGATGCGCGCAAAAGTGATTTGCCTCTTATGTTTTTTACGCAGAAATTTGAATGGCCACTTATTGGGCCTGTTACAGGCGTTTATGGGAGCCAGCGATTTTACAATGGTGTTCCTAACTCTCCACATTATGGTGTTGATATTGCCAAACCTGTAGGCACTCTTGTGAAAGCACCCGCAGGTGGCGTGGTGACATTGGTTCATCCCGATATGTTTTTTTCAGGGGGGACATTAATTATTGATCATGGTCATGGTCTTTCATCAACGTTTATTCATCTCAGCAAAATTTTGGTTAAAAAAGGCGATGCAATTATACAGGGTCAACCAATCGCCAAAGTCGGTAAAACCGGGCGCGCTACGGGGCCGCATTTAGATTGGCGGATGAACTGGTTTGAGGAGCGCATTGACCCGCAGTTGCTCGTACCGCCTATGCCGGCAGAATAAAAATAGTTGCTGTTGGTATGTAAATTTTAATGAGTGTTGATAATGGATTTTATATGAAACGCATGGTTCTACTTGCCTTTTCTTTTTGCACGGGTGTTGTGTTAACACTGATGGCGACACAAGGAACATTTCGTGACTTGCGATTTGCGTTTTCTCCCGTTCTTAATTTTGCAGATGGAGCAACCTATGTTGGCGACCTAAATACACAAGGTCAGTTGGAGGGACAAGGTCGCATGCGTTGGAGTAATGGCGATGAATACGATGGGGAGTTTTTAGCGGGATTGATGCATGGTAAGGGCACATTTACATCGGCTCATTCCGGTATTTACACAGGGGATTATGTGCGCGGGCAAATGGAAGGGCATGGTCTGCTGATTTATCCGGACGGCAGCCGTTATGAAGGCGGGTTTGTTGCAAATCAATTCCATGGCAGGGGCGTTCTCAAATATATTCGTGGTGACAGATATGAAGGTGAATTTGAAAAAAATAAGATGCATGGACACGGCAAATGGGTGTTTGCGGATAAGTCTATTTATATCGGCCAGATAGCTGAAGGAATTATTCAAGGTAAAGGCGAGTTAAGCCGCGTTACGGGTGAAAAGTACACCGGTGATTTTTTCGCTGGAAAAATGCACGGCCAAGGTCTTTTTAATGATGGACAAGGAAACCAATATAGTGGTGATTTTGTTACAGATAGTTTTACTGGTTCAGGCTCTCACACCAGTAGTGATGGGTTCACATATGTTGGTGAATTCAAAGACTGGTTGCTCAATGGTGAAGGAGTGCAAACCGATGCTGAAGGTAATCACTGGCAGGGAATGTATCAAGACGGTCAGCTGGAAGGTAAAGGCAACTACATAGCGAAAAACGGCGAACAATACACGGGTGAATTTCAAGGTGGAAAATACAGTGGGCACGGAAAATTAATTGCTAGCAATGGCGATGTTTATGAGGGAGAGTTTTCTTATGGCAGAAAACATGGCAAAGGTATATTGATTTACCAAACTCCAATAGATGGCGTTGGTCGCATCGATGGACGTTGGGAATATGATCGTTTGGTTGATGGCGGTGATGCAGTTAAAATTTTTACTCCGGAAGAAGTTGCCGAGTACGCTCTGTATAAAGAGGCTGATGAATTGTCGCTTGCATTGAATTCATTGCAGGCATCTAATCCGGAAAAAATCGAGTTATACAGTTTGGTTGTTGCGGGTTATGGAACTGAAGAGGTGTTTCGTCGCGAGAGTAAAATAATTGAAAATTTATTCAGTGCTCAATATGGAAATCGTGCAACAGCCATTTATCTGGTCAATAGCCAACGCTCATTAAATGAAAGGCCTATGGCGACCTTAACGAGTATTGGCGCATCTATTGCGCGTATTGCCGAGCGCATGGATAAAGAGAATGATATTTTTTTCTTGTATATCACTAGCCATGGTTCAAAAGATAAAAAAATTTCACTTCATCACAATGGGTTGCAGCTGGCAGATATTGATTCGCAATGGTTGGCTGGTCAGTTGAAAGCAACCGGAATCAAACATCGAGTGGTAGTACTTTCTGCTTGTTATTCAGGAGGGTTTATCGATGACTTGAAGGATGAAAACTCACTCATCATGACTGCTGCATCAGCCGATAAAACCTCTTTTGGTTGTGCGGATGATAGTCTGTCAACCTATTTCGGTCGGGCATATTTTCAAGAATCCCTTAAGCCGGGAGTTGATTTTGAGCAAGCTTTTTATCAGGCTAAATCTTTGGTTGAATCCTGGGAAAAAGAACAAAAAATAATCGCATCCGAGCCGCAAATCGTGCCCAATCCGAGTGTTCTTGCTCAGGTAAAACTGTGGCAGCAGGGTCTGGATACCCCTGTTTCTGTCGATTTAAAACCCTAATTGTCACTATAGATTTGTGGTTCTAGAGACAGGGCTGTAACTGGCAGTGTAAGATACCGCCCCCGGCTTAACTAACCGCGACTTAATATCATGATCGATAAAAAACTACTGAGTATTCTGGTGTGTCCGGTCAGCAAAGGTGAACTGGATTATCGCCCTGAGCAACAGGAATTAGTGTGTTGGGAAAGTGGTTTGGCTTACCCGATTCGCGACGGCATCCCGGTGATGCTGGAGCATGAAGCGCGCAAACTGAGCGTGGAAGAACAGGAACAGCATCACGCCTGAGTGCGGATACCCAAGATTCGAAGACGAGTTGAATAAATGATGAAAAGCGCTGAAATTCGCGATGCTTTTTTAAAGTACTTTGAGAGCAAAGGCCACACTATAGTGTCGAGTAGCTCGCTTATTCCCGGCAATGATCCTACCTTGTTATTCACCAATGCGGGTATGAATCAATTCAAGGATTGTTTTTTGGGGGCTGATAAACGCTCTTATAATCGAGCAGTCAGCTCCCAACGCTGTGTTCGTGCTGGTGGTAAACACAATGATTTGGAGAATGTGGGATATACCGCACGTCACCATACTTTTTTTGAAATGTTGGGTAATTTCAGCTTCGGTGATTATTTCAAGCACGATGCTATCCGTTTTGCTTGGGAGTTTTTGACATCCAAAGACTGGCTTGCTATTCCCACGGAAAAATTGTGGGTGACTGTCTATGCATCAGATGACGAAGCCTACGATATATGGAATAAAGAGGTCGGTGTTCCTGCTGAACGTATTATCCGCATAGGCGACAACAAAGGTGCGCCCTACGCATCTGATAACTTTTGGGCCATGGGTGATACAGGTCCCTGTGGACCCTGTACTGAAATTTTCTATGATCACGGTGCTGATATTTGGGGCGGGCCACCGGGGTCGCCAGAAGAAGATGGTGATCGTTACATAGAAATCTGGAATAACGTATTCATGCAGTTCAATCGTACAGCTGATGGTGTTTTACACCCTTTGCCTGCACCTTCTGTCGATACTGGTATGGGATTAGAGCGCATTTCTGCGGTTATGCAGCATGTTCATTCCAACTATGAAATTGACCTGTTCCAGCATTTGTTGAGCGCAGCGGCTGATGCTACTGGTAACCACGATATGGAAAACAAATCACTGCGAGTGATTGCTGACCATATTCGCTCCTGTTCTTTCCTCATCAGTGATGGTGTTTTACCGTCCAACGAGGGGCGTGGTTATGTGTTGCGTCGTATTATTCGCCGCGCAATTCGCCATGGTAATCAGCTGGGGCAAAAACAACCTTTCTTCCACAAGCTGGTGAAAGCGTTGACCGAAGTGATGGGGGATGCTTATCCCGAGTTGCACAAGAACCAAGCGCATATCGAGAAAGTTTTGCTGCAGGAAGAAGAGCAGTTTGAAAAGACACTCGATAAAGGTATTGCTGTTCTTGAAGATGCTTTGAGCAAAATTTCCGGCACTGAAATCCCGGGAAAAGTGGTTTTCACCCTTTATGACACCTATGGATTCCCTGTTGATTTGACTGCGGATATTGCGCGTGAGCGCGGTTTGACGATCGATCAGGAAGGTTATGAAGCCGCAATGGCTGAACAGCGCGCACGTGCTCGTGCCGCTGGCAGTTTTAAAGTCGATTATTCGGCGGCTGGGCTTGATTTGCCGGCGAGTGAATTCCTTGGTTATAGCTCTTTGGCTGAATCGGGCAAGGTGCTTGCGCTGGTTAAAGACGGCAAAAAAGTGGATCGTCTTGTGGAAGGAGAGGATGGTGCTGTAGTGCTTGATCGCACACCTTTCTATGCAGAATCTGGTGGCCAGGCCGGTGATTGTGGTTATCTTGAGCTGGGCGGCAATCGTGTAGAAGTACGTGATTGCCAGAAGCAGGGATTATCTAATCTTCATATTGTGCGCGTACTCCAAGGAGCGATTTCGGTCGGTGATATTTTTTCCGCCAAGGTAGACGCCGGTGTGCGTCAGGCAACAGCTCTCAATCATTCGGCAACCCATCTGGTGCATGCTGCCTTGCGCAAAGTTCTTGGGGAGCATGTTACCCAAAAAGGCTCTTTGGTTGATTCAGAGCGTTTGCGCTTTGATTTTTCTCACTTCGAGGCCGTCTCCGCAGAGCAATTAAAGGCGATAGAAACGCTCGTTAATGATCAAATTCGTGCCAACTCTGCCGTTGCAACTGAGTTGTGCAATATGGATGAAGCAAAGGCCAAAGGTGCTATGGCTTTGTTCGGTGAAAAATACGGTGATACCGTCCGAGTACTCACCATGGGTGATGGGTTCTCTGTTGAGTTATGTGGTGGCACGCATGTCAAACGTACCGGAGATATAGGGTTGTTCCGGATTGTTTCAGAATCAGGCGTGGCTGCGGGCGTAAGGCGCATAGAGGCGATTACCGGGAGCAAGGCGCTTGTTCACTTTGATTATGTTGAGTCGTTGCTTGATGCAGCGGGTCGTAGCCTTAAAGCCAATCGCGATTCATTGATTGAAAAACTGGATGCCTTGGTTCTCCAAAACCGCAAATTGGAAAAAGACCTTGCTGCGTTAAAAACAAAATTGGCTACCGCTGGTAGTGGTGATGTTTTGTCGCAAGCGGTTGATATTGCGGGTATTAAAGTGTTGGCCTTGAATTTGGAAGGGGCAGACGCCAAGTCCCTGCGAGATACAGTGGATCAATTTAAAAACAAGTTGGGCTCGGCAGTAGTATTGCTGGCAGCAGTCGAAGATGAAAAGGTTGCTTTGGTTGCAGGTGTCACCCAGGATGTCACCAATAGGGTTAAAGCGGGTGATTTAATGGGATTTGTCGCTGGGCAATTAGGCGGCAAAGGTGGCGGTCGCCCTGATATGGCGCAAGGTGGTGGTGCAAATATCGCTGCCTTGGATGATGCACTTGCTTCTGTTGTACCTTGGGTAAAAAATCAGCTTGGCTAACAGGCTATTAATGGGATCGAAAGCATCATAATCTGCTTTTTGTCACTTGCTTGGGTTAACTTTTTTTGCGATCTGGTGTTTAATTGACGCCTTTTTGTGATCTGGTTAGTAAGTGTTGGCACTTTTTACATATATAGAAGGATAGGCTGTAATGAGCTTATTGGTTCAAAAATACGGTGGTACCTCAGTCGGTTCGATTGAGCGAATAGAGCAAGTTGCCGATAAGGTAGCCAGTTTTCGTGCCCAAGGGCACGATATGGTAGTTGTGTTATCTGCAATGAGTGGCGAGACCAATCGTTTGATTGGTTTGGCTCAGCAGATTCAGACAACTCCTGATCCGCGCGAGCTGGATGTTTTGGTGTCTACCGGAGAACAAGTCACCATTGCGCTGTTGTGCATGGCGTTGAAAAAACGTGGTGTTGATGCCCGCTCCTACACGGGTGGGCAGGTGCGCATTTTGACTGATAACGCCTATACCAAGGCTCGTATTCAGTCTATCGATGAAGCCAACATGCGGGCGGACCTCAAAGCGGGGCGTGTAGTCGTTGTTGCTGGATTCCAGGGGGTTGATGAGCAAGGCAATATCACTACCCTTGGTCGTGGCGGCTCAGATACTACAGGTGTTGCATTGGCGGCTGCGCTCAAAGCTGATGAATGTCAGATCTACACTGATGTTGATGGCGTATATACCACCGATCCACGTGTTTGTGAGCGTGCGCGTCGTCTGGAAAAAATTACCTTTGAAGAAATGCTGGAAATGGCTAGCCAGGGCTCTAAAGTTTTGCAAATCCGCTCTGTAGAATTTGCTGGTAAATATAAGGTGCCTTTGCGTGTGTTACACAGTTTCAAAGAAGGTCCTGGAACCCTGATTACCCTCGACGAGGAAGATTCAACTATGGAACAACCTATTGTTTCCGGTATCGCATTTAATCGCGATGAAGCTAAAGTCACTGTTGCTGGTGTACCTGATACCCCCGGCGTAGCCGCAAAAATTCTGGCACCAATTGGTGCAGCCAACATAGAAGTCGATGTTATTGTGCAAAACGTGTCAGCCGATGGCACTACTGACCTGACATTTACTGTTCATAAAAATGATATGAGCAAAGCTGTTGCTGTGTTGCAAGCAGTAGCACAAGAGATAGGTGCACGCGAAGTGCGTAGCGATGATAAGGTAGCTAAAGTGTCTATCGTGGGTGTTGGTATGCGTTCCCATGCAGGCGTTGCATCGCGTATGTTCACTGCATTGGCGGAAGATCGTATCAATATTCAAATGATCACCACCTCAGAAATTAAAATTTCGGTGATTATTGATGAACGTTACTTGGAGTTGGCTGTGCGTAGTCTGCACACCGCTTTTGGTTTGGATGCCGAGCCGTCAGAAAGCCGTGTGAGGGGCTAGGTTTTCTAGAAGGGCGGTTTAGTTAAGGTGTTTGAGCTGCATTACTGTCTATAACGTAAATAGATAGAAAAATGCTGGAGGTTTCTTCCCTTTCGTGAAAAGTAGACGATACTTAAGCCAGACATTCAGTTGTCAGGAAGCGACAAGGGGCTATTGGGGGTCGATGGTGGCAAGGGGTGTCTAGTCGTACTCTTACAGGATGAGTGAAGGAGATTAAAGATGTTAATTTTGACTCGCCGTATTGGCGAAACCTTGATGGTTGGTGACGAGGTGACCGTTACCGTATTAGGTGTAAAAGGCAACCAGGTTCGTATAGGTGTCAATGCTCCTAAAGATATTGCTGTGCACCGTGAAGAGATATATCAGCGTATCCAACGCGAGAAGCAAAATCAGGAAGAGCAAGACAATTAATTTTAATTAAATGTTTTGTTGTTCAATGCTTTTCAACTACGCGGCGATATGAGTGATCATTCGCCGCGTAGGCGTTTATGGCAGTGCCTTTTTTAAAACAATTTTTGAATTGTATGGAAATCATGCAGTATTAAAATAATTACCATTTTAATCGGTAAATTTATCTTCAAGACTTTGATTTTTAGAGAATTATGGTATTATGCCGCACCTGTTGAAACGGAGCCTGCTTTGTTTAAACAGATGTGGAGAAGTGGCCGAGTGGCCGAAGGCACTCCCCTGCTAAGGGAGCATACCCCAAAAGGGTATCGGGGGTTCGACTCCCCCCTTCTCCGCCATTGAATATCAACAAAAAGCCCAATCGAAAGATTGGGCTTTTTGTTTTTTTACCTTTCAAATTTTTCGCCATGCTTATGGATTGAGCCACGCCGTGCAGGCTGAGTGCAGTGGTGCCTAACGTAAAAGTCGCAACACCTAAATTTAATCGATAAAAATCTAATAACTTAATCTCCGTGCAAATAAAAAAGGCCAGTGTATAAACGCTGGCCTTTGAAATTTTATAGCAACACTAAAAAGTTACAGAGCACTAATTTTTTGAATTTGCTCGCGCAACTTTTCTACCGCAATTTTATTTTCCGCAACACGGTTGCGCTCGTTGGCAACAACGTCTGCTGGAGCTTTTGAGACAAACGCTTCATTGCTTAGTTTGGCTTCTGTGCGTTCGATATCTTGCTGTAATTTGTTGCTCTCTTTGGTTAGGCGAGCGATTTCAGCATTCTTATCGATAATCCCTGCCATAGGTACCAAAATTTCCATTTTGCCCACCAGTGCAGTCGCAGACATGGGTTCTGCATCGCCAGCATTTAACCAGGTAACGCTTTCAAGAGAGGCAAGCTTCTTGAGGAATTGTTGGTTTGCGTGCAATCGCTTCTGATCGTCTGTGCTTCCATTTTTAAACAGTACGTTCAGATCTTTCGCTGGAGATATGTTCATCTCGCCGCGAATATTGCGCACCCCCAAAATTACTGATTGCAACCACTCAACATCTTTCAATGCTTGCTGATCGATTTTACTTTCATCGGCGATAGGGTAGTTGGCTTGCATAATGGTTTCGCCGGTTGCGCCTGCGAGTGGTTTGATTTTTTGCCAGATTTCTTCAGTAATGAATGGCATTAATGGATGAGTTAAACGCAAAATAGTTTCGAGCACGCGAATCAATGTGCGGCGAGTACCTTTTTTACGCGCATCACTGCCTTCAGACTTATCAAACAAAATCGGCTTGGATAGTTCCAAATACCAGTCGCAATATTCGTTCCAAATAAACTCATAAATTGCTTGGGTTGCCAAATCCAAGCGATAGGTATCAAGTGCTTCAGCAACAGCTTTTTCAGCTAATTGCAGTTTGCTGATAATCCAGCGATCGGCAACTGACAATTCGTAATCAGTTGAGCCATCTTGCGCGCAATCTTGACCTTCGCATTGCATTAATACATAGCGAGTGGCATTCCAGATTTTGTTGCAGAAATTTCTGTAACCTTCTACGCGGCCCATATCGAATTTGATATCGCGACCAGTTGATGCAAGTGAACAGAAGGTAAAGCGCAGCGCATCGGTCCCATAGGCTTGAATGCCTTCAGGAAACTCTTTGCGAGTTTGCTTTTCGATTTTTGCAGCATCTTTTGGATTCATTAATCCTGTGGTACGTTTTTGTACCAATGTTTCCAAATCGATACCGTCAATAATGTCGAGTGGATCGAGCACATTTCCTTTTGATTTTGACATTTTTTGGCCTTGGCTATCGCGTACCAAGCCATGCACATAAACCGTTTTGAACGGAATTTGCGGTGTGCCGTCTTCATGCTTCACCAAATGCATGGTGAGCATAATCATACGCGCAACCCAGAAGAAAATAATGTCGAAGCCGGTTACCAACAAATCGGTTGGATGGAATTTTTTCAGGAATTCAGTTTGCTCTGGCCAACCGAGTGTTGAGAAAGTCCATAAGCCTGAACTGAACCAGGTATCCAGCACATCTTCGTCTTGATTCAAGGCAACATCGGTAGCGAGATTGTATTTGCTGCGCACTTCCGCTTCATTGCGGCCCACGTACACTTTACCGCTTGCGTCATACCATGCAGGAATACGATGTCCCCACCACAATTGACGGCTGATACACCAATCCTGAATATCGCGCATCCAGGAGAAGTACATGTTTTCATATTGCTTTGGTACGAATTGGATACGGCCATCTTCAACCGCAGCAATGGCTGGCTCAGCTAAAGGTTTGGTGCTCACATACCATTGATCGGTTAACCAAGGCTCAATAACAACACCAGAGCGATCGCCGCGCGGTACTTTCAAGCCATGATCGTCGATTTTTTCGAGTAATTCCGCTGACTCGAAATCAGCAACAATGCGTTTGCGCGCTTCGTAGCGATCAAGCCCTGCATATTGAGCGGGTAGGGTGCCGTCAAGTTGAGTATTGAGGCTGCCGTCCAAATTAAAAATCTGTGCGGCTCCGAGAATAGCAGCATTTTTATCGAGCACATTAATTAGCGATAAATTGTGGCGCTTGCCAACTTCATAGTCATTGAAATCGTGTGCTGGTGTAATTTTTACGCAACCAGTACCAAATTCACGATCGACATAATCATCGGCGATGATGGGAATCAAGCGATTAACCAGAGGAAGGAGTACATATTTTCCGATTAGTGATTTGTAACGCTCATCTTCCGGGTGTACTGCTACAGCGCTATCGCCCAACATAGTTTCGGGGCGCGTGGTGGCGACGACCAGATAGTTTTTACCTTCTGCGGTCGTTGCTCCATCGGCTAGCGGATAACGCAGATTCCACAAGAAACCTTTTTCATCGTGGTTTTCCACTTCCAGATCAGAAATGGCGGTGTGTAATTTAGGGTCCCAATTGACGAGGCGTTTGCCGCGATAAATCAATCCATCTTCATACAAGCGGACAAAGGCTTCTTGAACTGCAGTTGAAAGTCCATCGTCCATAGTGAAACGTTCGCGGCTCCAATCTACGGAGGAGCCCAAGCGGCGAATCTGACGGGTAATAGTGCCGCCAGATTGCTCTTTCCATTCCCACACTTTCTCAAGAAATTTTTCACGGCCGAGATCGTGGCGGCTTATACCTTGCGCTGCGAGCTGGCGTTCAACCACCATTTGAGTTGCGATGCCCGCATGGTCAGTACCCACTTGCCATAACGTTGTGTCGCCCTTCATGCGGCGATAGCGAATGACTGTGTCCATCACCGCATTATTAAACCCGTGCCCCATATGCAGGCTGCCGGTAACGTTAGGTGGTGGGATCATCATGCTGTAAGGCGTACCGTCGCCTGCAGGCTTGAAATAGCCCTTATCTTCCCAGGTTTGGTACCACTGGC
The DNA here is from genome assembly GCF_001183545.1 of Cellvibrio sp. pealriver. Taxonomy (NCBI): domain Bacteria; kingdom Pseudomonadati; phylum Pseudomonadota; class Gammaproteobacteria; order Cellvibrionales; family Cellvibrionaceae; genus Cellvibrio; species Cellvibrio sp. pealriver. The sequence goes on from NZ_KQ236688.1 coordinate 669,155, forward strand.
GTTCAATAGCATGGGGTTCGTAGGTTTTTTCCATAGCGATAACAGGCTCTTTTTTGGGCTTGGCGCTGCGCCCGGAATATGGCCGGACGAGTGCGGGAATGGTCTAAAAATTGGGTTAGCGATTATACAGTCTGTGGTTGATATGGCCTAGGTTGGATTACCATTTGTTTCATTCGGTTAAGGGATTATTCCAAGTGAAATGTTAAGATGCAGGCTTAATCTTTAACGGTATCGTTTGGGTTGTTTAATTGTAGGATGTTGTAATGAAACTAAAAGAACTGCCGTTATCCTGGTGGACTGCGCGTAAATTGGCGGCTGTAAAAGTCAGTGAGCTGGAGCGAAAAGAGGCACTTGTTTTGCCGGTAATAGTTTCACTTACATCCATTCCCAGTCGATTGGATATTATTCATCTGACCGTCCGCAGTTTGTTGTTGCAATCGAAGCGACCCGAAAAAATAATTTTATGGCTCAATGAGAAGTTGCGGGAATATTTGCCAGCTTCTTTAAGTCAGCTGCAAAATTCAGTATTTGAAATCCGCTATGTTGAGTTGACTTGTTCGCATCGCAAATTGATCCATTCTTTGGAGGCCTTTCCAGAAAAAATTATTGTCACTTGCGATGATGATTTGATGTACAACGTCACCTGGTTGGAGCGTTTGTACAATGATCATCTGCGTTACCCACGTTCGGTTATTGCGCATGAGTGCCGTCTCATTGCTTTTTCAGGGCCAGGGGTGCCTGCACCTTATGATCAATGGAAAACCGAGTCGCGCACAGATTTTTCAGCGCCTTGGTTAATGCCGATCGGTTATGGCGGTGTTCTATACCCACCGCACTCATTGCATGAAGATGTACAAAATCGTGAGTTGTTCTTGCAGTTAACACCGAGAGCAGATGATTTGTGGTTCAAAGCAATGTCGTATCGTGCGGGAACAGAAACTCGTCGTTCAAGTAATCCGGAAAACAAACCTATCCCTATTATTGCATCACAAAAAGAATCGCTGAAAAAAACAAACGTAAAACAAGATGGCAACTACCAGCAGTGGTTGGCTTTATGTGAATACTATAAATTCCAATAGCGACAGGAAAAGCTAGCACATGGCAACAATTGTTGAACAAGAACCTGTTGATGCAGTTATTACTTGGGTGGATGGGGCTGATCCCAAGCATAAAGCCAAGTTAGATAAGTATTTGGCTCAAATAGGCGGGGCGCGCCCGCGAGCAGCTAATCCATCGCGTTTTCATAATTCAAACGAAATTGAATATTGTGTTGTGTCGCTTTTGCGTTTTGCTCCATGGGTTAGAACGATATTTATTGTTGCCGATGAACAACAGCCAGAGTTTGTTGCTCGTCTGCAGGGAACTGTATATGAGTCGCGTATTAAGGTGGTCGATCACAAAGATATTTTTGGTGGTTACGAAGACTCGCTTCCAACTTTCAATATTCGTTCAATTATGACGCTTTTATGGCGTATTCCAGGTTTGTCTGAAAATTTTATATTTTTAAATGATGACTTTGCCCTGATTCGACCTGTTGAGAAAACAGATTTTTTCAGAGATGGGAAAGTGGTGGTTAGGGGGCGTTGGGTTAAATTTTCTGAGCGTAAATTTGCTCGTAAAATTGTGGCTTGGTGGCGTAATTTTAGTGGTGCAAGTCAGCAGAAGAAATCCCAAATGCGCGTTAGGCATTTGGCAGCGCAGGAATACAGTGCAAAACTGGCAGGCATGAAAACACATTATTACCAGTTACAGCATAACCCTCATCCTTGGCGGCGATCTACCTTTGAAGCTTTTTTCTTTGCCAATCTACCTCTCTGTGAAGAAAACCTTAAGCATAGATTTCGCTCGGCAGACCAATTTATTGGTGAGTGTCTGGCCGCGCATTTAGAAATTAGTCGTGGAGAGGCAATACTTGAAAATACGTTGGAGACCTTGCAGTTAAAGCCTGCGGAGCAAAGCCTTGTTCGATTGAAGCAAAAACTGTCAGCAGCAGACGTTGGTGATAAATATGCTTTTGTTTGTGTGCAAAGCTTGGAGGATGCATCACCAGAAGCAGTTAATTTGGTGAAAGAATGGCTTAACCGAAAGGTAGGGGATTTAACTGGGTTATTAAAAGCACAAAAAAGCGTTGATCAATAATTGAATTTTTGTGCTTTTCTTTGAGTGATTAAAGTGATGTTTTTTTGACAATCCCATTCTCTGCCCAAAACCTTCCTGTGCGTTTCACTTCATTACGAATCGCGTAATTCTTTTTCCAGGTTTCCGGATTATCGTAAGCGCGCGGGTGATCCAGGTGCAAACAATTGACGCTGTAGCGAACTTGTTTTCCTTTCAGGCCGTGGTTGTATAAACGTTCACCCAATTCGCGATCCAAGCCGCCGTATTGCATATCTTCATTAAAACCATTGCAGGCTTTGATGTCGCTTGTCCATGTCGAACTGTTCATGCCATTCCAGGTGGCCTTGGTGGGAGTGATAGCATTAAGTAAGGCTTTGAGTGTTTTGTTTTTGAGTAACTTCCATAGTTTATGGCTTGCAGGTTGGCCTGCTTTTTTGAGCCAGTCGATATTGAAAATAATGCCGCTTGCGATATCTGCTTCTGTAATTTTTTCTGATACTGGTGTCGTGAGTTTTACATATCCGCCCGATAAAAAATAACCCGGTTGTGCGAGTGACTGATGAATGCTGATGAAGTCGGGTTCGGGGATGCAATCACCATCAGTGAAGATTAAATAATCACAATCGGTTTGCGCGATAGCTTTATTAAGGATTTGGCATTTTTGGAAGCCTTTATCTTCATGCCATATATGTTGGATATTTAATTTCCCGCGCGCCTGAAAAAATTCAATGACATCTCGTGTAGGCTGGCCTGATCCATCGTCGGCAATAATCACAGTAAAATTATTGTGACGTTGCGCTTCGTAGCCGAAGAGCACATTTTTGAGCCACTTGGGTTGGTTGTAAGTGGTAATGACTACGCCCATTTTTTGCGGTGTCATAAATAATTCCTGAATAATTTCGTTAGCTTGAATGCGTCAGTGGGTATATTCACCAAATATTTTTTGCTGTAACGCCTGCCACACTTCGTTTGCTTTGATGCCGCTCATACATTGGGGAGTTGATGTACTGTTCTCTGGCAGCCATTTGCAATGGCGCTTGTGGCAGGGCATGCAATCCAAAGGCGTGTTGAGCTGTAAATTTTGTGTGTGTTCACCAATGAGACCTACTTTAATAGGCGAGGTTGCGCCATAAAGTGCAATAGTCGGTGTTTCCAGCGCACCTGCAAGATGTGAAAATCCTGTATCCAAACCTACAACCCCGGCAGCGCCCACCAATTTTTCAGCAATAGTGGTGATAGATAAGCGCTGATCAGGGCGCGTCGCTTGTGGGCAAAATGCAATAATTTGATCTGCGATCGCACGCTCTTCGAGGCTGCCCCACATGATTTCAACACTGTAACCTTCATCAACTGCAATTTTGGTCAGCGTTTGCCACTCACTGGTAGACCACAGTTTGGTTATCCAGCTGGTGCCAATAATAAAAATAAGTTTGTGTGTGTCTTTTTGCACATGAGTGAAATTTTGGTTGATTCCAAAATTTAATTTTTTTACAGGTGTATAGCCCAATACCTTTCCCAGTAATTGGCGTGTTCGCTCTACCGCATGCTGGTTTTTATCTATGTTATGGGAACGCTTGTAAAACCAATGCGAAATAGGCTCACGTACCGAATCCTTATCATAGCCATCAATACTCCTTCCCGATGCGCATTTGGCGACCAAGGCACTTTTAAGCAAACCTTGGGCATCAATAATGTAATCGTAGTTTTCGGTACGCAATTCACTTCGCCAGGATTTAAATTCTTGCCAGGATTTTTTATTGCGCTGTTTTACCCAGCGGCGCAGGTGAATCGGAATAACCTTATGAATGGCGGGGTGCCAATCCACAATTTCTTTAAAGCCGTCCTCTACTACCCAATCAATTTGGGCATCAAGAAAATTTCTTTTGATGTCACTGATCGCAGGAAAAGTATGGAAAATATCGCCCATCGAGGACATTTTAATAAGGAGAATCTTCATGGACGATATCGTTCTGGCTGTGAGTACAATGACGTTTGAGCAATGGGATTACTGATAATCTTTGTAAGATTTTTCTTCGATTAATTCAGATCCAAAGGCGAGGTTGATATCTTTTTTCACTTTGGCGCGTTTGTCGTTAGTCACGTAAACTGCGCGTGCGAGTTGGATAAATTTATCGCTAAAATCTTTTGCGTATTCGCAATCGCGAATATCGTCTTCAATAATCCACAATTCCTGATTGATATCTTTGAGCGCTTGTTTGAGCGGTGCCAGTTTGGCTTGGCCAGCAGCATCCAGTAACTGCGCAACCTTTGCATTAAGAATATTCAGCTCGTGGGTCACATTTTTGAGTTTGGTTTCATCGCCAATGTTCACGGCTTTGATTTCCAGAATAGTGATCTTGTCGATCAATTCGCCAAGGGAAATAGGGGCTTCAATCAGCATGGTTGTGCTCTCTCAGAGGATTTTTTTGTGGCGGGGATTCTAACAAATCAAGGTGACGCTGGCGAATGAACAAATCCCTCCAGCCCTGCATTTAATAAGGAAATGCAGTCATTTAGCTTCTCTCATCTGAAAAGGGGGAGACTGGAGGGGATTCCGGTTTTAGCTCCCCCTCTGAAAAAGGAAGAGCCCGGGAGGATTTCTGGTTCTAGCGCCTCCCCTTTGAAAAAGGGGAGGTTGGGAGGGGATTATTTGTAGTGATAAGCGTAATACACCACCGGAATCACCACTAAAGTGAGTATGGTAGACACCAGCAGACCAAAAATCAGGCTCACCGCAAGCCCACCAAAAATCGGGTCGTCGAGGATAAAAAAGCCGCCCATCATGGCTGCCAGCGCGGTCAGGCCAATGGGCAGGGCGCGCACGGCGGCGGCGCTGATGGTGGCGTCCTCCAGCGTTTTTCCGCTGCGCACTTCCTGCTGGATAAAGTCCACCAGTAGTATGGAATTGCGCACAATAATGCCGGCGAGGGCAATCATGCCGATCATGCTCGGTGCGGTGAATTGCTGCCCGAGCAGAGCGTGGCCGGGCATGATGCCAATTAGCGTGAGCGGGATCGGCGCCATAATAATCAGCGGCACCGAGTAGCTTTTAAACATGCCCACCACCAGCAAATAAATCATCACTAGGCCAACCGAGTAAGCGATGCCCATATCGCGGAAGGTATCCAGCGTGACTTGCAATTCGCCATCCCACTTCAGGCTCCAGTTAACCGGATTCTCGGGTTGTGAATTCAGGAATTGGTCAATGACTTGCCCATCAATTGGGGTTTCGGCGATGCGTTGATAAATCGCGGCCAAGCCGTAAAGCGGGCTGTCGGTTTCACCCGCTACATCGCCCAGCACATAGACTACGGGCAGCAAATCTTTGTGATGAATCGTTTGCTGGCGCTGGCTTTCAATCACCTGCGTCAGTTCCGCGAGTGCGATCAGTTTGCCGTTTTGGGCGCGCACTTTTATTGCGAGCACTCGCTCAAGGCTGTCTTTTTCACCGGCGGGCAACTCCAGGCGCAGCGGCAGGGCGACCTTGGCACTGGCGCTGTGCAGGTAGGCGGCATCCTCACCGGCGAGGGCGGTGCGAATGGCGTTGGCGATGCTGGTTTGATCCACACCCAAGCGCGCAGCGCGGGCGCGATCCACCGCGATTAACCAGCGGGTTTGCGGCGCCTCGATGGAATCGTCCACATCCACCACATCGGGCGTGGCCTCAAACGCCGCGCGCACCTGTTTGGCGACATCGAGCTGGCGGGTGTAATTCAAGCCGTAAACCTCGGCCACCAGTGGCGATAACACCGGCGGGCCGGGCGGAACCTCTACCACTTTGACACTGGCATTCATCGCCTTGGCGGTTTCCGCCAAGAGTTCGCGCGCGGCCAGGGCAATCTCGTGGCTTTTGCGCTGGCGCAGGTGTTTATCCAGTAGGTTGACTTGAATCTCGCCCATGTAGGGCGCACGGCGCAAATAATTTTGCCGCACCAAGCCATTAAAATTAATCGGCGCGGCGGTGCCGGCGTAGAGTTGGTAGTCGGTCACTTCGGGAATGGTTTCCAATTTATCCGCGAGTGCCTGCAATACGGTTTGGGTGTTTTCCAGCGGTGTGCCTTCGGGCATATCCACCACAATCTGGAATTCACTTTTGTTGTCGAAGGGCAGCATTTTTAACATCACCGCTTGCACAACGACCAAACCAATCGACGCTGCAATTAAACCGAGAATGCCGCCCAGCAACCACAGGCGCGCTTTTTTTCCAGCTTCGCGATTTAACAGCGGCGTCATAATGCGGGTAAAAAACGGCAAGAATTTATTGCCGTTGGATTCATGTGCATTCGCACTGGCGTTAACACTGCCGTGATCAACATGCGCAAATAAACGGCGATACAACCAAGGCGTAAACATAAAAGCCACGGCAAGGGAAATCAGCATGCCGGTGGAGGCGTTAATCGGAATGGGCAACATATAAGGGCCCATCAAACCACTCACAAACGCCATAGGCAAAAGTGCAGCAATCACCGTGAAGGTTGCGAGAATGGTTGGGCCGCCCACCTCATCCACCGCGAGTGGAATCGCTTCATTGAGCGATAACTTTCCCTGACTCATGTGGCGATGAATATTTTCCACCACGACTATGGCGTCATCCACCAAAATACCGATGGAAAAAATCAGCGCAAACAGCGATACGCGGTTGAGCGTAAAACCCCAAGCCCAGGAAGCAAACAGAGTGATGGCGAGAGTCACAATCACCGCCGCGCCCACCACCAGAGCTTCGCGTTTGCCCAAGGCAATCAGCACCAGAATAATGACTGAGAGTGTGGCAAAAATTAATTTTTTAATTAGCGTTTGCGCTTTGTCTTCGGCCGTCGCGCCGTAGTTGCGAGTCACATCTACATTCATTGCATCCGGCAGGCTCACACCGCGCAGTTGTTCAACGCGCGCGATGACTTGCTCAGCAACATCCACCGCATTTTCGCCGGGTTTTTTAGCGATGGATAAGGTAATAGCGGGGTAGCGACCGCTGTTGCTTTCGTTGTTATCAGCGACTGCAGAACCAAAGCCGTGGGTGACATAGTGTGTGGGTTGATCGGCACCCAAACTGACGCTGGCTACATCGCGTAAAAAGACTGGCGCACCTTGGTAAACACCTACCACCAGATCAGCTACTTCTTCAGCCGTTGATAAAAAAGTGCCTGCTTGCACTAACATCTCGCGGTTGTCGCTCACTATAGTGCCAGCGGCTTGTGAGCTGTTGGCGCTGCCCAGTGCGCGGCGTAAATCGTCCAGTGCCAAACCAAAAGCGGCCATGCGTTCAGGGTCAAACAAAACGCGCAGGGCTTTATCGCCACCGCCAATAATTTCTATATCGCGGGTGCCGGGCACGCGTTGTAATTGGGTTTGTAATTCGCGCGCAACACTGAGCAAATCGCTGTTGGTTGTCGCTGCGTTTTTGCTCCACAGGGTTAAGGCAACTATAGGCACATCGTCTATGCCTTTGGGTTTAATGAGCGGCTGGCCGACGCCCAAATTTTGTGGCAGCCAATCGCTGTTCGCATAAAACGCGTTGTATAAACGCACTATGGCATCGGTGCGCGGTTCACCCACTTTGAAACGCACCGTGAGGCTAGACATACCGGGTGATGAGGTGGAATAAATATGTTCAACCCCTTCAATTTCAGAAACGATTTGTTCAGCAGGGTTAGTCACCAGCGCTTCCACTTCTTCTGGCGTAGCGCCGGGGAAGGGAATAAACACGTTGGCAAAGGTCACATTAATTTGCGGCTCTTCTTCGCGCGGTGTAATCAGCACCGCAAAAATACCGAGCAGTAATCCGGTCAGTGCTAACAGTGGTGTAATTTCCGTGGTTAAAAACGCGCGGGCGATACGGCCGGAAATCCCCAAGTTTGAATGATGGGATGAATCTTGCGGAGCGCTCATGGTTTATTGCTCCCCGCTGTGGATTTTTTTATAGGCATTGGCCGCCGCGATGGGATCGAGCGCGATGGTTTCACCCGCGTTAAGTCCCGCCAGCACCGGGTAATGTTTAGCGCTGTTGAGCGAGCCGAGATTGACTTGGCGAAATTCCAGCGAGGTCTCTTTGATCACATAGACACCGCTAACTTCACCGCGCTGGCTAATGCTGCTCGCCGGGATTAATAATTGCTCCTTCTCGCCGGTGACAAAAGCGATTTTTACAAAAGTGCCGGGGAATAAATCGTGATTGCCCTCGGGCAAATTCACCAGCACACTAAACGAATGGGTTTGCGGGTCGGCGCTGGGGGGAATGCGCAGCTCGCTGCTGTGCAATACCTCGCCACTGTCTAAATAAATTTGTGCTTGTTTGTATTTGCGCACCGGGCCTATGTGTTGTTGCGGAATATTCACTTGCGCGCGCAATTGCTCCAGCGACAAACCAGTCATTAGCGGTTTGCCCGGTGCCACGGTTTCACCCACATTGACTGCGCGGCTCACCACAATGCCGGAGTAGGGCGCATATATACTTGTGTAAGCAAGGTTTTGTTCGGCCTCGCGCAGTGCCGCTTCAGCAGCTTTAAACGCGGCTTGGCTTTTATCAAAATCCGCTTGCGCAATTAATTTTTTGCTGAGCATTTCCTGCATGCGCGTGAACTGCGCTTGGGTTTCATTAAATTGCGCTTGCGCACTGGCGGCGCGCGCTTTTTGTTCGGTGTCGGTAAAGCGAATAATTAAATCGCCCTTGGCCACAAAATCGCCTACATCCACCGGCATTTCCACAATGCGACCAGAGGTTTGCGCCGAGACGGTGGCTTGGTTAATCGCTTCAATTACGCCGTCGTATGTCACCGTTTGCGGGCTGGTTTGTGCTTGCAGTGTGAGTCTTTCCAGATCGGGAATACCTTTTGCCGCTGCAGGCACAGGGGATTCTTTGCTGCAGGCGGATAACAACATTACCGCGCCGATCATTGCCAAAAATTTGCTGTTCATTGCTATTCCTTGTTGAGGGCTTGGTTTAATTTTTACCGCAAGCGCGATTGGCGGGCACGGCTATGTCCATGAGTTTTGGATTGGGCAATTTCAGGTTGTTCATTAGCTCTACATAAGCTGCGACATCTTTTACTTGCAAGCGTGGGTTGTGGTTTTTTTCTTCGCCAAGGGTGCTGCGTGTCCAGCCTTTGTAATCGTGGCCGGGGTAAACCCAGGTGGTTGCAGGCAAGGTTAATAATTTGCCAAAAATACTGTCGTATTGATCACGCGCATTACCGTTTTGGAAATCGGTGCGGCCGGTGCCGCGAATTAATAAGGTATCGCCAGTAAATAAATACTGCTCATCGCCATCGATTAAATGATAAGTGTAGGAGTCATCGGTGTGACCGGGGGTGTGAATCGCAGTGAGCGTTAATTCACCCACTTGAATTTTTTCACCATCGCGCAATGCGTGGGAAACACAAGCGGAATTGGCTTCTTCACCCAAAAGCGTGGTGCAGTCAGTTAAATCGCGTAGCGCACCAGCGGCGGTAATGTGGTCAGCGTGGGTGTGCGTATCCAGCGCGTAAACCAGCGTTAAATCCAACTCTTGCAGCAGTTGTACATATTTAGGCAGCTCTTCTTTGACTGTATCAATCAACGCCGCTTTGCGGGTTTTTTCGCAGGCGATGAGATAGGTGTAAGTGCTGGATTCGCGCTCAAAGAGTTGACGGAAAATCATAAGTACCTCGCAAGAGTAATCAGTGCAACCGCTAACAAACCAATCGCAAATAATTTTTGTAACCACACATTGGCAATTTTGTGGCTGACGGCTTGGCCGATCATCATGCCCACCAAACCGCCTGCGGCTACCAATAACAACCAATTCCAATGTTGGTTTTCACTCAGTGCCACATGGCTAATAAAACCTGAGCTGCTAATCAACGCGATAATAAATAGCGATGTGCTCACCGCCTGCGCCATGCTCACCGCGCTTAAGGCCAACAGCAGCGGCACAATTAAAAAACCGCCGCCCACACCAAATAAACCCGATAACAGCCCAACCACTAAACCGCCAATTAATAAACCGGTTACGCAGCGCGGGCGCAGTTCAAATTGGCCGGTGGGATTCAAATTGCATAAATGATCGGGGCTGGGTGTTGCCGCAAAATTACCGGCGCGCACTACACTCGCAGCCTGCGGATTGTTGCGTGCACTCATCCACATGCGCAGGGCGATGATCGCCGCCAACAGACTAAAACCACTGACTAACCACAGCTCATCCAACTGCATGCCCAACCATTTACCCAGTGGTGCGGTAAGAGCGCCGCTCAAGGCCAGAATCAAACCCGGCTCCCACAAGAGCGGCACTTGTTTACGCGAAACACTGTTGCGCAGGCTGGCGTAAATGGTGGTGGCGGCAACTGCACCCAGGGAGATGCCTGTAGCATCTGCCATAGACATACCTCCGAGTAGTAATAACAACGGCACCGCAAACACCGAGCCGCCAGCGCCGGTCAGGCCAAGAATTAATCCGATGAATAAACCAATCAGCAGCAACACGTTTTATTCCTCAGGTGAGGTGATCAACAGCTCGCGCTATTTATTCCACGGCATCTATTTATTCCAGGGTGCCTTGGCAATCAGCATTCCCATGGGGCAAATATCGGTGACGCCGGCAAAAACCAGTCCTGCGCCCACAAAGGCGGATAAACCGTAAAACGCCGGGTTAAACCAGGTGCCTAATACCGCGCCGGTAATCACTAGCAAACCGGCGACGATGCGCACCTGACGCTCCAGCGGAATCACTTTTTTACCGGTGGCCGCAAGCGGAATGTTGGATTGTTTAACCGCGTTCATGCCGCCTTCAATCACCACTAGCTCGGCGTTGATCTGGCCTTTCAGTTGATCGGCCGCCATTTCCGCGCGCTTGCCGCCTTGGCAGAGCAAATACACCGCACTGCCGTTTTTGCCGCTCTTGGCGATTTCTTCCTGCAGGCGCGCTGGCGTTAATTCATGCAGAGGGATGTGCAAGCAATCGGGCAGGCCGGCAGCTTTCACTTCGGCAGCGGTACGCACGTCCAAAATGCACAGATCGGCGCTTTTGTTGGCCATTAAATCAACGGGGTGGATGCGTTTGTGGCTCATGGTTTTACCTCTTGGTTAAAAATGGTGAGTCAGGTTTTAAACAGTTAATGCGATCCATCAGCCCGGTGGGCAGTAAATGGATTGCAGCAGTGCAATCACTTTGGGAGCTTCATCGCCCTGCACCCGGTAAAACACCGTCTGCGCCTCTTTGCGCGTTGCCACCAAACCCGCCTCGCGCAAACTCGCCAAATGCTGGGAGAGGGCGGACTGGCTCAGCGGCACTTGTTCGTTTAACTCGCCCACCGACATTTCACCCGCCATCAGGGTGCACAAAATCATCAGCCGGTTTTCGTTGGCCAAGGCTTTGAGCAGTGCGGCGGCGGCTTGGGCGTGTTGCTGTAGTTCGGATAGTGGCATCGGGTTAATTGCTGTGGCGGTCATGGGTTGTATCCTCTGTGTTCATGAATTTATTGTATTAGAGTTTATTAAATTAGCAATATCTAATTTAGATTGTTTTAATGAATTAAGTAATGTTTATCCATCGATCAACCTGATCTGTTTGTTGTGTTGGCGCGTAAAGCATTCCCAACTCATTAAAAGGTGGCTCTGATGGAAGGTACTTACAATTGGATACTGGTGTTTGCGTCTTATTGCGTTGCAGTGATCGCTTCCTACACGGCGATCTATTTCGGCACACGGGTATTCTCGTTAAGCGGACAGTCGCGCCGGTTCTGGCTGGCAGCGGGTGCGCTTAGCCTTGGCAGCGGTATCTGGTCAATGCACTTTGTTGGCATGAGCGCCTATACCATGCCCATGCATATGCACATGAGCTTCAACGCCACCCTCACATTGCTCTCCTGGGTTCCCGCCGTGTTTGCATCGGCACTGGCGCTGTATGTCATCACCTTGCCAAAAGTGTCGTTCAAAACGATTTCTGCCAGTGCATTCATCATGGGTGCAGGTATTTTTGCGATGCATTACGGCGGTATGTATGCAATGCAAATGCACCCAGGTATTGAGTACGACACCTTGCTAGTGATCTTGTCTGGTGTGATTGCGGTAGTCGCTTCGGGTGCGGCATTGGTGATTTGTCGCAATGTGCGCGATGTGCCTCCGCAATACGCGCTTGCAATTAAAGTGGCGGCGGCTTTAGTGATGGGAGCCGCCATTTGCGGTATGCATTACACCGGAATGGCAGCCGCGAGCTATCCGATGGGCGCACAGAGTAACCCCGACAATATATTGCGCGGCGATTGGATGGGCATTCCTACGGCGGTTGCGGCAAGTGTGTTGTTATTGCTTGCTCTTTATTCTGCGTACACCGATTTTCGGGCGATGGAGCGTGCGCGTCAGGCGGAAAGAGCGCGCAATGAATCTGCGCGCCAAGCTGCTTTTTATGATGCTCACACCGGGTTGGCTAACCGCAGTTTGTTGGAGGCGCGTGTATTGGAAAAACTCACTGTGACCGATACCAACAAAGCCCCGCCTGCCTTTATGCTCGCGTATTTCGAGTTGAGTGATTATCGTGACATTTTGCAGGAGCAGGGTGATGTTTATGCGCAGGCATTGATCAATTATTTTGTCGCTGAACTGCGTGAAAAATCACCTACAGCAGAATTAATTGCGCGTTACAGTGCCAACAGTTTTATGCTGCTCATTCCATCTTGCGATTCATCAATATTGCAAAAGCTGGTGCAGAAAATGACCGATGCGTTTAAAAGTCCAGCGGCAATTAGTGGTAAGCAGACGCTGTGCAAATGGGGCTTTGGTTTTAGTGAGTATCCTAAATCCGGCACCAATAGCCGCAATCTCATCCGCGCAGCACAGCGCATTCGTTTTGCCTCTGTCGATGAAAGCAAGCAACCCGAATTACAGTTGGTGTAACGCACGAATGTTTGCTTGCTTGATTCGGGTTCGAGTTTTTTATATCAATGTCCCACATGCCACTTTTACACAGTGGCACTGGGGGGGAATGACTTTCAAAAAGGTTAATAGCGAGAAAAAAATCACGTTTTTTTGCCGCAAGTGTTTCTTATAAACCCAAAATATCTATTGGGTTCACATTTGTAATGCTCACTTCACATTGATCTGCTAGTGGGACGACACTCTTGTCCCATCTCCGTAATATTTTCTCCCGACCACTACACAAATGCCATCGCACTGCTTGATACAGCGCAGTGCATTAACCGCAATCGGTGTTTGTGTTTCGCAACAGCAGTGAAGCTGGCTCTAATTCAAATGGATGCAGGGTTATCAAACCGTTGCTCCCGTCTCGCTGTCCGCAGGGCAACCTCTCAATAATAAATTTAACGCAGAGGCACATCACATGCGAATACTACCGCTCAATTCCAGAGCTACTTGGTCTAGAGCAGTTTGGTTATTTGCCGCATTAACCAGCTTGGGTTTATGTGTGCAAACGACAAACGCGCAAACGATCAATATTAATCCGGTCAGTGCGACCGGCAGCACCAACTTGCAGCCCGCCAATTTGGCGATCGACAACAACGGCAGCACCCGTTGGGAATCCAATCACGGTGTTTCACCCAGCTCGCTCACACTCGATTTAGGCCAGGCTTATGCGCTTAACCAAGTGGTGATTTTGTGGGAGGCCGCAAACGCCGCGAGCTATGAAATTCTTGGCTCCAATAACAATTCCACCTGGACCCAACTCAGCCTGCGCACCGGCGGCACTTTTGGCAACCGCACCGACACAGTGCCGCTTGCCGGAACCTACCGCTACGTGCGCATGAATGCATTAACCCGCAGTGCCGGCAACAACTGGGGCTACTCCATTTTTGAAATGGATGTGTTTGGTTCATTGCCTGCGTCTTCATCCAGCTCGGCAGCAGGCAACTGCAATTCCGGTTGTGTGACCACGCTCAATAGCAGCACCTTGCGCGCAACCGTTACACAAGCGGATATCGTGGATATTCACTATCGCGTCAACAACGGCGCGCAACAAAATGTGCGCATGAATCTGGCGAATGGCGTATGGACTTACGATATTCCCGGCCTGAATGCGAGCAGTGTGGTGAGCATCAACTTCACCATTATCCGCAATGGTGTAGGGCAGGATACGCCTTGGCAAAATTACACACTGGGTACGCCTGCATCGAGTGTTGCACCATCAAGTTCGTCGCGCAGTTCGGTTGCGCCATCGAGCACGCCGCCTTCAAGCTCATCGCGCAGCTCAACACCGGTCACACCATCCAGCTCATCAGTGGCGAGCCTTGGTAGCATAGTGCCGCTTTACAACAACACTACGGCGCTTGAGCCGGTGATCAAGTTTGACCGTGGTGATGCTCTTGTTACCCGCATTGCCGACCGTGCCCGCGACCGCCATGCCAAGGAAAACCATTTCCAGGCTTACGATCACTACCTCACCTTCTATTGGGAGCAGCGTACCGCCACTATCGAGATAGTGGATTACGTCGCCAAAGGCGGTACCACTGTGCGTATGAACGTGGTCACTCAAGGCCGTTTGGATGACCTGCAAGCGGAAAACCGTTGGTTCTATATCGGCATGAACACTCTGGCCGAGTACTGTGGCAACGGGGTGATGAACCGCATCAACGACTTCAATTACTGGAAAGAAGCCAGCTGGAATTGCCGCGAAAATCGCCCGATTCAGATTGGCGATCGCCTTGAGTTTGAACTCAGCCAGTTCCTGGATAAAAACGCGGTAATTCGCGGCCGCGACAATTACTACGGCACTACCTATTTATATATAGTCGGGCAGGGCATAGTGCCGTGGGATGTCACCGATAAGGTTCCTTTTGTCGGTGGTGTATTCAAACAGCGCGATTCCATGCCTATGCCGGTCAATGCCCGTTTGGGTGGCGATACCAGTTTGCACGTACAAATGACCGCCGAACCCGACGGCCACTTCCAGCAAATGGCGACTAACCTGAGCGCGGTCAATGGGCAGGCATTTGTGCTCGGCCGTCGCGTACACCACACCTCCTTTGTGGATGGCGGTCATGACGAAAATCCTGAAAATGGCATTTTCAATGAAATGGTGGGCAAATCCGGTACCCGTTATGTGAGTGATCGCTGCTCGCACTGCCACGAGCGCAACGGTCGTGCACCTGTCGCTGCGGTCGGCGAGGCGTTGGATCGCTGGGTATTCAAAGTGGGCAACGCACAGGGCAATCCGCATCCGCAAATGGGGCGCGTGCTGCAACCTAAAGCCAATGGTGGTGCTACCAGTGAAGGCAATGCCTCTATCGCCTTCTGGACTGAATCTGGCGGTTTGCGTTCACCTAACTACCAATTTACCGGTTTGCGTCCAGAAACCTTCTCCGCCCGTTTGGCTCCGCAGCTAGTCGGTATTGGCTTACTGGAAGCGATTCCTGAATCGACCATTCTTGCCCGTGAAGACATCAACGATGCAAATGGTGATGGCATTTCCGGCCGTGCCCAACGCATCGTGGATCCGGTGACCGGTCAAACCCGTTTGGGTCGGTTTGGTTACAAAGCGGCTACCACCAGTGTTAAGCATCAGGTGGCATCGGCCTTCAATACCGACATGGGCGTGATGACGGCTATGTTGCCTAACCCTGATTGCGGCAGCAGCCAAACCAACTGTGGTGCAAGCGGTGCTGAAATCTCGGAGCAGCAAGTGAACAACCTGGTGAAATACGTTGCGCTGCTGGGTGTTCGTCCACAACGTGATTACAACAATGCCCAGGTGATCAATGGCCGCACGGTATTTAATAACATCGGTTGTAACGGGTGCCATGTGGAGAGCATGACTACCAGCCAATACCATCCATTCGCTGAATTGCGCTCGCAAACCATTCGCCCCTACACCGACATGCTATTGCACGACATGGGTCCCGGCCTTGCCGACAATTTGGGTGAAGGCCAAGCCAGCGGCGCTGAATGGCGTACCGCACCGCTGTGGGGCTTGGGTGTTTCTGCCTGCGTTACCGGCGGTGTGACAGGACAACGTGGTGGCGTGCCCTTTGGTGTGGATGGCAACGAAGTTTGTGTGCCTAAAGCCAGCTATTTGCACGATGGCCGCGCACGCACGATTGAAGAAGCCATCCTTTGGCACGGTGGTGAAGGGCAGAACGCTAAAAACAATTACTCGGCACTTTCTGCCAGCCAAAAACAGGATCTGCTGCGCTTCCTGCAATCGCTTTAATAAAAACACCTTCTCTCTGGCAACTAGCACAACTAGTTGGCTGGTGTTCTCCTTGCCCCGGTTAATCACCGGGGCTTTTTTTTGCATTTTTTTCGCGTGTGAATTTCTACTGACAACATTTGGTGAGTGACAAGACTAGGCTAGGAATTCCATCAACCACAAGGAAAAATGTATGAGCACGCAAAACCCCAGCATCATGTCCCACGTATCCATCGGTACCAATGATTTTGAAAAAGCTCGCGCGTTTTACCAAAAAGTGTTGGCCGCGCTGGATATTCACATCCTGATGGATTTCCCCGGCGCGACGGCATTTGGTCGCTACTATCCAGAGTTTTGGGTACAAACACCTATCGATGGAAAACTCGCAGCAGTAGGTAACGGCACTCACTTCGCTTTTGTTGCAGAAAACAAACAACAAGTGCACGCGTTTTACGATGCCGCAATCGCTGCTGGCGCAATCTGCGATGGCCCACCCGGCCCGCGCCCACTGTATAGCGATGCGTATTATGGTTGTTTTGTGCGTGATCTGGATGGCCACAAAATTGAAGCAACGTTTTGGGATGAATCGCTCGCACCGGCGGCTGCGCATTAACAGCTGTGCTATTTAATGAATATCTACGTTATTTAATTAACATTTGCGCTACTTAATTAATATCTGCGCTGCTCAGTAAATATTCCCGCATTAATGTCCTTGCACGGTGCAGGCGGCTTTTGATGGCGGGAATATTTTCATTTAATCGCGCTGCAATTTCCGCGATGCTGAGCTCTTCAAAATCGCGCAATAAAATGATTTCCAAATAATGTGGCGGGAGCGATTCCAGCGCGGCAATTAATTCAGTTTTTAAACTGTGCGTGGGGGTGCGTTCAATAAATTCACTCCACTCGGCATCGGTTAAATGTACGTTGATATTAAAGGCGCGGAATAAATAGTGGCATTGTCTTTTTAAAATCGTCACTAACCACGCGAGCCATGAATGCAATTGGCGCAGGCTGCGAATGTTGCGCGTTGCAATCAACAGCGTCTCTTGAATTGCATCTTCTGCGTGGCTGGCGTGGCAATGTTTTTGTGCGTAGCGGCGTAAATCCGGATAGCTGTTGCTAATCAATTGCTCCAGCGCAAACGGATCGCCCGTTTGCGCTGCGCTAATTAATGATGCCGGTGCTTTCATGCAACTTCATTCTCTGTGCGGGCGAGCGTTAATAATTCGTCAACCGACCATTGGTCATTCGCGTGTTTACCGTAATGCGCAGCGACTATCTTGCCATCGCTGCGGATCAGGAAATCGGCAGGCAAACCAAGGCTGGTTTCATCATCGCGTGGTACTTGTACGCCAAATTGCATCGCCCCACGCAATGCAGGCAACCACACAGCCGGGTTCAATACTGCCATCACCGATTGGTCTACGCCAAACTCAGCATATAAAGACCTGTGCGGGTCAGCAATCAATGTAAATGGGCAATCAGGCAGATCAGCCAGAATCCGTTCGCGGGTTGAATTGAAAATAATCATTTCCTGTATGCCTGCATCGCGTATTTCGTTTTGGCGGGCGATGAAACTGTGCAGATGTAAATTGCACACCGCGCAACCGGAATAACGCCGGAATTGCAGATGTGTCCAGCCGTCAGCGGCTGGGATACTGACTTCTCGCCCATTGGCATTTTGCCAAACCCGCTTGGAGATTATGCTGCCGGGTTTCAGTTTGGTGCTGGTTAGCATGTGCATAGAGTTTTCCTTTTGGCTATGGTGAAAGAACGTTTTAAATGTTCTTGAAGTCTTCTATCCACTAGTGGGAGTGGTGAGCCAAATGGATTCGCCATGATAAAAATAAATTGCTTCTCATTTGTGAGAAGCAATAGCGGAGATTTAATGATGAGTTTGAGTTTCGGTGTCTATCTAGGAGGTGGAAATAGGTTTAAGCAATATTAACGTTAACGATCAGTTCGACCTTAATGTGTGGCGGTCACAACAGTTTTGCGCCTTCACCCCGTAAATAACATTTTGATATTACGTTGGCTGCTGTTGTCGTTGAGTTTTTTTAAGGCCCAATTATTAACTATCCAAACTTGTACCCAGGTCAATAGACAAGCGGCGCTCAGCACTAGTAGATATCTAACATGAAAAGGGCCCGTGGCTACTTTTACAAAGGGAATATGCCATAGGTAAATCCAGATACTATTTTGCGCGATAAATAATGTAACCACTTTGAGTAAAGTCACTTTGTCCAGCAAGCGTTGCACGGTTTCGCTTAGCACCCAGGCTATTAACGCTATACCCAATGCGTAAGAAAAATAATAAAGAGTCGGTGGATATTTGTGTTTTTGGGTAGCAACAAAGCCTCCGGTTTGTATAAACGAATATAGCGCTACTGAGACAAAGAGTAAGAGGCACATGGCGGCGATCCATAGAACTTCATTTCTTTGGAGCGATGGTAGACGTAGGCCAATAGCGAAAACTAACGAATAAGGAATCAAATAGTGGCTGATGGCTTCAATGATTTTACCTGGTTCGGTGTTAAAAAAATCTTGTGAGAGCAATCTTGTTATTTCATAGCCGAAAAAAGCAAAGCTAATGTATGAAAAGTAGAGTTTGTTGCTGGGTATCGTTTTGTGAAAGCGATAAATCAGTGGTGATACCAGTGCCACTAGCAGGAAGACTTTAATAATCCAAACATAGCCAATCCCATCGATCAATAAATAGGAGCGAATAATTTTTTCGGCGGACAATGTCTCAATTTTCAGATCCAACAGCGCTAAGGTAACAAAGTAGCCGGTAAGGAAAATCCATACCGGGAATACCAGTCGTTTTATTCGTTTCCAGAGATAGTGGCTGTAGGCTTCCTGTTTGAACGAGAGTCCGAACGCCATGCCAGATATCAATACCATTAAGGGTACGTCAAAATTGCGTAGTTGATGGATAACCGCAGGTGGTGAAATGTGTGCAAGGATGATCATCGCCAGTCCCAAGGCACGTACTATGTCTATTTGTATGTTTCTCATAACTTCCTGTTTTGACTTGCTACGGGTATTAATGAAGAGAAAAGGCGCTTACGGGCGGGTGGCGATTGTAGAGGTGGGATGTTAAGTTTGCAAAAGAAAAGCGTGAGATATGCACGATCCGGGCGAATATTAATCGCGACTGGTGATAGTGATGGCGCTGGCGGTGAAGTGCTCGGCGCTCAGTGCAATCTCCTTTATAATGGCGGCCTTTTACCGATTCTCAGAGAAAGGCTCAAATGACCATCCGCACCCGTATTGCCCCATCGCCCACTGGCGACCCGCACGTAGGCACCGCTTATATCGCTTTGTTCAACCTGTGTTTTGCCCGTCAGCACGGCGGCAAATTCCTGTTGCGCATTGAAGATACCGACCAAACCCGCAGCACCCCCGAATCCGAACAGGCGATTCTGGACAGCCTGCGCTGGTTAGGTTTGGAATGGGACGAAGGCCCGGACGTAGGCGGCCCGCACGGCCCTTATCGCCAAAGCGAGCGCATGGATATCTACGGCAAATACGCCATGGAGTTGGTCGAAAAAGGCCACGCTTTTTATTGCTTCGCCACTGCCGAAGAGCTGGACGATATGCGCCGCGAACAACAAGCGCGCGGTGAAACGCCCAAGTACGATGGTCGCGGTTTGAAATTATCGCCCGCTGAAGTGCAAGCGAAACTCGATGCAGGTGAGCCTTACGTGATCCGCATGAAAATCCCGGAAGAGGGCGTGTGTGAAATCGACGATATGCTGCGCGGCAAGATCGAGATCGAATGGTCGCAAGTGGACATGCAAGTGCTGCTCAAAGCCGACGGCATGCCCACCTATCACCTCGCCAACGTTGTGGACGATCACCTGATGCAAATCACCCACGTGATTCGCGGTGAGGAGTGGATCAACTCCGCGCCCAAACATTTAAAACTCTACGAATACTTCGGCTGGCAAGCGCCCGTGCTGTGCCACTTGCCGCTGCTGCGCAATCCGGATAAATCCAAACTCAGCAAACGCAAAAACCCCACCAGCATTCTCTATTACAAGCGCATGGGTTATTTGCCCGAGGCGATGCTCAACTATTTAGGTCGCATGGGCTGGTCAATGCCGGACGAGCGCGAGAAATTTACCCTCGCCGAAATGCAGGAACACTTCGATTTGCTGCGCGTTTCCCTCGGCGGCCCGATTTTCGATGTGGAAAAACTCAGCTGGTTAAACAGCCTGTGGATTCGCGAGAATTTCACTATCGAGCAGCTGGCAGAGCGTTTACATAACTGGGCGCTCAACAAAGAAACCCTGTTGCAAGCACTGCCACACGCCCAATCGCGTATGACAACGTTGAGCGACTTTGCACCGCTTGCCGGTTTCCTCGTGAGCGGCATGATGCCAGTGACCGAAGCGAGTTTTGCAGGCAATAAGCTTGATATCGAAAAACAAAAAGAATATCTGCAATTTGCGCTCTGGCGTTTGGAAGCCTTACGCACTTGGGATCGCGATACTTTGTTTGCCGAATTGAAACTACTTGCCGATCAAATGGGCCTGAAAATCAAAGACGCCATCGCCCCCGTGTTTGTCGCCATCGCCGGTTCCACTGCGTCTTTCCCGGTAGTGGATTCCATGCAAATCATCGGCCCCGACATGAGCCGCGCGCGCATCCGCCACGCGATCAATGCACTCGGTGGCTTTGGTAAAAACAAACAAAAAGATTTGGAAAAGGTCTTTGATAAATTAGGCGCAACCCCCGAACAACCCGCTGCCTAATACCCACTGGCCTCAACACAGCCGTGCTGAGGCCAGCAAATACGGCATTGTTGTTAAGTAACTGGTTGATTTACAAACAAAATCAGCGCAGAGGGTGGAGTAAAAACTGCTTGACACTCCGCCAGTCGCTGCATAGAATGCGCGCCACTTACGACACAGTCGTATCCCGTTTTTGGGGCTATAGCTCAGCTGGGAGAGCGCAACACTGGCAGTGTTGAGGTCAGCGGTTCGATCCCGCTTAGCTCCACCAAATACTAAACCCGCGTTTCTCACGAAACGCGGGTTTTTTATTTGCGCGAAAATAAATGTTCGAAGTGGAGCTAAGTGGGTGAGAGCCGCTGATGCGGTTCACAAAACGGTAGGATAGCCGTTTTGCACAGCGAAGCTGCCCGCAGGGCGAGGCACATGGATGTGCCGAGTGCATCCCGCGGTCGGGATGTTTAAGCTAAGTCTATGGATTGGCAGGATTGTGGGTGGAGCAGACTTAGCTCCACCAAATTAAAAACCCGCTTATCGCAAGATAAGCGGGTTTTTTGTTTTGTGTTAGCTAGTTGGGTTGGTCTGTGCTTTTTCCTGTACTGACAGCCAATACATTCGGTTGTACCAGCCCTCGCGCGCAAGTGTGGGAGAGTTGATCTCAATTCCTTTTGGTACTTCTGTATCAAGCAAGATAAAAGCAAGTCGTTCAGCGAGGCGAGCTAAATGCCAGTGAGCTACAGCAATTGCTTGAGCGTTGTGTCCCTTTCGTAACTGGTGTGCCAGCAAGTCGCGGATTTGTTTTAAACCGGGTTTTTTTTCATTTCCTGAGATTGGCCATAAATCTGAAGTGTATCGGTTGAAATGGGGATAAGTATTTTGAAATTTTTTAAGTCTCACCATGAAGCTTGGTGGGGATGGATTTTTGACTTTAGAAATTAACCCATCTATTCGGGCTGTTAGTATCTCGGCATGAGTACGATTTTCGCCCTGGATGTCTAATTTTAACTTGAGCAGTGCTGAGATAAGTGCATAATCTGTTTCATGGAGTTTCTTTTTATCTTCCTTAGTTAATTTCTCAATCGATACCACTTGTTCTAAAACACTAAATAACGCAAAAAAATTTGCGGATGTCGTTTTTTCAAGATGTGGTGATAATGCGGCAGATAACAATGTCACGGCCTCTTTTATTTCGGCATTGGACGCAAGAAATTTTTCAACCATATTTTGTGCTTGAGACTGAAATTCTTTTTCAATGCAGAGATCCAGAATCGGTTCTATTGCCATGTCAGGTGCGAGATTAGGGTTAAGAGGATAAATCCAAGTAGTTTCCGTGCCATCGCTTTTGCACCATTCCCAGCCATGCAGGGTGATTGCTTGCCGAGTCAAGATTGACAGAGGTATGAGAATATCTCGGATTTGATTGGAAATCTCTGTAATGCAGGTTTTCATTGTTCCTGCGCAATTTACTTCTACTGCGAAGCTTGCATGAATTTCTGCTGTGATATCTTTTTTCTCAATATGGTGGATGTACCAGTGCTTTATGAATCGAATATCTCCAAGTTCTGTTGTATTCAGTTTAAACAGCTCTAGCTCCATGCTTGGAAGATTTGAATAATTAACAACAATTGCATTGAGATGCTCTTGAAAGAACCTTATTGGCGAAAGATTAAATCTGAGTCGCGGTAGGTTACTCTTGCAATGATGTGATCGTATTGAAAGTTGGCCTGCGTGTTCAATTTTAAAAGTTCCTCTTTCATGCTTCCTACGAGTCCTGCCAGCAGGCATTGATCGATACCAAAGGTCTTGAACTTCAATGTCATAGCTACTGTTTATGCTATGTAATATGCAAGGGTTTTCAAAGGAGGTGATTTCCTCACCCATTAAAGGAATTTCTATCGAAATATCTGCGGGTAAACCGCTTGATGGCGGTTCGGAGATTCTGCACTCTGCCTCCAGTTTTTTTCCGTTGGAATCGGTTATTACTGCGTCGAAGGAAATATTTTTAATAGTCATGTGTTCGTCTAGTGCCATGTAGTGTTGTTGGACAAGAAGTTCGTTAAGCGTGAGAGCGCCAAGCTCTCACTTTGCTAACATGCAATTCCAAATTCAACGACTTGAGCACTTTGAGAATTGTAGCGAAGCTCGGGTTGCCTTCACCTGATAAAGCTTTATAAAGACTCTCGCGGCCAAGGCCGCAATCTTTTGCCAATTGGGTCATTCCTCTGGCTTTGGCAACGTTACCTAAAGCTTTGGCGATAAAGGCCGCATCATAACCTGCTTCTTCAAAGCAGGTTTCCAAATAAAGAGCTATGTCATCTTCTGTTGTTAAGTGCTCAGCAGAATCCCATTTGCGCAGTTTTAATGCGGCCATTTTATAACTCCAATTCTTTGGCGAGAGCTATCGCCATTTTATATCTTTTGGTTGCGATGATTTGTCGCCACCAACTAACAACACAATAATTTCCAGTCCCGAGCGTTTGAAATAAATTCTGTAGCCCGCGCCATGATGTATGCGTAATTCAGATACACCATTGCCTACGGATTGGCAGTCACCAAAATTGCCGTCTTCCATACGATTGATTCTGACCTGTACCAGTGTTTTGGCTTTTCTATCGCGGAGTGAGGTGAACCATTTATCAAATTCTTCTGTGGTGAGAATGCTATACATGCTGAGTGTATCCTAAAGTATACATATTTCAATCCTTGTGTACTGCGATAGAGCGAGTAGTTTTGCTTGGTGGAATATACCTGAATTTATTTTGAGCCTCCTGCACTCGATTTGAATGCTTGAGGGAGGTGCGGCATCCAAGCTATATGAGATTGATTTTTAGTCACCCCAATGCTACAACTGTCCTTTGTCCTGAAACAAAGGACAGTTGTGTTTTGATGGTAAACCACCAAGGGTATAGCGATGAAAAGCCAGGACATACTGCTGTTGCTGAAATTGATAAGCATGGAAAAGTCCGGTGCGCCGGATGCGGATTATAGTGTGCGTCAATTGGAGGCGTTTACTGGTATCAGTAAATCGGAGCTTAGTGCATCGCTTAATCGCTGTATTCGTGTCGGGTTAGTTGCGCGCGAGCATCAAACTGGTGTGCCAAAAGTGAATCGCAAGGCGCTGTTAGGGTTTTTATTGAATGGTATTCGGTATGTGTTCCCGGTTCGACCTGCTGAATTAGTGCGTGGTATTCCAACGTCGTTTGCTGCGCCGGTGATGGAAGGTAAGGTGATGTCTGCCGGTGACATCATTAATGTATGGCCTGATGCAACCGGTAAAACGAAAGGGCAGGCAATTGTGCCTTTATTTAAATCTGCGCCCGCAGCTGCCAAAGCAGATCCAAAACTTTATGAATTGTTGGCATTGGTCGATGCTGTGCGTATAGGAAATGTGCGTGAAGCCCAGCTTGCGGCTCAATTACTTGAAAAGGAATTTGTTTATGAATCGTTATAACACTCACCGCGATATGATCGCTATAGTTGCCAAGGCGTTGTCAGGATTTTTTGAGTAGTCGTGATATTGAAGATATTCTCAATTTAGTTGATGGCCGAGTTGAACTTGGAGTAGAAGTTACCCAAGCTCCTGATGACGTTAAGGCTTATTTAATTTCGGAGTTCGCTAACTTTCTTGCTTCACCTGACGCTCTTTATGCCGTGCAATCCACGGCTAATGGCGATGTTGCACGCGAGAAAATTATTTTTGAGCGTATTGAGCATATTATCTTTCTTGGAAAAAACGATACGGAAGTGAGTAACCAGTTCCGACCATCGACATCACGATTAAGTGCGATTATTAAAGAGGGAGAAGATTTAATCGCGAATACAAAAGCGGATGATTTGAAAGGTTTTTCGGAGTAATTCTGCCCGGCTGCCTGATGAAAAATAAGACGTGATGGGTTTACCTAACCCATCGCATCATTTCCCAAACACCATTACCCCCACCACAATCAAAAACAACCCCCACGACAACGCCAGCAATACCCACGGCAAGCGGGTATTGGTTTGGGGTGTGGTGATTTCTTCTTGAGTGTTGTCTGGTTTTTGTTGCGACAACTGATTGGACAATTGTTTTACTTTTTTTACGCGTTTATCTAATTCGCGAGTTTTTTCGCTTTGTTGACGCAAAAATATTTCCATTCCCCGCTGGATTCCGTTGGCGATGGCTTTGGTTTCGACCGGGGTTTGGCCTTCGGATTTGATGGTGTTGGCGATTTTTAGCGCTTCAACGCGCAGGTCGCGTGCGTTTTTCTTTTGTTTGGTTTTAGTTGCGGGTTGTTGTTGCGTCATAACGGGATCTCAACAATTGCAGGGAGACGATTAAATAAAAATACGCATTTCTTCGCCGATTTTTTTGCGCATCTCCATTAATTTAATGGCGGTTTCGTGTTGTTGTTTATCGTCTTCGGTTTGTGGTATCCATGTTGGTACGGGAACCGGTTGGCCGGATTCATCGACCGCGACCATGATGACAATGCAATGTGTGGTGAGCCGTCTGCTCAGGGATTTTGGATCGCACGCGTTTACTTCAATGGCGATGTGCATGGATGATTTGCCGGTATAAATAATTTTTGCGGCGACCTCTACCAAATTGCCCACATGGATGGGTGATACGAAACGGATACCGCCTGCATAAGCGGTTACGCAATAGCGGCCGCTCCATCCAGCGGAGCAGGCGTAGGCTGCAAGGTCGATCCATTTCATCACGGCACCGCCGTGCACTTTTCCTCCAAAATTAACATCTTGTGGCTCGGCTAAAAAACGGAGGGTGATGTCGCGTTGCGGATTGTTCATAGTTGTTCTCGCTGGAAAATAGTGGTTGTCGTCATCGCAATATCGGATGATTTTATTTGTTTGCTGTTACCAAGCCAACACCGCCAATCACCAGCGCAGCGCCGAGTAATTGCACCAGTGTAATGTGTTCGTTTAAAACGAGTGCACCTAAAAATAAGGTGATCACCGGGCCTATGCTGCCGAGTACGGCTGTTTTGCCGCTGCCCAGTAAGCTGATGCCTTTATTCATTAAAAAGCTGGGGATAACGGTGCAGAAAAAAGCGAGCAACAGTGCGAGCACATAAACATGATTGGATTGGTGTAGTTCAGCAAGGTCACTCAGTGTAACGCCATGCACAATAACACCGGTGCAAGCCGATAACATTGCATAGGCGGTGAAGCGGCTGGAACCGACTTTGCGGATCATATCGCCTGCGAGCACGACAAATAATGCAAAGAAAATCGTGCTGAGCATCACCAGACCAGCACCGAGCAGTGTGAGGTTCCAATCGCTGGTGAGGCGTAAATCCTGAATAAAAACCAACAGCATACCGCTGTAGGCAATCGCTAATGCAATTTTGGTTTTGCCGGTTATTTTTTCTTTTTTCCAATATGCCAGCATCAATAACACCAGCGTTGGGTACACATACAAAATCAAACGCTCAAGTCCGGCGGAAATATATTGCAGCCCCATAAAATCCAGCAGGCTGGATAGGTAATAACTAAGCAGGCCTAAGCCGGCGATTTTCCATCCGTCGCCTTTTGCAAGCGGCGCTACCTTTTGGGCATGTATCCAGAGCGCGACGGCAGCATAAAACGGCAGTGCAAATAACATCCGCAATAACAATAAAGGTGCGGCAGTAATACCGTATTGATAGGCGAGTTTGATGATGATGCCTTTGCTTGCAAAACAAAATGTGCCGATAAATACGCACACAATACCGATAACGGTGGGAGAGAAACGGGAGTGGGAATTTTCCATAAGACAGGTGCACCGACAAAACAGGATTGCACCTTGCCACAGATAATAACGCTGGGCAAATTAACCTGCTCAGTCAATAAAGCAGGCGGCTAATAAAACAGAGAGCAACTAAAACTCGCAGTAAATAAAACAGACAGCAAGCAAAACGACGGCCGCCGTTTTGCTTGCTGAATTTTCAGCGGTAACGATTAACGCTTATAAGAACACTTGTTTGGATTGCCGCCCGGGTCAGAACCAAAGGCTGCTACGGTGCATGCAATACTGCCAGGCACGGATACACGTTTGGTCACCCACTTACCTTTGCGGCCAAAGGCAACCCAGCCATCACCAGAGGTGACTGAACAAGTGCCACCCAAATCTGCGCACTTGGAAAAACCATCAGGGTAATCGCCCGTACCGGTTAATACCGGCGCGCCAGATGAACTTGCCGCTGCGCTTGATGGAGTGACTGATGCTGCCGAGCTGGATGAGCGACTGGAAGAAACCGCTGCAACCGACGAGCTTGCAGGCTTGCTGGATGCAGCAATGGATGACGCTGTTCCGCTACAAGCAGCTGCAGTGAGTTGCGCACCGTTTTTACCCACGCCGGCATATTGCGCCAGCTTGTCCTTCACGCATTGCGGACTCACCGGCGAATAGCTGTAAGGGATGCTGATAGGGAAGGGGGCAGTGGTTGTCCAGTTGGTGGCATCGATGGTGCCGCCACTTGTCCAGGTGATGTTATAGGTCGCAAAATCGCCCGGGCTCGTGATGTTGTTGCCGCGCAATTCCCACTTGCCACAGTTGCTGCTATCAAAGCGGCAGGTCACCGGGTTAAGCGAATTTTGGAACCAGTTATTTTCAATCAGCGCGTAACCATTCTGGCGAACATTAATACCGGAGCCGGTGATGCCGTCGTAAAGGTTGTTGTACATGTGCGTCCAACCACCGCGTTGCAGTGGCAAGCGCGCATTTACGTTGCGATAAATATTATGGTGGAACGTAATCTCGCGCCCACCGGCAATATCGCTACTGCTGGAACCATCGAGCCCGACTTTTTTACTATCGCGGATCAGGTTGTAAGACACCGTAATATTGTGCGAATCTTTTTTAATATCGATTGCACTTTCAAATGTCAGATCGCCATCGGGTGAGCCATTACATTCGTTATTCACTGCAAATAATTCGTTGTGATCAATCCACACATTGCTGCCGCTATCGATGCGCAACATATCCGCATCGTTATTGGCACCGGCGAGCGCACCGATTTTCATATTGCGCACAATCACGTTATTAGATTTATTAATCACAATACCAAAGTTGGCAGAAGAACCATTTGCACCAACGATAGTAATGCCCTTGGTAAATTCTTTGATTTCCACATAGCGGTAGGCATCATTCCAGCGCGCTTTGGGGCAATTGCCGGATGAATCGACGGTGTGGTCACGAATCACTTGATTGATCAATGCATCTTCATTGCCGGTGTAAGTGATGATGAGCGGATAAGCGCCGCCCGTCACTTTATTGCCGTTTGCATCCAGCTTGGCATTGGCGATGATGGTGTTGATTTGCTCGTAAGTTGATGCAGTGAACGATTGCGCACCTGAAATGTTGCCGCCATCGGTTGTAGAGAAACCACCGGTTGCTGCAGCAAAAACAGTTCCGCTCGTTGCAAAAGCAACTGCTGTGGCGATGGATTTAATGCGGAAAGAAATTCCGTTTTGGTGTGATCCAAAAGGTTGAATAGTAAACATATTTACAATCTCGTCTCAGTTATTAATTGGTTTATTAATCAGGACGGATTGACCGAAATAGGCTGGAGATGGGTAAAACTTTTTCCAGTAACACAAGGCCGTATTATTGTTATTTATGCCTGCCCGGAGCGACTATCGATACCAACTGTACATCAGTGTCAGGGAAGTGCACGGTGCACTTTAATGCGCACCGTGTTTCTATTTTTACACCCGCGTAGGCAGAAATTCAAATTTTTAATTCTGGCGAGATTCACTTGTTTCAAAAAGTGACAATGCAAAAACTACGTCACACATTTATTTTTCCTTGGCGGGTTTAAGCGCAATAAAACCGGCGGCTGGCCGTGTCTCGTTGTAATCGCCGTGATACATATCCAAATACACACTGTGTGTAACGGCTCCTTTGTTGGTATCGCAAATCACATCATACAGATCGATAATGTTGCCGAAGGGGCCGATGCCCGCGTTGCCTGCGCGTTGGAATGCCGATACTGGCTCATTGTTGTCGCACACCAAACGCGAGAGATAATAGCGTTGCCCCATAGGGCCACTTACGCGCACAGGGTTGTCTTTTGAGCCCAGCGGATATTTGGCTACTGCTTTCTCATCCACTTTTTTACTTTCACCCAAAAGTGCGACGATTGCGGAGGCGAGTTCCTCGTCTGACATTTCCTCTTTTGCCGTTGGCTCAGGCTTGGTGGCGCAAGCGCTCAGCAACAAAACGATAACGGCAATGTAACTGGTTTTGATGATAGTCATGGTGAAATCCTTGCAGTGTATTGAGTAATTGTTTTTATTTTGGATGGCGTGATAACAAGTGACTTGCCACAATCATGGCCAAAGCAATCAACGCACCTAAAAATTCCCGCGCTTCTTCAATGTAAGGTTTTTGCGGATTCATGCTTTGCATCAGTGGCTCGGTGTTGCGGTGCAGGTAATAGTTATAAGCACCTTCGGCATACAGCCCCAATGTAATTCCACAAATCACCAGTGCAATCCAGAACACCGATTTCATCGGGCGGTTCATTAATGCCAGCAGCGGCACTGCGGCACAAATCAGGTAAAACAAAATCCAACTTGCAGGGTCCGGATCATTGATTTGTAACGCAGCAAATGCGAGTAAGCACAGAGCAAATAATAAATGAATGGATTTTTTTAAGTAGATCATAGTGGTTGCTGTTCCTCTAATCAGTGTTTGATGGCAACAAAAAATGCATTAGCTGCACCGGTTTCCCAAGGGGCGATGGTCGCGCCAGCGCGCATAGTTGCTCTGCTCGTGATAATCAATATCGGCACACATAAGATCATAGTAACCAGAGAGGTCGGTATAGAGCGCAGAGGAGGTTGTAGCAGCAGAGGGGGGCGTAACGGAGGGTTTGTTTGCAGTCATAGGGCAGGGTATTCCGGTTTGTGGAGCGCAAACAGCGCGGGGCTGTTTGCGCGAGCGCTTAAGGATCGCTCTTTAGGCGGCAATACACAATTACATATCGCCCAGCAGTGCTTTATCGTTAGGCGCTTGCAACCATTGGGCAACGTCCTTACCCATGGCTTTCATGGTACGGCCCAGTACGGAACAAGAACCTTTGTAGCCTGCAAACGCGCCACCCATTGATTGGCGGCGTGCTTCAAATTCCGCCACTTTTTTACCGTCCTCATAGAGCGTACCGCGCGCAGCGGCATATTTATTGTGGCCCATGAATGCGTTGCCCATGCTCACCGCTTCGGTAATCTCCATTTGCAATACACGGCCTTTAGCCGCGGTATCGATGGTGCCTGCCAGTTGTACCTCAACTTTGAATTTCTTACCAAACTCCTGGGTAAACTCGGCAAACTGTGTACCCAGTTTGGTACATTCATTGC
Source organism: Cellvibrio sp. pealriver (assembly GCF_001183545.1). Classification (NCBI taxonomy): domain Bacteria; kingdom Pseudomonadati; phylum Pseudomonadota; class Gammaproteobacteria; order Cellvibrionales; family Cellvibrionaceae; genus Cellvibrio; species Cellvibrio sp. pealriver. The sequence continues at coordinate 699,458 of NZ_KQ236688.1, forward strand.
GGATATTCTGGGCAATGCGCGAATCCGCTGCATAAGGAATAACCGATTGAACAACAACAGGGTCAGCAAAGCTGACTGTGCTAAATGAAGATGCCAACACTGCAATAGCCAATGTAGATTTTTTTAACATCGTGTAATCCTTGTTCCTGATTGAAAATTAAATTGTTATATAAGGCTTCGCCCGATAAGCCACGAAGGCTGGAGCAAATATACACGATAACGGTAAATTATCTATTCCGGCCTGTAATCCAATCAGGCAAGCGCCGTCTGCGCAGTACGAATGGAAACAAGGTGTTACAACCAGCATGTTTCAAACAAGGTAGGGTAGGTTCATACACTACAGACTATAAAATAAAATCATCCAGCCTTAAGGATATAAGCATGAACATTAAAGCAGTCATTGCCTGTGTGTTGGGCGTTCTTTTGTTACAGGGTTGCGAGTCAACTTACCAGTCATTCAATAAAGACATTCCTGATAAATATATTGAAGTCGTTCAGGACGATCCGAACGTGGATGTGGAGGAAACCCTTAAAGCATCAGGCAAGCCTTATGTGTGCAAAGAATTGTACTTTGGCCATAACTCCTCCCAAAACCGCCGCGCGTGTTTTATTAAATTACCGGAAGATGACCAGATCGAACGTCTGAAAATCAAAATGGAAGGTACCCCACAAGCCATGTTGTTAGATACTGGCAAAAACGTCCTTGTTGTCGGTGAGGTATTCCTTGGTTTTTTATTTTTTGGGTATGTGCCGCTGGATTAAATCAAAACGCGTAACCGGCTCCCACCATCACTACCAGTGGATCAATACTGGCATCGACGCTTGCGGCTTTTTTGCCATTAACGGAAATGTCGGCCGTTGTCTCGATATCAATTTTCCAGACGGCCGCATTCAAATACCAATTGTCGGTGAGTTGCCAATCTGCACCGACTTGAAATGCCAGCCCAACAGAATCATCCAGTGAAATATCCGTTTTGCCTGCAAGTGCGGTGTCTAAAGTGTTGCTGGTATCGTTACTAAAAAAAGTGGTGTAATTCAGCCCGATGCCAATATAAGGTTGGAATTTGCTCTCGCTAAGTGGGTAGTACTGCAGTGAAAGAGTGGGTGGCAAATGTTTGGTGCTGCCAATATCAACACCGTCTAACGCACCGGTACCCACAATGTCATGCTCGAACGGAAAGGCTGCCAATAATTCAATACCAATGTGCGGTGTTGCAAACCAGGTGCCGGAAAAGCCTATGCCTGTTGCACTATCTACATCCACTCCGCCGCCTAACACAGTACCGCTACTGGCATCGGGTTCAATCTGCACTGCACCCACACGCACAAAAAACTCGCCATCTTCATGTGCGAATACCGGCGCTGTAATACAGGCACTACCTAATAAAACCATTAATCCCAAATGACGCATTTGCACTACCTCTGTTGTTAATCACAGAGGTAGTGTTGCGAAATTTATGGCTGTAGTGATTGATGTATATCAACTGATAATCGGTATGAAAAAAATAAGCAAAAATAATAATAAAATTTGATCTGGTGCAAAGTGCTTAGCGTGTAAATGTACAATTGGGTCTGCTTCCAGAGTTAAGTCTGCGTAGTTTTTTTGTGCACTTGTATGACTTTCACTGCTGTTGCTTACAATTCAGTTGGGTGCGATAGGGGATGTAAATTACCAAATCGATAATGCCCGTGCGCTGCCATTTAACACGGTTGGAAATGCCGTCTAATTGAATATCGCAGCTCTGGCCGATGGCTTGGCGAAGCGTGTTATTTTCCTCCGCGATTTTCTTGATCACCTCGTAGCGGTATTTTTCTGGGTTTACAATGCTCAGGTCAGCTTCACCGCTTAAATCCAATTCTGTACGGCCAATCTTTTTGGCCGATTTAATGAATTTCTCAAGCGATGCTTCTTGTTCAGTGGCCGGTAATTGTGGATTGACCTTTTGCTTCACAGAAAAGTAAAAATAACT